>JAVLBR010000040.1:0-16537 GCA_031581125.1 Schleiferiaceae bacterium | reverse complement strand
CTTTAGGGAACGGCCGAAGTTCTGTGGAATAATTTTAAATTTTTAAATATTAGCGGATCATAAATTTATTGTTTGCTAGCGCCAGCGCTACCACATTTGGGCGATAGCCCTCCAAAAAACACCCCGTCTTAAAAGGTCAAGGTAGAATGTAATCTAAGGCTATTTAGTGCTTGGCCATACAGTCGAGTGTCTGTCCTAGAAAGTTCGCTAACGAGGCTTGCGTAGCCCAAAAAAGCGGAGTTTACTAGGGTAAATGAGCATTTTTTGGGCAAGCGTCTCGCCATAGGCGAGAGCGGACTTTATAGACAGACACTATTTAAGCGCGCTTTTATAACGCTCCAGGGCCCGCTCCCGGGCCGCCTTATGATCTACGATAGGTGCGGGATAATCGGCGGTGTCGTATTCGGACACCCAGCGGCGCACATAGCGCAAATCGGGATCAAAGCGTTCGATTTGGCGAGCGGGGTTGAAAATACGGAAATACGGGGCTGCATCTACCCCGCTACCGGCCGCCCACTGCCAACCGCCCACGTTGGAGGCCGCCTCGTAATCAAGCAGTTTACGAGCAAAATAACGCTCCCCCCAGCGCCAGTCGATGAGCAGATGCTTGGTAAGAAAGCTGGCCACCACCATGCGCACCCGGTTGTGCATATAGCCGGTGGCATTAAGCTCGCGCATCCCGGCATCTACCAGCGGGTAGCCCGTTTTTCCGGCGCACCAGGCGGTAAAATGCGCCTCGTTGTTTTCCCAGGCAATTTGGTCGTATTCCGGCTTAAATGATTTTTCCAGGGACTGGGGAAAGTGGTACAGAATGGCCTGGTAAAAATCACGCCAGATCAATTCGTTGAAAAATTTGGGATTGATGCGGCGCGCCCGCTGGGCCAGGCCCCGGATACTGATGGTGCCAAAACGGAGGTGCAGGCTAAGCCGGGAAGTGCCCCGAACCGCCGGAAGGTCCCTTTTTTGGTGGTATTCTTTAATGATTTGATCAGAAACACGACGGCTGGGGTATTCAAAGGGAAAAGAAGCAAATCCCATTTCCTCCAGGGAAGGAACGGAAAGCGGATCGGTCTGGTGGAGATGGTCCAGGCCCTTTTCTGAAGGAAATGCCGCAAGGTGCTGGTCCTCTATGAGTTGCTTGTAACGCTTCATGTAGGGGGTGAATACCACGTAGGGCTCCCCGTTATCTTTCATTACTTCTGCCTTATCAAAGATCACCTGATCTTTAAAACCCCGGAAAGGAATATCCCTTTCCTGGGCCATTTCGTAAAGCGCTTTATCGCGCGAGCGGCCGTAAGGATCGTAATCCCGGTTGGCGTAAATTGCTGCCACGGGATATTCTGCCAAAATCTCTTTCCAAACCGCCATGGGACGCCCGTACCGCACCAAGAAACTGCCGCCGTGTTCCTCAAATACCTTTTTAAGGGCCAGTACCTCCTGGTGAAGAAACTGCACCCGGGCATCTTGTTCATCTTCCAGCGGCGCTAGAATATCTTGGTCAAAGATAAACAAGGGCAGCACCGGATAGCCGCTTTCCAGCGCTTTATACAAGCCGTGATTGTCTTCCAGTCTTAAATCTCTGCGAAACCAGAATATGCTTATTTTTTCCATGGTCAGCGCGCTTTGTTTTCGGGTTGGGCGTAGCCCAAATGAGCTTCATGCCACGGCAAGTAATAATTTTCTAAGGAATTGATGCACAGGGTAGCGGCTTTGTCCAATGCCACGAGCCCATCTTCTTGCAAGAGGTCGCTTCGCAAACGAACCGCCCGGATGGCTCCTACCACGAAAAGGGTGTCATTGGTGCGGAGCTTTTGTTCTTCTACCGGTTCGCACAGGATCTGCACGGCGCTTTCCCCTACGGCCGGTGCAGCCGAGGGGTCCAGGAATACCGGCGTAAGCCCGGTTGCTTCAAATTCAGAGGTAGCGCGATCGTATTTAGCCGAACATTGATGCGCCGCGGGGAGCATCTCGGTTTGGATGGAATTGACGGTAAAAGTCCGCGTAGCCCGCAGGTTTTCCAGGGTGTGGCGCTCTACGGTCTGAGGCCGGAACAGCAGGCCTAAATAGGGCGGATTGGCCCCTACGTGCACCACGGAAAAGAAGGTAGCCAGATTGTGACGGCCTTGCTCGTCCTGAGTGCCTATGAGGTTGGCACTTTTGAAGCCTCCTACCGAGTTAAAAAACATGGCGCGAAAGAAGCGCTCCCACTGAGCAAAATCTTCCGCGCCAAAATGTTGGTAAGCCGCCATGGTCTTAAAGGGGACGTACACTACCCATACCCCCATCTACGCCTACCACCTGGCCGGTCATCCAGTTGCCCTTGTCACTGAGCAAAAAGGCCGCCATACCGGCGATGTCTTCCGGGGTACCAATTTTCTTGAGGGGATTGCGCTGGGCGTTGGACTCCCGTTTCTTGTCATTGTTGAGCATTCCTTCCGCCATGGGGGTGTCCACCAAGGCCGGGGCTACGGCGTTAAAACGCACGGAAGGGGCATATTCGGCCGCTAAACTGCGCACCAAACCTTCTACCGCTCCTTTACCGGCACTTACCGAGCTGTGGAATGGTAAACCCATTTGCACAGCTACGGTGCTAAAGAATACGGCACTGCCGCGCTTACTGGCTTTGAGTTTGCCAATTACCTGGTGTAGCACCTTAACGGCCCCGAGGTAATTTAGCTCCATTTCTGCTCGGAGCGTGTCGAGACTGAATCGTTTAAAAGGTTGCAAGTTGATAGAGCCGGGACAATAAGCCAGCCCGTCGAGCTTTTCGGGCACTTCTGGGAGCTTTTCATGATTTACGGCATCATAAGTCATTTTCTTGACGCCCGAAGGGAGATCGGCCTGTTCAATATTTCTACTAGCTGCAATCACCTCATGGCCATCAGCTACCAGTATTTCTACCAGGGCTTTACCTATTCCGGAGCGCCCTCCGATAACTAGAATCGTTCTCGTTTCTTCCATACTTACATTGATCTATTTAGCGTTCTTGTTTTACGTAATTCCAAAATTCTTGACGCCCCTGGGCTGAGTCAAATTGACCGCTATAATGACTGGTGAGCGTACTAGAAGCACAGTCTTCTACCCCCCGGGTAGAAACACACATGTGATCCGCATCAATCACCACGGCCACGTGTTCGGTTTGAAGAACCTTTTTGAGCTCGGCCGCAATCTGTTCGGTCAGTCTTTCCTGTACCTGAGGCCGCTTGGCATAGTAGCGCACGATCCGGTTGATCTTGCTTAGGCCAATGACCTTACCCGATGATACGTAGCCTACGTGACATACCCCCGTAATGGGAACAAAGTGATGTTCACAGTAAGAATGCAGGGTTATGTCTTTTTCCACCAGCATCTGCCCGTAGCGATACTTGTTTTCAAAAAGCTTAGCCGCGGGTTTGTTTTCTGGATTTAAACCCTGAAAAACCTCTTGGACGTACATTTTGGCCACCCGCTGGGGGGTTCCTTTGAGGCTATCATCGGTAAGGTCCAAGCCCAGGATGTGCATGATATCCGCAAACTTATCAGCTATCTGCTCAATCTTTTCGCTTTCCGGCAGATGATGCGCTTCCGCATGCATAGGCGTTTCCAGGCGAGCGGAGAGGGGCTCATCATCTACTACCTCATATTCGATGCCGTTATGCCTGTTTCTTAAATCCGGTGCTCCATTGGTTTTGAGTTGGTTCTTTACCGGCTGTCCATTGCCATTTTGCTGGTGTCCGTTGAAAGGCTGGCCGTTAGTCGGCGCATTCAACGAAATTTCGCGGGGTTTCATATAAAGTTATTTTTAATTGGTGCTCCGGACTCAGCGCCGGCTTCAGTAATTGGTGAATGACGACCGCGATGTTTTCCGCGGTGGGGTTCAAGTCCTTAAACTCTTCTGTCTGGGTATTGAGATTTTTATGGTCAAAGCGTTCCTCTACTCTTTCTTTGATCTGGTCTTTGAGCCACTTCATATCCAGGACATAACCCGTTTGGGGATCAATTTCTCCCTTTACGGATACAATCAATTCATAGTTGTGTCCATGATACTCGGGATTATTGCACTTGCCAAAAGTGTTTTCATTGGTTTGAGCATCCCAGGCGGGATTATGCAAGCGGTGCGCTGCATTGAAGTGCGCTTTGCGGCTTACGGTTACTTTCACTGGGTTTGTTTTAGGGTGGTGGTAAATCGTTGGAAAATAATTTTGAACCAAGCGGTGTAATGCTCGGGATGATGTTGCAGGTCTTGCTCTACGGCCGAAGGAAGCTGCCAGCGGAAATCCATTACTTCGGCTGGATTGGGCTTTGGGTCCTCATCATACCATCCGGTAAAAAGATGATCGTACTCGTGCTCGATCATACCTTTATCAAGTTCGGCCCGGTAGGTGAATTCAAAGGCTTTTTCAATGGGGCAATCAAAACCCATTTCTTCTTCCAGCCTTCGATGGGCGGCGCTCTCTACGGACTCTTTCTCCCGGGGGTGGCTGCACACCGTATTGGTCCACAGACCGCCGGAATGGTATTTATGCGCGGCTCGCTGCTGCAAGAGCAGCTCCCCTTTTGTGTTTAAAACAAAGACGGAGAAGGCACGGTGTAATAAACCTTGCCGGTGGGCTTCCATTTTCTCCATCAGTCCGAGCGCTTGGTCATGCGCGTCGACCAGGATAACTTCTTCTGCCATATATGCTTATTGCGTAAGTATTAAAGGAGATTAAAACTGTGCCGCAGGTAAGAGCTTACCAGGAGCCCGTACTTATTGCGATTGGGAATCCGCACCCG
Organism: Schleiferiaceae bacterium; assembly: GCA_031581125.1. Taxonomy (GTDB): domain Bacteria; phylum Bacteroidota; class Bacteroidia; order Flavobacteriales; family Schleiferiaceae; genus CAJXMS01. The sequence continues at coordinate 11,782 of JAVLBR010000040.1, read as the reverse complement.
CTGTTGAAGGATAACGTCGCTGGGGGTGCTTTTGATTTTGCGGAACAGCGAATAAAAATAAACGTAGGCCATGTAAACGCCAAAACGGGCTTTCTTAGGTAGCGCTAAAATACCCTTAAAACCTTCCTTAAAATCTGCTTCAATGTCTTTCTCTATCTGCCATTTCACCTCATCATTAAACTCGCTTAGGTCAACCCCCGGAAAATAAGTGCGTCCCAGCTCGTGATAATCATCTTTTAAGTCCCGTAAAAAATTAATCTTTTGAAAGGCAGCGCCTAGTTTCATAGCATTGTACCTCAGTTTCTGGTATTGGGTTTCATCGCCATAACAGAATACCTTGAGGCACATCAGCCCCACCACCTCAGCGGAACCCAGTATATAGTCTTCATAAAGCGCTTGATTAAAACGCCGACCCGGCTCTAAATCCATTTCCATGCTCCGGAGGAAGGTCTCAATCAGTTCCCAATCTATATCAAATTTATTAACCGTTAGTTGAAAAGAATTCAAAACTGGATTAAGACTTATGCCGTCTTCGATGGCCTCGGCAGTCTGTTTTTTAAAATCTTGGAGTAGCTTTTCCTTGGGATAGCCATGAAAGGTATCCACTATTTCGTCGGCAAAGCGCACAAAACCGTAGATGGCGTATATGTGCTTATGGAGGCTTTTATCCAAGAACAAGATGCCCAGGGAGAAAGAGGTACTATAACGCTTGGTTACCTGGCTACTGGTTCGGTAAGAGATTTTGTCGAATAGGGCTTTCATACCGCAAGAGCTTTAGCGTAGTCTTTCTCAATTTCATCGGCCACCACTTGTCCTGAAATAAGGGAAGGAGGCACCCCTGGCCCTGGAACGGTAAGTTGCCCCGTGTAGTAGAGATTTGTCACTTTTTTGCTTTTTAGGGAGGGTTTTAAAATGGCCGTTTGCCTCAGGGTATTGGCTAAACCGTAGGCGTTTCCTTTAAAAGAGTTGTAATCCGATATAAAATCACTAGTAGCGAAGGAACGCTGGTATTGGATTGAATGTTCTAGATCTTCGCCGGTTAATTTCTTGATCCTTGCCAGCAGAAGTTCTAAATACTCCTTTTTCACAGCATCTGTATCTTCCAGTCCGGGAGCGGTGGGTATCAGCAGGAATAAATTCTCTTTCCCGGCTGGTGCAGCGCTCGGATCAGTCTTGCTGGTGGCAGACACGTAAAACAAAGGCTTCTTGGGCCACTGCGGCTGATCGTAAAGCTGCGAGGCGTGCTCATCAAACGATTCGTCAAAACATAAGGTGTGGTGCAACAGCCCTTTCACTTGCCGGGAAACCCCCAGATAGTAAAGTAAGCTGGAAGGCGCCATATCCCGCTTTTCCCAGTACTGGGGCGAATACTGCCGGTAATCGGCAGGAAGCAAATGCTGCTCAACGTGATGATAATCAGCTCCGGCTACCACGATATCGGCCGTGTAGGTAGCGTCATCACATTCAACGCCTGTTATGAGGCCGCCGGTAGCCACCTTTAAATTCCGAACAGGGCTGTTGGTTACGATCTCAACCCCTTTTTCCTTTGCCAGGGCCACCATTCCTTCTACTATCTTTACCATACCGCCTTTGGGAAACCAGGTGCCCAGCTCCATGTCAGCATAGTTCATCAAAGAGTAGAGGGCCGGTGTGTTTTTCGGTGTACCCCCCAGGAATAGGATCGGAAATTCCATGAGCTGCCGAAGGCGCGGATTCTGGAAGTGCTGGTGCACGTAGGAACGAATAGATTTTAGGAGGTCCAGTTGGATCAAACCCTTAGCAATCCGCCAATCGGCAAATTCCAGCAGTGAGCGTCCGGGCCTGTAGACCAAGTCTTTAATGCCCACTTCGTATTTGTAAGCGGAGGCTTCCATAAACTTGCGCAACTTCAAACCGCTGCCCGGTTCGATAGACTCAAAAAGATCTACACAGCGCTCCAGGCCAGCGGGTATATCCAAGTAATCTTGCGCCCCGAAGTATACCCGGTAGGAAGGATCCAAGCGCTCGAGGGAATAATAATCAGCCACGGACTTACCGTAGGTTTGGAAATAGCGCTCAAATACATCGGGCATCCAGTACCAGCTGGGCCCCATGTCAAACGTGAACCCTTCGGCGGAGAAAGCACGTGCTCGCCCGCCCGGTTGATCGTTTTTCTCCAAAATTTGAACCTGATAACCTTTATCAGCCAGGGCGGTAGCAGCGGATAAACCCGCGAAGCCGGACCCTATAACGAGTACCTTCTTATTCATATATACGGAGGATTAACGGTAAGCTTTGAGCTTATCCATCATCTTGCGACGTGCCAGAAATATACGGCTTTTTACCGTACCCAGGGGAATCCCCATGATTTCGGCAATCTCCTCGTATTTATACCCGTTGTAATACATCATGAAAGTCTCCACGTAGGTCTTATCTACACTGTTGATTTGCTTCATGATATATTCTTGGTCCACCTTACCATCTGTGGTCACCGTCTTTTCGGTTTCCCGGATATTGAGGAAGTACTTATTGTCCGTATCGTCCACGAAGGTATTTTGATTCTTCCGCTTCCGATAAGCGTTGATGAAGGTATTTTTCATGATCGTGTAGAGCCAACCTTTGATATTGGTACCCTCCTGAAACTTATCCTTGTTCTTCAGCGCCTTAAAATAGGTCTCTTGCAGCAGGTCATTGCTTTCTTCCGGGTCTTTGGTCAACTTCATGGCCAGCTGGTAAAGAAAGCTTTGGTGGGAGAGGATTACCGTTCCGAATTCTGATTTAGACATCGTCTATGGTTTTGTTTAATTCTAATACCCCAAAGTTAAACAAGAACATTTAACGCACCAAACATTTTGTTAAACTTATTTGAGTAAAGGTTAAACAAACTGATTTTCAATATGGTAACCGATGGTGGGACATCGAATAGGGAAACGGTACCCTTACTGACTGTCTACGAAAGACTTCTTGAGGGCCTCAATATCTGGCGCCACTTCAATAATTTCGGGCTTCTGGTCCATATTGTAGTTGTGAAATTGCATACCGGTAAAGAAGAAGCGGTAATTTTCGTCGTCGAACATTTCTCCCAGCTTCTGGAAGTAAACATTCATCTCCTCGTTATGCGGCTTGGTGGTAAAAACCGAGACGAATTGCTCCACCTTGGTTTTCTTGCTGACATCCTTTAGGTATTCCATGGGAACCGATTGCCCCAGGTAAATGACCTTGTAGCCCGATTTTTTGAGGTAGTAATAAAGGTAAAGGAGCCCAAGCTCATGCAGCTCCTCGGAAGGAAGATAAAGTACGTAACTGCCCCGCTCCGCTTTTCCTTGCGGAATGATCGTTTGGTCAATGATGGAGTAAAGCTTCAGCTTTACCAGACTGCTGATGAAGTGTTCATGGCTCACGTTGATAGCCCCCGCCTGCCATAGCAAGCCTATTTCTTGGATAAACTTGCCCAGGATTTTGGAGAGGGTCTCTTCGGTGCCAAATTGAATAAGGCATTTATTAAACACGCTATCAAACAAGTACTCGTCAAACTCAAGCATGGCTATTTTAAAAGCGTTGATTTGGCTTTCATAATTGCCTTGATAACGCCCGGCATCAATTACGGCTGCCCGGATATCCTCGGTACTCATCTCTGCCACCTTGCTGATGCGCATTCCGCTTTTCACCAGCACGGCTATGTTGAGTATTTTCTTGAGGTGCTCTTCTACGTAGTAGCGTATGTTGGTATCGGTGCGGTGCGGCTTGAGCAAGCCGTAGCGCTGCTCCCATGCCCGGATGGTATGGGCCCGGATACCGGAGAGCTGCTCGAGGTCTTTTATTGAATACTTGGACTGCATAATGGCTTTTCTAAAATCTGAAACGCGTCGGGGCGTCCATTTGTTTAATGTTTTCCACAATATGATCTACAAAGGTAAGGCCTTTGTTTAAGCTGCACCAACAAAGCTCCAACAAATAACCATCAGCCGGTCAAAGGCCTACACTTGCCGGCATGCAGAACCACATTTGGCCGCCAGGCCCCTCCTACCTGCTCTCCTCAGGAAATCCACGCCTCGGCGGAAGCCGTGCGCATAGGCCGTGGCATTTTGGTATTTTTGCCCGCCTTATGAGCCAAAACCCCAAAAACCGCGCAGAAATAGCCCGCCGGCGCACCTTCGGGATCATCTCGCACCCCGATGCCGGCAAAACCACCCTAACGGAAAAACTCCTCCTGTACGGCGGAGCCATTCAAGAAGCCGGAGCAGTAAAAAGTAATAAGGTAAAGAAAGGCGCTACTTCAGACTTTATGGAAATAGAGCGGCAACGGGGTATTTCGGTGGCGACTTCCGTGATGGGCTTTGAGTACAAAGACCGCAAAATCAATATCCTGGATACACCGGGTCACCAAGATTTTGCCGAGGATACCTACCGAACCCTTACCGCCGTAGATAGCGCCATAGTGGTGATAGATGTAGCCAAGGGCGTGGAAGCCCAAACCAAAAAGCTGGTGGAGGTGTGCCGCATGCGCAATACGCCCATCATCGTTTTTATCAATAAACTAGACCGCGAAGGACGCGATGCTTATGACCTGCTAGACGAGATAGAACAGGACCTGGGACTTAAGGTGTGCCCCCTCAGCTGGCCCTTGGGCATGGGCGTAGATTTTAAAGGAGTATACAACCTTTACACCAACAACCTCCGCATGTATGAAGAGCACCACAAGCAAAAGCGCTCTCCCTCCTACGCCGTAGAAAGCCCTACCGACCCGCAAATAGCTGAATATGCCGGCGAGGAAGCTGCCGAAGAACTGGCCCAGGAAGTAGAATTGGTGCAGGGCGTTTACCCCGATTTTGATCCGGAAGCTTACCGGCGGGGGGAGGTTTCCCCCGTCTTTTTTGGTAGTGCTTTGCACAATTTTGGCGTGGAAGAACTCCTGGAATGCTTCGTCCACATCGCCCCCGCGCCCCGGCCCAAAGTGGCAGAGGAACGCGAAGTGACGCCCCAGGAAGATCGCTTTAGTGGCTTTGTCTTTAAAATCCACGCCAATATGGACCCCAAGCATCGGGACCGGCTGGCCTTTGTAAAGGTGGTGTCCGGGAAGTTTCAGCGCAACACCAACTATCTCCATACCCGCCTGGAGAAAAAGCTCAAGTTTAGCAACCCGACCGCTTTCATGGCCAGTAAAAAGGAAGTGGTAGAAGAAGCCTTTCCGGGCGACATTGTGGGGCTGCACGATACCGGTAATTTCCGCATAGGCGATACCCTCTGCGAAGGAGAAAAACTGCATTATAAAGGCATCCCCAGCTTTTCCCCGGAACACTTCCGCTTTATCAATAATGCCGATCCCATGAAGGCCAAACAGCTCAACAAAGGCATAGACCAGCTTATGGACGAAGGGGTGGCCCAGCTCTTTACCCTGGTTCAAAACCAGCGCAAAATCATCGGCACCGTAGGCGCCCTCCAGTACGAAGTAATCCAGTACCGCCTGGAGCACGAGTATGGCGCTAAGTGCAGCTATGAACCCTACAATGCTTACAAAGCCTGCTGGATCGAAAGCCATGACGACGACCAGCTGGCCGAGTTTTCGCGCTTAAAACAGCGCTACCTGGCGCACGACAAGCAGGGCCAACTGGTGTTCCTGGCCGATTCTTCCTTTAGCCTGCAAATGGCACAGGAAAAATTTGATCAGCTTACTTTCCACTTTAAGAGTGAATTTTAGGCCCCTGGCCAAAAACATTAACCTCCATCCGCCAAGCCTCGACGACCTTCCCCGTCATCGAGTCCATACGCCCATCAGCTTTTCCCCTTTAAGGCCGGGACATATAAGAGTTTACGTACTCGGCCTTTTGAATGGTGCCCATACTGTCCTGCACCGCCCAAATGACGCTCAGAAAAGCGGGCTCGTAGTTAAAATTGGCTTCAATAGTATCGGTTTCAAAAGCTTCCGGCTTTACAAAGTGATGCTCAATGGGAGTAGATTCCGTACCATATATATCATTTCTAAAAAAGCGCGGCCCAAAAACGGTATAATCCAGTATGGGGATGCCAAAACTGCGATGGCCAAAGGGGGAGACCATAACGGAACGATAGGTAAAGATATCGCCCTGGCCTATCACGGTGGCCGTACTATCAGCATTGGGCACATCGGCCGCCCAGGTACTAAGACTATCCCCCCGGTTTATCAAATCATCCACCTGAAGGTAGCGCAGGTCCAGGCTTTGCGATTGATAGCGAACGGCCGGAATATCATACAGCAAGTAAGTAGCTATCCGGAACTCATTGCCTAGGGTATCTTTCCAAAACTTAACCTTGTTGTACACCACCCAAGAAGTATCATCTTCCCTTACCCGGTGCCTTACAGAGGCCACCGGATTGCCATTACTGGCCATTCCGGCCAGTTCCGGAACCGTTTCCAACTCACTCTGGCCCACTGGGGTCATATTCACCGCCAGCGCGGGGGAAGGTTGCGAAAGCATCAGCTGAGCCGCAATGGTGTCCGCCCAGGGGTTGCCCCCCAGGGCTTGGGAAGGCAGGCCCAGGGCCGTTTTCGAAGCGCCAAGCTCATAATCCACTTGCGCGGTAATAATGGTATTCAAAGCGGTGAGCGGCGAGGTAGGACTTACCAGCTGGGTAAGCATTACCCGCATTTCCCGCTCCAGCTTTAAGGTGGTAGTAGGGTAGTAAGGATCAGATGTTTCGTTGCCGTTTTTTTGGTCACCACATCCGGCCATAAAGGCCAGTAACAGGCTTAAACTTACGAGTCTCTTCATCATTTCTTAAAAGGAATTAGCCCGGCTAAGGTAAATTAAATCTACGGCATGAAGAAAATGCCGCCCCCCTGCCCGCAGCCGGTAGTGCTTAGCAGTAGGCCTGGCGGCCAAATGTGCCCTACGCCGCCGGAAAACATCGAGTCCTGCGAGCCACGGTTTCCCCACCGGGCTTAGCTTCCTTCGCTGCGTCCCGTTTTCCTATCTTTGGCCGCCCAAAAAACACCCCCTACCGCTTCATGATAGACATAACCCTACCCGACGGCAGTGTCAAAAAATACCCCGAAGGCAGCTCCGCCTTTGATGTAGCCCAAAGCATCAGTGAGGGCCTGGCCCGCAAGGTGCTTAGTGCCACCTGGAACGAGCAGACGGTAGAAGTGATGGACCCTCTCCCCGGTAGTGGCCAGCTTCGACTGCACACCTGGGAAGACGAAGCGGGAAAGCGGGCCTTTTGGCACAGCAGCGCCCACCTCATGGCGCAAACCCTCCAGCAGCTTTACCCCGGCATAAAACTTACCATCGGGCCCCCTATCGAAAACGGCTTTTACTACGACATAGACCTAAATGGCCACCACATAGGAGAAGCCGACTTCCCCAACATCGAGCAAAAAATGCTGGAAAACGCGCGCAAAAAAGCCGCCTTTAAGTTGAGAGAAGTCTCCAAAAGAGAAGCCCTCGCCTTTTACCAGGACAACCCCTTCAAGACAGAGCTCATCGAAAATCTAAACGATGGCGAAATCACCTTTTGCGATCACGACGACTTTACCGACCTATGCCGGGGCGGGCACCTCCCCAATACCGGCTTCATCAAGGCCGTAAAGATCACCAGCATAGCCGGGGCGTACTGGCGCGGCGATGAAAATAAGCCGCAGCTTACCCGCATGTACGGCATTTCCTTTCCCAAAGCTTCCCTGCTCAAAGCGTACCTGGAACAGCTAGAAGAAGCCAAAAAAAGAGACCACCGCAAGTTGGGCCGGGAGCTCGAGCTTTTCACCTTCAGCCAAAAGGTAGGCCAAGGCCTTCCGCTATGGCTGCCTAAAGGAGCCGAGCTACGGGAGCGCCTGGAACAGTTCCTCCGCAAAGCCCAGCGGCAAGCCGGTTATGAACCGGTCATTTCTCCCCACATTGGCCATAAAGAGCTCTACGTCACCAGCGGCCATTATGCCAAGTACGGGGAGGACAGCTTCCAGCCTATCCACACCCCGGAAGAAGGGGAAGAGTATCTACTCAAGCCCATGAACTGCCCGCACCACTGCGAGATATACAAAAGCCAGCCCCGCTCCTACCGGGATTTACCCGTTCGTTTTGCGGAGTTTGGCACCGTCTATCGGTACGAAAAGAGCGGCGAGCTTCACGGACTTACCCGGGTACGGGGTTTTACCCAGGACGATGCCCACCTATTCTGCACTCCCGAGCAACTGAAAGAGGAATTTAAAAAGGTGATCGACCTGGTCCTCTATATTTTTAAAACCCTGGATTTTAAAGAATTCAATGCCCAGGTGTCGCTCCGCCACCAAACCGACCGCAGCAAGTACATCGGCTCGGAAGAAAACTGGAACAAAGCGGAAGCCGCCATTCAGGAGGCCGTAAGCGAAAAAGACCTCCCCTACGTAATAGAATACGACGAAGCCGCTTTTTACGGACCTAAGTTAGATTTCATGGTACGGGACGCCCTGGGCCGTCGCTGGCAGCTCGGCACCATCCAGGTGGATTACAATTTACCGGAACGCTTCGAACTGGAATACAAAGGAGCAGATAACGAAATGCACCGTCCGGTGATGATCCACCGGGCACCCTTCGGCAGTATGGAGCGCTTTGTGGCGGTTTTGCTAGAGCACTGTGGCGGCAATTTCCCCCTATGGCTTACCCCCGAGCAAGTAGCTATTCTGCCCATCTCAGATAAATATGCCAAATATGCGCAGCATGTTTCCCAATTGCTTAAAAATTACGAAATTCGCGCCCTCATTGACGAACGGTCGGAAAAGACCAGTCGCAAAATTCGGGATGCGGAAGTAGCTAAGATTCCTTTCATGCTCATCGTAGGTGAGCAGGAGGCCAGCAGCGAAAAAGTATCCATCCGGCGCCACGGTGGAGAAGACCTGGGCAGCCAGTCGGTCGACGATTTTGTGAAGTTGCTCAATGAAGAAATAAACCGCGAACTGGCCGCGGAATAACGATCAACAATTGTTGAACTAAAAAATTTTACTCTGGCAAGGAGACCCAACCACCGGAAACGGCCGCCCCGGCGGCAGCAGGAAAGCAAACACAAAATCAATGAGCGCATCAAGGTTCCCCAGGTGCGGGTTGTGGGCGATAACGTGGAAGAACAAGGCGTTTACCCCATCGAACAAGCCCGCCAGATGGCCGAAGATGCGGAGCTGGATCTGGTGCTGATCACCGAAAAAGCAGACCCTCCAGTTTGTAAAGTCATCGATTATAAAAAGTTCCTTTACGACCAAAAGAAGAAACAGAAGGAAATTGCGCAAAAAGCGCAAAAAACGGTCGTAAAAGAAATCCGCTTCGGGCCCAATACCGACGATCACGATTACGAGTTTAAGCGCAAACACGCCGAAACTTTCCTGAAAGAAGGCGCTAAGGTAAAAGCCTTCGTTTTCTTTAAAGGGCGTTCCATCGTCTTTAAGGACAAAGGTGAGATCTTACTGCTTCGCCTGGCTACCGACCTGGAAGACCTGGCCAAAGTGGAGAGCATGCCTAAGCTGGAAGGAAAGAGAATGATCATGATGCTGGCCCCGCGGGCCCAGAAAAAATAATTTTCACCCAAACCGTTCAAAAACAGACGTATATGCCCAAAATGAAAACCAAAGCCAGTGCCAAAAAGCGCTTCAAGCTTACCGGTACCGGCAAGATCAAACGTAAGCACGCTTTCAAGTCGCACATCCTTACCAAGATGGAGACCAAGCAAAAGCGGAATCTTACCCACCCCACTACCGTCCATAAAGCGGACGAGAAAAGTATCAAAAAGCAACTGGGTATCTAACCAGCCCGTTGTGCAGTAAAACCCAAAACGTAAACGCGTTATTAATTAAACCCTGATGTAGCGCCCCCAAGTATCTCCCCAAGAGATCGCCTGCCTCAAAAAATTAAAACCCATGCCAAAAACAGCAAGTTCAGTAGCCTCCCGGGCTCGTCGCAAAAAAATCATGAAACAAGCGCGTGGCTATTACGGCCGCCGCAAAAACGTCTGGACGGTAGCCAAAAACGCCGTTGAAAAAGGGCTGGAATACAGCTACCGCGATCGCAAAACCAAAAAGCGCAATTTCCGCGCCCTTTGGATTCAGCGAATTAACGCCGGTGCCCGGCAATACGGCCTCTCCTACTCGGCCCTCATGGGAGGTCTTAAGAAGAAAGAAATCGACCTCAACCGCAAGGTGCTCGCCGATCTGGCTATGAACCATCCCGAAGCCTTCAAAGCGGTGGTAGATCAAGCTAAAAAGTAAAAACAACGGTTTTTACGGGTGAAAACTAAAACCTCTCCTTACCGGGGAGGTTTTTTTATGCTTGCCTTCAGGGGTGCCCCCTTATCCAAAACTGCCTCCGGCGGGGCGGCCATCTGCAGCAGTAGCGGACTATTTTCCTGCCCTATCCACCAGCGCTCTCCGCCCGCTCCCATGGCTTTCTCTTTTAAAAAGACCCGGACACCACCCGCTTCCACTTTCCTTATATGGGCAGGACGTACTAAGCTTTCTTTGGTATGAAAATGGGCCTGCCAGGCGGCGTCAAGCTCATTTATCTCGCCGGTGATGCGCGCCAGGTTAAGACTGGACGGGTGGTGAAAAACCCGCCGCGGGCTTCCGGGTATTTGCAAGCGTCCAGCGTGCAAATAGGCCACGGTCTGCGCAAAGGGCAGGGCCTCGGCAGGATCATGGCTCACCAAGACCACCGCCGCCTCCCCGGCATGGTCCTCCAAAAATCGACGGGCCGCTATGCGCCAGGGAAAATCCAGTTCCCCAAAGGGCTCGTCTAGCAAAATCAAGGACCAGTTTCCCGCCAATAGCGCCGCCAGCGCTACCCGCTGGCGCTGGCCCCCCGAGAGCTCCCGCACGGGCTGCCTGGCCAAAGCCGCCAACCCAAGCCGCCCTAAGGCCTCTTTGCGATAAACTTTTGCTTGGGCTTCCGGGACATGGCGCTGCGCCTGAGCTATATTGTCTACCACGCTGAGTACGGGCTGCAATTGATCCTCCTGCGCCAGATACCCAATGGCAGGATGCTTTCCCAGCAGCGCTTGATGCTGTTCGGCGTAAGGCGCTCCCTGGAAATGCATTCGCCCTTCCTGCAGCGCCACCGCACCCGCCATAATGCCCAGCAAAGTAGACTTCCCCTCCCCACTGCTGCCCAGCAGACTCCAGCGGCTGCCCGCTTCCAGGCGCCAGCAAACATGGGAAAAAACGGTTTCTGCGCCATAGTGGTGCCCCACCCCTTCCAGGCTGAGCACGGGTATTTCTGAGGAGGAAGAAGCGGCAGTGGACATCTAGCAAGGGGGTTAGGAACTTTGGCGTGAAATTTGTAACCTATTTAGGACAGAGGAAAAGCTTAAAATTCTCTTAAAAGAGTAGTTAAAGTCAACTTGAAGACACTATAACATCTATAGCTGCGTTAGTTTCGTAGCTGTAGATAGAAGAGTTTAGCTTTTCTTTCATAGCATAGTTTGGTTGGTTGGTTGAAGGCCGGTTCATCATTTATTTGATGGGCCGGCTTCTTCCTTTTTAGGGGGGCGCTTCGGGCTAAGCAAAGCCATTATCCGCTGGAGGGTTTTCCGGTTGGGCGGCGTGTGCAAACTGGCGGCAATAGTAGATTTTTCTGCGCGGGTAAGGTGCTAACTAAGGGAAACATCCTGCTGGCCCAGGGGGAGCACCACCGAAACGCGGAGATGATCTACCACCTGCGTAGGACTCATTTGGCCCCAGGCCGGAACATGCGTGGCCTTAAGCCGCGCCAGCGCTGCCGGGAAAGTTTCTTCGATAAAGTGGCGGTCTTGCTGAGCTTGATCCATCATGGGCGGGGGATTATTTCTACCATCACCGCATTGCTGCCCGTGG
>JAVLBR010000280.1:0-2056 GCA_031581125.1 Schleiferiaceae bacterium | reverse complement strand
TTCGTGGTCTGCGACCGCGGCGATCGCTATCTTTCCTCGGGTTTGTTCGGGTAATGCTCCACTGTCGCCCCTTATCAGAATAGCTTCAGTAGGAAAAAAGGAATCCAGGCGGGGATTTTAGCAGGCAAATACCTCATTTAAAAGCTTACCTTAGCTAAAATTTAATTGCCCTTTTTTTCTCATGTCCAAGTTTTTCACTCTGCTGATTGCCATATTCTTATGTACGGGCCTGATGGCACAATCGCCTAGCTTTAACCTCTCCCGCTCCGGTACGGATACCGCTCAGGACTGTAGCGGCACGCTCTACGATGACGGCGGGCCAAATGGCAACTATTCCAACGCGGCCAACGGGAACTTTTATCTGTTCCCACCGGGAGGGGGTCCGGTGGACATAACCTTCTCTAGTTTTCGCCTGGAAAGTTGCTGCGATGATCTTTATATCTACTCCATTAGCAACGGCCAACAGAGCCTAGTGGGCAATTATGGGGGCTACGGGCTTCCCAATAATGGCAATCCCATCACCGTATCGGGCGATGGCGTGCGGATCCGTTTCAGTTCCGACTTTTCAGTAACGCGTTCGGGTTTTGCCTTGACCTGGTTGGCCGGCGGTAGTGCCTTGCCCCAGGCCCAGTTTGCCCTGAACAACGATACCTTGCTTTTCGGGACGCCTCTGCGGGTCACCGCTACCGGCTCGGGGGGCGGCACATACCGTTGGGTTTTTGGCGATGGCGATACCCTGCGGGAAAGCCAGGGAGATACCACCCACCGTTACGCCACGGCCGGCACGTATGCGGTTCATTTGATCCAGGAAAATTGTTTTGGCACCGATACGGCTGCTTCCCAAAATGTAACGGTACTCTCCGCCCCTGACCTGGCCTGGCGGCCGGATACCCTCCGGGGCACGGTGAGCTGTGGCGGTAGCCTGCAGGATACCCTCCGGCTGGAAAACACCGGCAGCGGCCCAATGGCCTTTCAGCTGAGGGGCCAAAGCAACAATTCCCGCAGTACCACCCTCTTTTACGACGGTTTTGAAAATGGGGTAGGGGCCTTTGTGGCCCAACCGGCTACGGCGCCGGGCCTGCAGTTTTATCAGGCGGGCAACAGTACTACCCCGGCCGGCATTCACCACGCCCGGGTGCAAGGCTACAGCAATGTGGGTCACTTTGCCGCCCTTAACCAGGCAAAGCCGAATCACTACAGCTTCTACTTCCGCGCGGATAATTCTTACGCGGCCTCCAATTATATGCGCCTCAGTGCGGGAGCCGGGGGCACGGCCAACGAGATGGTGGGCTTTGACATAGACCGCAACTCCGTCCGCGTGTACCACGGCAATGGGAGCCATTTCATTTCCGCGGCGGTCGCCTGGCATTTCCTGGAGCTGCGCAATATCGATTTTGCCAACCAGACCTTTGACCTCTACTTTAATAACAGCCTGGAGGTAGCAGGCCTGTCTTTCCGGCAAAGCAGCGTGCAGCACCTCGATCAGATCGAGATCACTTCCCTGGGCTCGGGCCCCAACTACGTGCTTTACGACGAGATTCGGATGACGGCTGCCAGCCCGGTAGACACCAACATAAGCCTCGCTACCAGTAGCGGTACCCTCTCCGCCGGCGATAGCCTTTCCGTACCCCTCACCTACCAGGCCCCTAATCTTTCCGCCGGGGCCCATCTTTCTTACCTGAGGGTAGAAACCAATGCCCCGGGAAGCGACAGCCTGGTGATGCTGCCCCTGAAGGTGACGGTGCAGGGTACGCCGGCGCTCCAGCTGAGTCGTGCCCAGGTAAATTTTGACACCACCACTACGGGCGTGACCTTCCAAGACAGCCTCTTGCTTACCAATCCCAGCTGCGTGCCCCTCCAGTTTTCCAGCATCACGGCCCAGCATGCCTCTTTTTCCCTGCCGGCTTCTTTGAGCATTCCCGCCTATGATTCCGCTTATTTGCGCATCGATCACCAACCGGTAAGCACGGGTCTTATCGAAGATACCTTACGGCTTACGGGAACGCTGGACACCGCTATAGCCCTTCGGGCAAATGTGGTAGGGGCGCCCAGCATC
>JAVLBR010000279.1:0-2072 GCA_031581125.1 Schleiferiaceae bacterium | reverse complement strand
GCAGTGCCAAAGGGCGAGATGAGTTTGTATAGACACTAGCTTATGTTTGTCGCTAGACTCATGTGTCACGTCTAGAAAGTCCCAGAAAAGCCTGCCCCGAGATCGTTCGGGTCCCGTCCCGATTTTTTCGGGGAGGCGCGATTTTAGAGTCTTTCTATTCTGTTCGGTGTCTGTTCTAGAAAGTTCGCTAACGAGGCTTGCGCAGCCCAAAAAAGCGGAGTTTACTAGGGTAAATGAGCATTTTTTGGGCAAGCGTAACGAAGTTAGGGGACTTTATAGACAGACACCACTTAAACGAACATTTGCTCCAGAAGGTCTCCTACGTAATACGACACCGCCGCGGCCGCTGCGCCCAGAAAAAGGGTTTCCAGCACACTGCGGAGCATCTTGGTCTGGTTTACCACTGCCTTGAGCCCGCCGATGATCACGAAGACAATCCCGGTGAGCACGGAGGAAATGGCAAAGAGGGGCCAGTCATGGGGAGAAAAATAATCGACCACGTAAATAATCAGCGGCACTAAGCCCCAAAGCAAGAAGCTGCCAAAAGTAACGCCCCCCATGGCGGCGGGCGATTTGCTTTCTTCGCTCATTTCCAGTTCTTCTTTCATCATCACATCCACCCAGCGGTCTTTATCGGCGGTGATGGTGTCTACTACCTTTTCCAGGAGCTCCCCTTCAAAGCCCTTGGCCTGGTAAATTTCGCGGATTTCTTCGCGTTCTTTTTGGGGCAGGTGATCTACCTCCCAGTATTCGATCTTTTTGTGCTTGTCGTAGTTTTCCTTTTCGCTTTTGGTGCTGAGAAAGGCGCCCACGCTCATGGCAAAGCCATCGGCGAGGAGATTGGCAAAGCCCAGGATGATCACCACTTTGCTGTCGAGGTTGCCCCCGGTAGCGCCGGCTACCACCGCAAAGGTGGTGACGCTGCCATCGATACCGCCGTACACAAATTCGCCGAGGTATTCTTGAAAACGGTTAACGAGGGGAAAACGGGAGCCGTGGATCCGGTCTTCATGGGCATGGTGGGAAGCGCTCACGGGTTGGTTTTATTAGGGGTTTTTGCCTTTGAAGTACGCAAATATAAGGGGAGGCCCCGACAAAGGGGGCGGAGCCCGGTGACCTTCTTAACCGAGATATTCGGACAAAAGGGCCATTTTTGCCCGCCATGAATCAGCAGGGGCTAAAACACAGAAAGTGGAAATACAGAGTACTGTCATTTTTACTGGTGGCGGGACTTTGTTCGGGCCTGCAGCCCCTGCAAGGCCAGGCAAACCTTGCCCTGTGGCACCAGGCGCTTTACTGGCTGGGCGCTGACTTCGGTTATCGCTGGGGCAGCGGCTATGAGGTTTCTATCGAAGCGGAGGAACGCCGGTATTTCTCCGCTAACCGGGGGGCTACTTTTGTGCGCCACCAACGTATTCTGCCCAATGTGTATCTCAGCAAGCGCTGGGGCGCGGGCTGGCGAGCGGGGCTGGGGCAGTGGCTCTTTACCATTGCGCGGCCCCAGGATCCTGCGCGGCCGGTGACGACCCTTACGCCGGAGCACCGGACCTACCTCCGCCTGCGGAAGCGCTACCGGCGCCCGGGCGGCCGCTACTGGCAGTGGCGGCTTCAGTCGGAGTATCGCCTTTTTCGGCAGGCGGGAGGAGGCCCCTTTCGCGGGCCTATCAGCCGGGAAGATTTCCGGCAGCGCCTGCGCTTCAGTCACTCCTGGCCCTTAGGGCAGGGCTGGCGCCTGGCCGTAGGCGATGAGCTGCATCTTCGCCTGGCCACCACCGGCACGGGGGGGCTCTTTCAGCAAAACCGCGTTATGGCCCGTTTCAGCAGGCGCTGGGGGGCCGCGCAGCGCCTTAAGACCACCCTGGGCTTCATTCAGTGGTGGCAGCCCACCGGCGCTCCTCGCAGCTACTACAGCCGCTATATCTTCCGCTTTCAGGTGGGGTACCGCCTGGGTGAATGGAAAAGGGACCGCAAGGCTATGTAGAGCCGCAAAGCATTGCGGCTCTACATAGCCTTGCCCCCCGCCGGTTTACAATTCGAATTTAATGCCCTGGGCCAGGGGGATTTCGGTAGAA
>JAVLBR010000278.1:0-2106 GCA_031581125.1 Schleiferiaceae bacterium | reverse complement strand
TCCCTTTTCGGCAGGAGGAAATCCAGCTTAGGGAGATGTCTCAATCCCAGGTGAAATTGATGATGAACGTCGCTTCCCCAGACCAGGCTTTTAAATTATCAAGAGTTCCCCATGCCGGTGTCGGTCTGGCCCGGGAAGAATTTATCATCAACAATTACATCAAAGCGCATCCCCTGGCCTTATTGCATCACGAAAAGCTAGGAGACCAAGACCTCAGCCGGTCTATCAAAACCCTTACAGCAGGATTTAAGGATGCGCGCAGCTTTTTCGTCAATAAGTTGGCCTACGGGATTGGGCGCATCGGCGCGGCCTTCTACCCCCAAGATGTAGTAGTACGCTTTTCTGACTTCAAATCTAATGAATACATGAATCTTCTAGGGGGGCAGTATTACGAACCTGCAGAGGAAAACCCTATGATCGGCTGGCGTGGGGCTTCCCGCTACTACTCCGAACAGTACAAAGAAGCCTTCGGTATGGAATGCCAGGCCATCAAAAAGGTGCGCAACGAAATGGGCCTGGAAAATGTCATCGTTATGGTACCCTTCTGTCGAACCCCAGGAGAAATGAGGCAAGTATTGGAAACTATGAAGGAGTTTGGCTTAGAGCGGGGCGAAAATGGTTTGCAGGTCTATCTCATGGCTGAGCTACCCTCTAATATTCTTCTGGCCGATGAATTTGCCGAGTACGTAGATGGTTTCAGTATCGGTTCGAATGACCTCACTCAGCTCACCTTGGGGCTGGACCGGGATTCCAGCCTGGTGGCACACCTTTACGATGAGCGTAATCGAGCTGTGAAGCTTATGATTAGTCAGTTGATCAGGACGGCCAAGGCCCAGGGCGTAAAAGTAGGGATATGCGGCCAGGCGCCTTCCGACTTCCCCGAATTTGCATCCTTTTTGGTGCAAGAAGGGATCGATTCCATCTCGGTAACGCCCGACTCGTTAATGAAAACCCGCCGCGCTATCGATCAATTCGAAAATTCTTAGAGGTGTCCGACTTCAACAAGATTGCCTACAAGAAACCCCTTTTTCCGGTGGAAGCCCACCTGACAGAATACCTCACTCGCTACTCCAGAAAAATAGACCTTCCTTTTACTTACGAAGACCTTACTCGTTTTAGTGAGTCCGTCCCCATTTTCGACGCTAATGGCAAAGAGACCTTGTGGTACTCCGTCTTGTACTATCAATCGGAAATGGAAGCCATTAAGGAAGATCTGATCCGTGGGTACCAACTTCTGGTAGGCAGTGGTAAGCGCACGGCCCACCTGGGCATTGAAGATATACAGTACTGTTCTTTTGGTAATACCAAACCCTTTCGCATCAAAGTGGTCAATCAAATAAACGAAAACCATGACTACTACTACGTGAAAAGAGCAGATGCCTCCAGAATCTATGGCTTAGAACTAGAAGAACTTTTCTCGCCCAATAAAGTATCCTTCCTGGTGGACAAAGATACCTTGGTGGAAGAGCACGTAATAGGCATTCCCTGCGATGACTTTATTGCCAAATACGAACACGTACAAATTGAAAACCGACTCCGTTTTTCTAAGGAGTTTGTTAAATTTAATGAGCGCTGCTTTGCCCGCTTGCTAGGTGACATGCGAGCCTATAATTTTGTGGTAGAGATTACTCAGGACTTTGACAATATTCAATATCGCCTACGTGCAATCGACTTTGACCAGCAAACCTACGAGGGGCGCAAAAGCATATACATGCCCCAGTACTACAAAGAAAATATTAAGCTGGTAGAACTAGCCCAGGAATTGCTATCTGCCGAGGTAGCCGCTCAATATCAACGGGAGGAAAGGGTAGCTATTAGCAAGCGATTTGCTAGCAATAAAAGACGGGTCATCAGCTTACTAGACACCATGCGTAAAGATCAAATTTCCACCGCCAAAAATATCCAGATTCTAGGCCAGGATCTAGCGCGCCATCATCAAGATAAAAGCTTCATATCCTTATCTAATATGGCGGATATTCTGCGCCGCCATTTGCAACTGCAACTTCAACGCAAGAATTAGTTGATGCTTTGTTATGTCCTAATTAGTGTCCGTCTATAAAGTCGGTCAGCTTCGTTACGCTTGCTTCAAAAATGCTCATCTCGCCA
>JAVLBR010000277.1:0-2117 GCA_031581125.1 Schleiferiaceae bacterium | reverse complement strand
CCGCCTATTCCCTTTTTGTGGTGGGCACCACCTCCGTAGTAGGCGGCCTCCGCAAAAGCCGCCAGGGCGAGGTAGAATGGAAAACCGGCCTGCTCTTTGCCCTGCCCGCGCTCATTGCCGTCTTTTTTACCCGCTACACCCTGGTGCCCTGGCTGCCCGAAACCTGGTTTACCATCGGCGGCTTCGTCTTTACCAAGAGCATCGGCATCATGGTCTTTTTTGCCATCGTGATGCTCGCCGCCGCTTACTCCATGATCCGCGGCGGCATTGCCCCGGAAAAAGATTCCGCCAAGGGTCCTAATATCCCCATGATCCTGCTGGAAGGGGGCGTCGTAGGCGTAGTCACCGGCCTGGTAGGTGCGGGCGGCGGTTTCCTCATCGTCCCCGCCCTGGTACTCCTGGTAGGCATGCCCATGAAAAAAGCGGTGGGCACCTCCCTGATCATCATCGCCATCAAAAGCCTCATCGGTTTCCTGGGCGATCTGGGCAGTGGCCGCGCCATCGACTGGCCCGTGCTGCTCCTCTTCACCGCCTTTTCCATCATCGGTATGTTCATTGGCAGTTACCTGGTCCGCTTTGTGAGCCCGCAGCAGCTCAAAAAAGGTTTTGGCTGGTTTGTCCTGCTGATGGGCATCGTGATCATGCTCACCGAGTTTTTGGCCTAAGCCGCGCCATCTTTGCATCGTCTTTTATAGGCCTGGCGGCCAAATGTGATGCGCCCCGGCCGCAAGTTTTTTCCTTTAATTTTAAAACCCCCAAAAAACCATACCCATGAACGTAGAACAGATATACACCGGATGCCTGGCCCAAGGCGCCTACTACATCGAAAGCCAGGGCGAAATTGCCATCATAGACCCCCTGCGGGAAGTGCAGCCCTACCTGGACAAAGCAGAAGCCCTGGGCGGCAAGATCAAATACATCTTCGAGACCCACTTCCACGCCGACTTTGTGAGTGGCCACCTCACCCTTTCCCAAAAAAGCGGCGCCCCCATCGTGTACGGCCCGCAGGCCCAGCCTTCCTTTGAGCATTATCAGGCCCAGGACGGCGAGGAATTCTCCATTGGCCAGCTCACCCTCAAGGTGCTGCACACCCCCGGCCATACCATGGAAAGTACCACTTACCTGCTCCGCGACGAAAACGGCAAAGACCAGGCCCTCTTCACCGGCGATACCCTTTTCCTGGGCGACGTAGGCCGCCCCGACCTGGCCCAGAAAGCCGCCAGCATGACCCAGGAAGAGCTCGCCGGCCTGCTGTACGACAGCCTCCACCAAAAAATAATGCCCCTGGCCGATGACATCACCGTGTATCCCGGCCACGGCGCCGGCTCCGCCTGCGGTAAAAACATGATGGACGCCACCGTAGATACCCTGGGCAACCAGAAAAAGGTAAACTACGCCCTGCGGGCGGACATGACCAAAGACGAGTTTATCCAGGAACTGACCGATGGCCTCCTGCCCCCTCCCGCCTACTTCCCGCTCAATGTGAAGCTCAACAAGGAAGGCTACGACTCCATCGACGACGTTATGCAGCGCGGCCTCCAGGCCCTTTCGCCCGATGCTTTTGAAGCCGCCGCCGCTGAAACCGGGGCCGTGGTGCTGGATGTACGCCACGAGGACGAATTCGTGAAAGGCTTTGTACCTAAGTCTACCTTCATAGGCCTGGACGGCGATTTTGCCCCTTGGGTAGGCGCCCTCATCGGCGACGTAGCGCAGCCCATTCTGCTTGTCGCCCCCGAGGGCCGGGCAGAAGAGGCCATCACCCGCCTGGCGAGGGTGGGCTTTGACCGGGTACTGGGTTACCTGGAAGGCGGCTTCCCCGCCTGGCAAGCCGCCGGCAAAGAAGTGGATCAAATCCCCACCATCTCCTCCACCGATGCCCATCAGCGCTACCAGGCCGAAAAACTGCCCGTGGTGGATCTGCGCAAACCCGGCGAATACACCAGTGAGCACGTAGAAGATGCCCGCAACATTCCCCTGGCCCAGCTCAATGATAAAATGAGCGAACTGCCGGAGCAGGAAGCCCTCCTGCATTGCCAGGGCGGCTACCGCTCCGTGATAGCGAGCTCCATCCTGCAAGCACGGGGCCTGCGGCACTTCGTAAACGTAGCGGGCGGCGC
>JAVLBR010000039.1:0-17300 GCA_031581125.1 Schleiferiaceae bacterium | reverse complement strand
CACCCCAAAATGCCCTTTATCGAAAAGGAAGCACTTGCAGAGTAGCGGCAGCAGAGGCTTGCCCTACCCCATCCAGCCCTCGCGGTCCAAGCTTCGGTATTGCACCGCTTCTGCGATGTGGGCCGCCTGGATTTTCTCCGCTCCTTCCAGGTCGGCTATGGTGCGGGCTACTTTTAAAATGCGGTCGTAGGCACGCCCCGAGAGGTTGAGCCGGTCTATGGCGTTGCGGAGTAGTTCGTTGCCCTCCGGCCCCACTTCACATACGGCGCGCATTTGACGCGGTTGCATTTGGGCATTGTTGTATATGTTTTCTTCCTCTGCAAAGCGTTGGGTCTGGATTTCCCGGGCCTTTACCACCCGGGCGCGGATATCGGCGCTTTTTTCGGCCGGGCGTTTGGAGCTCATTTCATCGTAGCTCACGGGGGTTACTTCCACGTGAATATCGATGCGGTCCAGCAGGGGGCCGGAAATTTTATTGAGGTATTTCTGCACCAGGCCCGGCGAGCAAACGCATTCTTTGTTGGGATGATTATAGTACCCACAGGGGCAGGGATTCATGGAAGCCACCAGCATAAAAGCGGCCGGGTAGTCTACCGTAAATTTAGCCCGGCTGATGGTGACTTTACGGTCTTCCATGGGCTGGCGCATTACTTCCAGTACCGTGCGCTGAAACTCGGGCAGCTCATCCAGGAAGAGGATGCCGTTATGGGCCAGGGAAATCTCGCCCGGCTGGGGAAAGCCCCCACCACCTACCAGCGCCACGTCGCTTATGCTGTGGTGGGGCGAGCGGTAGGGGCGCTGGGCAATGAGGCTCGCATTACCACCCAAGTTTCCGGCCACCGAATGGATTTTGGTGGTTTCCAGGGCCTCGTTGAGGGTGAGGGGCGGTAGGATGGAAGGCATGCGTTTGGCCAGCATGGTCTTTCCAGCGCCCGGGGGCCCTATGAGGATCACATTGTGCCCGCCGGCCGCACTTATTTCCAGGGCTCTTTTTATGTTTTCCTGGCCTTTTACTTCCGAAAAGTCAAACAGCGGATTATCCAGATGTTCTTTAAATTCTTCCCGGGTATTTACCACGGTGGGCTCCAGGAGCTGGCTGCCCTCCAGGTGTTCTACTACCGATTTTAGATCCTCGGCGGCGTACACCTCCAGCCCATCTACAATGGCTGCTTCCCGGGCGTTTTCGGCGGGCACCACCATGCCTTTAAAACCTTCTTTTCGGGCTTGAATAGCGATGGGAAGCACGCCATTTACCGGCTGCACGCCACCATCCAGAGAAAGTTCTCCCATAATAATAAAGCGGTCCAGCTCGGGCATTCCTGCTTGTTCGGAGGCGGCCAGGATGCCTAGCGCAATGGGCAAATCATAAGCGGAACCTTCTTTACGAATATCCGCAGGGGCCATATTGATGGTGATTTTAAAGCCCGGCCAACGAAATTCATTGTTTTTTAAAGCCGCCGTAATGCGGTGTTGGCTTTCTTTTACGGCGTTATCGGGCAGGCCCACCAGGTGAAAATTAACGCCCCGGTCCAGGTTTGTTTCGATGGTGATGGTGGTGGCGTCCACCCCATACACCGCACTACCAAACGTTTTGATAAGCATAGGCCGGTTGTGTATATATGGGTTGATAAAATTTAGAGCAAATATTGCGAATAATTTTGTGAGAAATAAAAATTATCATCAATTTTGTGCCAATCTTTAAAATCAATACGTAAATTTAAAACCATTTAGACATGGCAAGAGAACCCAAGAGTGCTTATACCCCGAAGCAAGTAGCCGACTACCTGAAGGAGCAAATCACTACGCGCGGTGAAGGAGGTCTGAAAACCGCTTTCACCAATCAATTCTTCAATCACTTTGATACCTCCGAGCTGCAGGGAATCGCTGATTCTTTTTCTCGCGAAGTAGAACAACGTCACACCCAAGACATCGAAAACCTGCGCCGTGAACTGGAGGCCAAAAGTGGTAAAGCCGTAGAGCTTCGCTAGGATTGATCGGCAAGTAAAACTTTTTAAAGCGGCTTAAATCTAAGATTTAAGCGCCTTTTTAAATAGAATTATCCACCTGCTTTCAGGTAGGTGACCAAAAAAGGAAGGGAGTATTTACTCCCTTTTTTTATTTCTGCGGGGGGTAAGGCAATCCTTTTTGCCCTCAATGATTACCTTTGGGCTTTGGCCCGGACAAACAATGTACCCCAATAATTACCCCTATTATGAGCGACGATAAGAATGCGAAAATGAAGGCGCTAAAGCTTACCATGGATAAACTGGATAAAACCTATGGTAAAGGCGCCGTGATGCGGATGGGCGATAGCGCCATCGAAAAAATACCCAGTACCTCTTCCGGTTCCATCGGCCTTGACCTGGCCCTGGGCATCGGCGGATATCCTTCCGGACGGGTAGTGGAAATTTACGGGCCGGAAAGCTCCGGGAAAACCACCCTTACCCTGCATGCCATAGCGGAAGCCCAGCGCGCAGGAGGTATTGCGGCTTTTATTGACGCCGAGCACGCTTTTGACCGCAGCTACGCGGAGGCGCTCGGCATTGATACGGAAGAGCTGATCATCTCCCAACCCGATCACGGGGAGCAGGCGCTGGAGATAGCCGACAATTTGATCCGCTCCGGGGCCATCGATATGTTGGTAATCGACTCGGTAGCCGCGCTTACCCCTAAAAGCGAGATCGAAGGCGAAATGGGCGATAGTAAAATGGGGCTGCAGGCCCGGCTTATGTCTCAGGCCCTGCGGAAGCTCACCGGCACCATAAGCAAGACTAAGTGTACCTGTATATTTATCAACCAGCTGCGGGAGAAGATTGGCGTCATGTTTGGCAACCCCGAGACGACTACCGGCGGTAACGCCCTCAAGTTTTACTCCTCGGTAAGGCTGGATATCCGGCGGACCAGTCAAATCAAAGATGCCAGTGGCGTAACGGGCAACCGAGCACGCGTGAAAGTGGTCAAAAACAAAATGGCGCCCCCTTTTCGCCAGGCGGAATTCGATATTCTCTACGGGCAGGGCATCTCCAAGATTGGGGAGGTCATAGACCTGGGCGTAGACCATGAAATCGTCAAAAAGTCCGGTAGTTGGTTTAGCTACGGCGATACCAAACTGGGGCAGGGCCGGGATGCGGTGCGGCAGTTGCTGCACGATAACCCCGAACTGGCCGATGAGATTGAAGGAAAGATCCGGGAAGCCCTGGCCGAACCAGTTGAAAATTAAGCGAAGCTATGCTTGTACCATTCCGGAGCTGCCAGCGGTGTTTACCACATTTGGCCGCAGGCCTAAAACCGCTCCTCCTGGGCGCACTCATAGGAGGGCTGGTGGCTTGCCAGTCTGGAGCCCCCTCCCCACGGGAGGATTCCGCAGCTGATACGGATACGGTATCGACTTCCAGCGCCGAGCCAGCGAAGGTCCAGGGGCGTGATTCGCTGACGGCGCTGCAGCGCCGCATTGGGGAAGATTCTACCGACTTGAAGGCGCTCCTGGAACGGGCGCGCATCAACAAGGAACTGGGCAAGTTGGAAAAGGCCAAATTAGACCTGTACCAGGCCCAACGACTGGACAGCAGCCAGGCCCGTACCCTGAAGCTGCTGGGGGAGGTAATGCTGGAGGCCAATCGCAGCCGGGAAGCCCGTAATTACTGGCGGCGGTGTGCGGCGCAAAACCCGGATTATCTGCCCTGCCGCCTGCGCCTGTCCCGTCTTTTTTATACGGTGGGGGATTTTGATAAAGCCTTAAAGTGGGTTAATGAGGCTCTGGAGCTGGATAAATACCATGCAGAGATATATTTCCTTAAGGGGCTTATCGTGCGGGATAAAACCGGCGACACCAGCCGGGCGCTTCCCTACATCCAGCGCGCCACGGAATTGCGAACCGATTACGTAGAAGCGCTAGATGCCATGGGGGTAATGCTCTCGGCCCAGGGGGATACCCTGGCGCCCTATTACTACCAGCGTATTCTGGATATAGAACCCCAGCGGGCAGATATTCACTATAAGCTGGGCGTGTACTATATGAATCAAGACCGGCCCAACCGGGCTATAGAGGCTTATACAAAAGCTACGGAGCTCAATCCTACCTATGCAGACCCTTATTACAATCTGGGCTATATGTTTATCCAGATGAAGGACTACGCTACGGCGCGGGATTATTTTACCAAAGCCATCCGGGCGGAACCGAAAAAGCATAAATCTTACTACGGGCGGGGCTACGCTTATGAAATGCTGGGCGATGTGATAAACGCGCGCCAAGACTATCAAAAAGTGCTGGAGCTGGTGCCCCAGCACCGCCCGGCCCGTAAGGGTTTAAAGCGGGTGCAGGATGCAAATGCCCGCCCTTAATGGAAGGTCATTGGTGCCAGCACGCACAGTGGAACGAGGATGTTCACCGGGATTTTTACGACCACTACCACCGCAAAAGCCGGAGGGAGTAAGAGCGGGGCCTGCTCAAATAGGCGCACCTCTGGAGTCAGCTCGAAGGGCAGGAAGCGCTCAAGGCAGGGGAATCGCTAATGATCTTGTGGTTTATGCATCACAGCTACTCTAAAGATGCCCAGGAAGCCCAAAGACTGATCGAGTACATCAATAAACGCCTCCGGGTGCTGGAGGGAGAGGGGCTTATGGGCCAGTCGCTTGAGCCGCCCCCAGCGCCGAAATAAGCCGCTGCGGATAGTCGGTAATGAGGCCATCTACGCCCCAATCTTTTAATTCCTTTGCCCGGCTTATTTGGTTTACGGTCCAGGGAATCACTTCAAAACCTTGACTCCGAAGCTCTTTCACTTGCCGGGCGCTGGTGAGGCGGCTGCTCTCCGGGCTGTACACTTCGGGTTTAAAGCCCAGGGTTTTGAGCTGCTGGGCCAGCGGTGGATCATCCTGGGCAGCCAGGAGGGCCAGTTTTAATTGCGGATAGGTGCGGTGGGCATAGCGCAAGGCGCGGGGATCAAAGCTCTGGAGTATGGCCCGTTTACCAATTTTGGTAGCGCGGATGGCTTCCACCACCGCGTCCACGTATAGGGCTACCGAGGGATAATAGCGGCCGTCCCAGGCAGGGCGACTTTTGATTTCCACGTTATAGTGCGGGTCGGGCCGGTTGAGCTGGAGCGCGGCCTGTTCGCCGTGTAGGATGGCTTCCAGGAGGGTAGGTTTTACGGCTTTTACGGGGGATTGGCCCGGGAAGTCTGGATGGCGGCGGGAGCCACAGTCGTAGCGCTGGACTTGGGCCACGGTCATTTTATAAATATTGGGGCGGGCCGTGTCCGGTAGCCTTTGGCCCGTGCTGTCCAGGCAAATGAGCGGATTTAGATAGGGCTCGTGGGAGAGGAGGGGCACGGTATCCCGGGTGAGCACCACGTCCATTTCCAGGGTCGTGACGCCATCGGCCAGGGCAATGGTGAAGCCTTCGAGGGTGTTTTCGGGCGACTCTCCGCGGGCGCCGCGGTGGCCCTGCCAGTCAAAGTCTTCGGAGCTGTTTTGGGAAACGTTCTGGCAGGCGCTCAAGCTGAGGATCAGGAGGAGGAACAAGCCTTTGCGCATAGGGGACCTTATTTTTTAGCTTTACGGGTAGCCTGGGCTATCCAGTCCCAGGTTTTATCGTCAATGGCTTCCAGGAAGTTCATTTGCCCGGCTCCCAAGAGCCATTCGCCGCCGTCTATGGTTACCACTTCGCCGTTCATGTACTCGGCGAAGTCGCTTACCAGGTAAGCCGCTAGGTTGGCCAGTTCTTGTCTTTCACCGGCTCGTTTGAGGGGCACTTGGTTTTCCACCTTGAGGCGTTCCCCAATATCGCCAGGCAGGATGCGGCTCCAGGCGCCTTCGGTGGGAAAGGGGCCGGGGGCTATGGCGTTAAAGCGGATGCCGTAACGGGCCCACTCCACGGCCAGGGAGCGGGTCATGGCGGTGACGCCCGCCTTGGCCATGGCCGAGGGGACCACATAAGCGGAACCCGTGGTGGCGTAGGTAGTTACGATGTTGAGCACCGTTTTGGGCTGTTCGGCTTGGGCGATCCAGTGTTTGCCAAAGGCCAGGGTGGCATTCTTGGTGCCTTTTAATACGATGTCGATCACCGCATCAAAGGCGCCCGGTGATAGCTTTTCGGTGGGGCTGATGAAATTTCCGGCGGCGTTATTCAAGAGGACGTCTACCTGCCCAAAGTGGGCCAGCGCGCCGTCGCGAAAGGCTTCTACCTCCTCGTAACGCCGCACATCGCAGGTTTGATAAAAAACATCCCGGCCGCTTTTCTCCTTCATTTCGACGGCCGCTTTTTGGAGAACTTCCTCGCGCCGGCCGCAAATGGCCAGATGGGCGCCAAGGCTTAAAAAATATTCGCCCATGGAGCGGCCCAGTCCGGTACCGCCGCCCGTGATGGCGATGACTTTTCCTTCCAGAGCATCATCCCTCAGCATTCCTTGGTTGCGCATAAACTAAATAGTAAGCAATTAGAAGCCGCCAAGGTAGCTATTTTGGGGGCGGCACCCGCGGCCCTTAAAGCAGCTCCTTTATTTTTTCCGGGGGGCGGCCCAGCACGGCGCTCTTATCGCTTTCCAGGATAGGCCGTTGCATTAGCTTGGGATATTCGATCATAGCCAGGATCAGTTCCTCTTCGCTGAGCTCCTTATCTTTAAAATGGGCTTTCCAGTCTTTTTCGTTTTGGCGGATCAGGGCTTCGGCGGGAAGGGCCAGCTTGTCCAGCAGCGCTTCCAATTCCGCTTGGGTGAGAGGTTCCTCCAAGTATTTGCGTAGTATATAGGAGGCCCCAGCCTCTTCCAGCAGAGCCAGGCCTTCGCGGCTTTTCTGGCACCGCGGGTTGTGGTAGTAAGTATACATCGGCTTTTTAGCGCATTAGGTGAAGAAATCCTTTTTGCTGATGGCTTTGCCCGCAAATATCACGATAATCCACCAGGTAATAGAAGACCGTTTCCGTACCCTTCTGGCCTTCCCACCGGCCATCCCAGCGGTCTTGGGGCGCGTTCGTTTCGTATACGGGCTGGCCCCAGCGGGTGTAGATACGCAGGTGGTAGCTCTCCAAAAACTGGGTAGGAAAACCGGGTAACAGGCCAAAACGGTCGTTTTGTTGGTCGCCATTGGGCGTAAACACGTTGGGGAATTCAAGCTGCTGCTCTTCGTCCAGGGCGTACCATTCTGCCTCCAGGTCGAAGGTTTGTCCGCAGGCCGTATCATAGGCCCGGGCCTGGAGGCGGTAGTTTCCCGGGCCCAGGTTTTCCAGGAGCAGGGAGTCTTCATGCCGGCCCAGTAAGTCCCCGTTGAGCCGGTAGCGTACGGAGTCTACCGGGCGGCCTTCCACGCGGAGCCTTATGGAAGAGGCCGCCCGGCAGGGCTCGTAATTTACAGCCAGGCGGGGCTGGCTATTGCGTTCGGTAATTTCCACCTCTTTGACCAGCGTATCGCGCAGGTTGCATTCTTCATCTATGGCGATGAGCTGAACTTCATAACGGCCGCGGGCGTAGCTGTGCTGCGGGGAAGCCACCGTGGCGGTGCCCCCATCGCCAAAATCCCAGATAAAGCGATCGGCATCGGAACTTTGGTTGATAAACTGAACGGTGGGCGTGGCCTGGCAGCTATCAAAGGTGGTGGTAAAACCCACTTGAAGCGAGTCGCTGCGGCCATAAAAGCGGAGCTGGGTGGTATCGCTCAGTTGGCAGTTGGTGTCCAGCGCGATGAATTGTAGGGTGTACCAGCCAGTATCCTGAAAGCTGGTAAAAAGACTGTCGCTTACCGTGTCGCGTCGGCCGTCTGGGTAATCTACCAGCAGAAGATCATCATTGATACTGCGGTTTTCCAGGACGGCCTGGTAAGGCAGGCATATGGTATCGCCGCTTTGGAGGTTTTCTGCTTGAACGATGGCTTTTACGGCATTGGCTTCCATGTCAAATCGCAGGGTGGCCATGTTGCAGTTGCGGGCGTTATTGACGCGGGAGAAGGCGGTAGGGGTGGTAGGAAAGGCATTGCTTCCGCCACAACCAGCGCACACGCCCTGATAGATGGTGCCATCTTCCAGGAAGCGGCTGGAACCACCATCTACGTGATCATAGGCGCCTATGGCCCCGAAAAAACTGGCAAAATTGAGCCGTTCCCAACTGGCGTCCAGGGAGAAGAAGTAAAAGTCTTCCCCGTCGGTAGTGCTTTGATAGGGGTTTTTCAAGGGGAGGTTTTGGTTGAGAATATTCCCGGCGGCGTTGCCCCGTACTGAGGAGGTGTTCATAAAGCCGGAGAGGTACAGGTTATCACAATCGTCTATCAGCAGGGCCGTGGGGGAAATATTGGTCACGCCCGAGTCACTGGTGCCAAAAACGGTACTACGGAGATTCTGATCCAGCGAGGCGTCAAATTGCTGCAGGAATTGCCCGCTGTTGGGGTTGGCATAAAAGGCGCTGTCGCTGATGGGGAAGGTTCCATAGGTTTGCCCGAGCACATACAGGGAGCCCTTCTTGCCCAGCTCACCGAAATAAGCCAGGTCGTCTTTGGCAGTACCCGTATAGGTGTAGGACAGCAGTGAGCCGTTGCTCATGCGGAGAGACACCAGCAGCCCGTCTACCTGCCCTTGAATATTGCTGCGGTAGCCGCCCAAATTGCCCGGAGGGTTCCAGGCGGCGCTATCGGAAGCACCACTAAGGTATATCCTGCCGCTTTGCGGGGCCATGGCCAGGGAAAAGAGCGCATCTATGTGGGACCCGCCGATGTAGGAGCCCCAGCGGAGGCTACTTAAATCGGGCGTGAGGGAAGCGGCATAGCCATCCTGGGGCCCATTCAAATTTGTTTGGGCGGCGGTGCTGGTGGTAGGAAGCCCGGGCGAACGGGCGTTGCATACCAGATAGATATTTCCGCTGCTATCCAGGCCCAGATCGCCCCGGAAATTGTCGCCGTAATTGTAGTTCATCAGGGGGTTGCCGCCGTCTAGCCCAGTATCGCCCAGTAGGGTAGAGGCCTTAAGCAGGCCGCCCGTGCTGTCCAGGATGCTCACAAAAATATCGCTGGCAGAATCGGTTTGAAAGCTGCCAAAATCGCCCAGGGCGCCGCTGGCGCCTCCGTCTTGCAGGGTGTCCAGGGCTTGGGGGGTCACCGGATAGTCTAGCGAACCGGTAGTGCCTAAAATGATGAGCTCTCCCCCGGGACGTTCCAGGGTACTAAAGGGGACTTCACTAGAATTTCCCCCCAGATAGGTGGCATAGCGCAAGACACTTCCCTGCGGCCCGTAACGCGAGATGGCCACGTCGGCATTGCCACCCTGGAAAGTGTCCTGGAAAGAGCCTACCGTAGCCGGATAGCGACGGCTGCCGCCCGGGGTAAAGGCTACCCCTACGCCGTAAGCCCCGCCATCTGCGGCGGGGGTGGCGGTAAAGCCCCAGTTATCTACTCCGCTGCCACTGTAGGTGCTAAAGACCAGGGAAGGGTCTATCACGAGGGTGTCCTGCCGGGGGCGTTTTTTAACGGAAAATTGCACTTCCCGGCCCTCCAGCACAAAGGCATTGGCCACCGCCTGGCCACTTTCTTGCCAATAGGTTTTGGGGCGGGTCTCCAGCAGGGTTTGCACGGGGGTTTCCAGCAGCAGGGCAGCTCCTCTGCGTCCCATCCGCGCCAGCCCCTCGTACCGCAGGCGGATATCGGCCGGATTGCCTCCGGGCTTTACCCAAAATTCATACTTCAAAAGCCCCCCTTCGCTGCGCCGGTAGTGCAAGTCGATATGAGGATATACATCTGGGTACACCACTTCCTCAAACTGCGAAAGGCCTCTCT
The DNA here is from genome assembly GCA_031581125.1 of Schleiferiaceae bacterium. Lineage (GTDB taxonomy): Bacteria > Bacteroidota > Bacteroidia > Flavobacteriales > Schleiferiaceae > CAJXMS01. The sequence continues at coordinate 7,550 of JAVLBR010000039.1, read as the reverse complement.
GCCACCTTTCCCGGTCGCGGCCCAGGATAAAATTCAGCTTGCCCGCCAGGGGCCGCTTACCTATTCCGGCTACGCCGGTACGGGCGCCCACCAGCTCCATGCGGTACACATGCCCCTGGCGCGCTTGCTGGGCGTGGTGTTGGTGGGGATGGTTTTCGTGGGGAAGGCGTTTGTTTTCATAAAGCCGCCAGGTGAGGCTTGCTGAGCGGAGGTAGGCCACCTGCCCATGGGAAAGAAGCCGGTAATCAAAGCTGCCTTCCCACTGGCCTGCCTGGGGGACAAAGCCGCGCTGCTGGGCCGCTAGCGGGCCAATCCACAGCAAAAGCAAGCCCCAAAGCAAGAATGGGGAGCGGGAAACTTTATGCACAGGGCCAGCAGTGGCTACCACAGATCAATTCCTTTTCACAATCCTCTAAGGTAACACATCTGATGCTACTCCAGGCTTTCCCCCTCAAAAATGGCGGTTTGGGCGGGGGCTCCTTCCCGTAAATAGCCGCGCAGCATCCCCTTGGTGTTAAATTCCATGATGATCTCGCCCGTATGGCTCACACCTATAAGCCCGCCGTCGCCGGCCCCGGGCCGGAGCGTCTCATGGATCAGGTGCTGAGCCGCCTCTGCCCCCGTTTCTTTGAGGTGCCGCATGCGGCTGTGGAGGTTATGGGCTATGGCATAGCGGATAAAGTATTCGCCGTGCCCGGTGCAGCTCACCGCCACCGTGCTATCGTGGGCATAGGTGCCGGCTCCTATCAGCGGAGAGTCGCCTATGCGGCCGTGGCGCTTGCCCATCATCCCGCCCGTGGAAGTACCCGCGGCCAGCCGGCCTTGGCGGTCGCGTACGGCGCAGCCTACGGTGCCCATTTTGCCCGGGTGGGCGGCCGGCCGGCTTTCGATAGCCCCGTAGCGTTTTTTATAGCTTTCGAGCTGTTTTAGGCGGCGGGGCAGCACCAGGTAACTGGAGTCAACCTGGGTAAGCCCTTTTTCGATGGCAAAGCGGTCGGCACCGGGGCCGCTTAGGAGCACGTGCCGGCTGTGCCGCCGTACCGCCTGGGCGGCCTGGATGGGGTTTTTTATGCGGCTGAGGCCAGCCACGGCTCCGGCCCGTTGGTGGCGGCCTACCATCAGGGAGGCGTCCATGGAGGCCTGTCCTTCCCAGGTAAGCACACTGCCGCGGCCGGCATTAAAGAGGGGGCTGTTTTCCAGCACGGTAAGGCAGGCCACTACCGCATCGGCGGCCTTCCCGCCCGTGTCCAGCACGGCCGCGCCCTGCTCCAGGGCCCGGGTCATAGCCTTTCGGTACTGGGCCCGCTTTTCCGCCCCCAGGTTTTTGGGGGTGAGTCCATTGCCAGCACCCCCGTGCAGTACCAAGGTGTAGGGGTCTTTTTGGCCTTCGGCCAAATGGGCGAGAAGGCAAACGAGGAGCAGTAGCATCTTTTTCATGATAGGGGTAAAATAATGCCTTGTCCAAGGTAGCAAATCCATTCCGGAAGCCGGAAAGCCAGGAGGCGGCGAAAATCACATTTGGCCGCCAGGCCGCTATTCAAAAGCGCTGAGGGCTTCCGCTACCACGAAGGTGCTGCCGCCTATGAATATGAGGTCGCGGGGGTGGGCGGCTTGCTGGGCTGTCTGGACGGCCTCCATAACCGATGCGTGGGGACTTCCGTGCCGGTCCAGAGATTGGGCCAGCTGGGCCAGGGCGGGCGCGGGTAGTCCCCGCGGGACATCCGGGCAGCACCAGTAAAAATGGGCCTGGGTAGGAAGTAAGGCAAGCAGGGGCGGGTGGTTTTTATCGCTTACCATGCCCCATACGATGTGGAGCTGGCGGTAAGATTGCCGCTGGAGCTGCTCCATGCTCAGGCGCAGACCGGCTTCATTATGGCCGGTGTCGGCGATGGTGAGGGGCTGCTGGGCGAGGGTTTCCCAGCGTCCGCGCAGTCCGGTAAGCTCCCGGAGCCGCGCCAGGGTGTCGGCCAGCGGTACCCCGGGGGTGGGATAGCGGGGCTGGAGCAGCTGCAGGGCGGCCAGGGTGGTGCGGGTATTTTCGAGCTGGTAGGCGGTGGCGTGGGGCCATACGGCGCGCGCCTTTTCGGGGGGTATAAGGGCTTCTGCATAGGAGAGCGGTGCCGCTTCTTCCCGGGCTTTGGCTTCAAATACGGGCACGGTTTCCACCTGCCGCCTGCCGATGAGGACGGGCGTATGGGCTTTGATGATGCCTGCTTTTTCGCCGGCTATGGCGGGGAGGGTGTCGCCCAGAAACTGGGTGTGATCCAGCCCTATGTTGGTAATGATGGAGAGTTCTGGGCGGAGCACGTTGGTGCTGTCCAGCCGGCCGCCCATGCCGGTTTCCACCACGGCGATATCCACTGGCTGGCGGGCAAAGTGCTGAAAGGCGAGGGCCACCGTCATTTCGAAGAAGGAGCAGCCGATGTCTTGCAGGGCTTTTTGGTGTTTTTGAACAAATTGGACCACCGCCTCGCGGGATATCATCTGGCCGTTTATCCGGATGCGTTCACGAAAATCCTGGAGGTGCGGAGAGGTGTAGAGGCCCGTCTGGTAGCCTGCTTCCTGAAGCACGGCCGCCAGGGAATGCGCCACCGAACCTTTGCCATTGGTGCCGGCTATGTGGATGCTGGCGAAGCCTTTTTGGGGCTCCTGGAGGAGCTCCATGAGTTGCCAGGTGCGGGTTAGGTCTTTTTTAAAGGCGGCGGCCCCTTGCCGCTGAAACATGGGGAGCTGCTGGTAAAGCCAGGCCAGGGTAGCCTCGTAGGTGCTCACTGCTTGCTAAAGTTGTAAATAATGTACCCGATTTGATATTCCGGGGCATCCGGTTTGGGTTGCCAGGTGGTTTTTTTGGCTGCCCGGCGTGCTTGATCGTAGAGACAAGAACTGGCGGTGGTGGAACCAGCGCCGCCAGGCACCCGCTCGCCGGGCACGGCTTTTATCACCTCCCCGTCGCGGTTTACTTGAATTTTCACTACCACCCTTCCGGCATCATCGCAGGGGTAGTCGGGCCGGGGTTTGGCCAGGGCTTGCCTGCCGCCCAGGCGGTAGTTTCCACCGCCGCCGCCACCCCCGCCGGTGCCGCCACGATTGCCAGCGTCTTCCTGGCCGCTGGGGTCGCCCATGTTTTCATTGCCCTGGGTATTGCCTTCGCCTCCTACTTTGGATGATTGGGTTTTTTTAAGCAGGTCCTGGAGGTTTTTCGAGGGTTGCGGGGCTTCTTCTTCGGGCGGGTCCTGGTTTTCTGTTTCTTCTTTGGTCGTTTCTGGGGGCTTTTCTGTGGTTTGTGGTTTTTGCTCCTCAGGTTTTTTAGGCTGTTCTTTTTCTTCCGTTTTTAGGGCGGGGGCTTCCACCACATCCTGCGTGGCCACGGGGTCTTGGGTTTCTTCCACGGGTTCGGTGGGGTCGGGCGGGGTACTTTGCGGTGCCGCCTGGGTGGGGGTGGGATTATCGCCCAGGCCGGCCGCGCTGTTGCCAAAGTTGATCAGGACGCCATCTTCCGGCTTGGGGTCCAGATAAGTGAGCCCAAAGAAGAAAAAGACCAGCAGCAGGAGGCCGTGAAATAGCAGGGTGGCCAGGAGGCCACGGCGCTGATCTTTATTTTTCCAGGGGAGTTTCATGGGCACTTAGCTGGGGTCGGTAGCGGCGATCATTTTTAGCTGGTTGCGGTAGGCGATGTCCATTACCTTCACTACCAGGTTATAAGGAACACTTTTGTCGGCACGTAGGATGAGAACGGCCTTTTCCTGGCCTTGGGCCCGGCGCATTATTTCGGCTTCCAGCTGACTTTGGCTTACGATTTTATTGCCCACGGAGAAGCGTTGATCGGGGGAGATATTTACCGTAATGTCCTGTCGTTTTACGCTTTGGGCTTTGCTTTTGGGCAGGACCAGGTCTAGCGCGCTGGAAGTAACCAGGGTGGAGGCGATCATGAAAAAGATCAGCAGCAGAAAGACGATGTCCGTCATACTGCTCATGCTAAACTCTGCGCTTACCCGGCTGCGGCGTTTGAGGTCCATTAGGCAGGGTCATTTAGGAGGTCCATAAACTCGGTAGCCCGGGTTTCCATGTTGTACACCGTTTTGTCCACTTTGGCCACCAGTACGTTATAGCCCAGGTAGGCAATGATGCCCACGGCCAGACCAGCCACGGTCGTGGTCATGGCGGTGTAGATGCCTTCTGCCAGCATTTCGATATCGATCTGCCCCCCGGCCGCGGCCATTTCGTGGAAGGCCAGGATCATGCCAATGACGGTACCCAGGAAGCCTATCATAGGGGCGGCCCCCGCGATGGTAGCCATGGCGGCCAGGTTTTTCTCCAGGCGGGACACCTCTAGCTTACCGGTATTTTCGATGGCGGCACCGATGTCTTTCAGGGGATTGCCTATGCGGCTAATGCCCTTGCTGAGCATGCGGGCTACGGGCGTGTTTTGGCTTTGGCAAAGCGAACGGGCCGCATCGAGCTTTCCATTAATGACGTGATCCTTGATGTCGCGCATGAAGTTGGCGTCAATGCGGTTGGCCCGCTGGATGGCGCCCCAGCGCTCAAAAAAGATGTAGACGGTAACGATGGAGAGTATACCCAGCACGGTCATAATCACCATGCCGCCTATACCGCCACTGGTGATGAGCTCCCAAATGCTCAGGGTTTTTTCTACGGGTTCCTGGCCAGCGGTATCGGCTGGCAAACTGACTTGCAAAAGGGTATAAAACATGGGCTAGAAAGTACAATTAACTCTTCAAATATAACGGCAGAAAGGGGCCCATCTTGTGAAACGGGGGCAGGAGTTTTCTACAGCTCCCTATTAAAAGCGGGGACACCCGCTGAATTTTGAAGAAAAATCACAGTCGTAAGACGCTTTCCTGCAATATGTAAACCACAGCACCACTCAAATAGCCCAATAAAGCCAGAAGAGTTATTTTGCGCAGGTACCAGCCAAAGCTGATGCCTTCCAGCCCCATGACGGCTACGCCAGAAGCACTGCCTATGATAAGGGCGCTGCCCCCGGTGCCGGCACAGTAGGCCAAAAATTCCCAAAAGAGGCCATCCTGGGCAAAAAAATGACCGGCCATGGGCACGATATCGTACATGCCCATGGAGGCCGCTACCAGAGGCACATTATCTACCACCGCGGAAAGCAGGCCCACGATGAGCCCAATGCTGTATATGCCACTGGCCTGGCCGGTGCCGATGCCTTCCTCCAGCAAATGCGACATAGCCCGGAGATGACCGGCCGATTGTAAGGCGGCTACCGCCAGCAGGATACCGAGGAAAAACAGTACACTGGAAGCGTCTACCCGCCTAAGAATGGAGACTACGCTGAGCTCTGATTTCTTTTCCAGGTTTTTTGAGCGGTGGAGCAGTTCGGTGATGATCCAAAGGATCCCCAGGCTCAGCATCATTCCCATGAAGGGGGGCAGGTGGGTGTAGGTCTTAAAAACGGGTACCAGCAAAAGCCCGGCTATACCGCTTATGAGCACGATCTTGCGCTGCCGGGGGGTGGTGGGGTTTACGTAGCTCTCCAGGCCGCGGCTGGATAAGGGGCGCTTTACATGCCCGTGTAGCTTGGTGCTGAGGTACGCCACGGGTACCAGCATGCATACCAGGCTGGGCAAGATGAGCTTTACCATAATGCCACTGGCGGTGATCTGGGTGCCTATCCACAGCATGGTGGTGGTAACATCGCCTATGGGCGACCAGGCGCCTCCCGCATTGGCAGAAAGCACCACGATCCCGGCAAATAACCAGCGCTCGCGGCGCGTCTCGATAAGCTTCTTCAGCAGGGAGATCATCACAATAGAGGTGGTGAGGTTGTCCAGGGCGGCAGAAAGGAAAAAGGTGAGCACGGCTATGATCCAGAGCAGTTTGCGGCGCTTGGTGGTATGAATACGGCGGGTAACCACCGAAAAGCCCTCGTGGGCATCGATGAGCTCCACAATGGTCATGGCCCCCAGCAGGAAGAAGAGAATGGAGGCGATTTCGCCCAGGTGCTCCAAAATCTGGAAATGGGTAACGTAATGGGTGATCATCTCGGCCGACGAGTCGGTGAAGGTCGCTACTTCTTCTTGAATGTAAGGGGGAATGGCATTAACCTGCGTGAGCTCCGGGGCCCCCAGGGTATAAACGGCCCAGCAAAGCACGCCGGTGATAAGGGCAGAGGCGGCTTTGTCAATACCGATATTGTGTTCCAGGGCGATGGCCAGATATCCGAGCAGGAAAATGGCCAGGATGGCGGTATACATGGGGTAGAGTAGCTAAAATGTTAAAAGAGGGCGCAGGTGGGGCGGGCTAGCAAGGGTACGTCCAGAGAGGCACTTCTTTAAACTAATTGCTGGAGGGCCACCTCATAAGCGGTTTTGGTTATCTCCAGGTGGTGGGGGTTCTGATTGTGGGTTTTCCGCAGAGCAGAAGCGATGGCTTCCGATACGTCCTGGAATATCGCTTGATCGGTTACATCGGCGCCGGGCTTCATCAAATAGGCAAAGACCCGCGCCATACCACAATTGGAAATAAAGTCGGGGATACAGCTGAGCTGGCTGTCTGCGTAGGAGGCTATGGGGCCGTAGAAAATTTCCTGGTCGGCAAAGGGTACATTGGCGCCGCTGGCCATTACTTCCAGGCCACCGGCCAGCAGGCGGTCTACCTGATCACGGGTTACCAGTCGAGAGGCGGCGGCGGGGAGGAACACTTCTGCGCCTACATCCCATATTTTTTCGTTGATCTCTTGAAAAGAAAGGAGGTCATCTGCTTCCAGATAATTGCTGGAACGGGCGTTGTAGAGCTCTTTGATCTCTTCCAGGCTAAAGCCCTCCGGGCGGAGCAAGCCGCCTACCCGGTCAATGATGCCTACTACCCGGGCTCCCTGGTGGGCCAGGTAACAGGCCGCGGCGGAGGCTACATTGCCCCAGCCCTGAATAAGGACGCGCTTGCGGGCCAGGGCGCCCCCGTAAATGTCATAATAGTGCCGGATGGACTCCGCTACCCCGTAGCCCGTGATAAGGTCGGCTACGGTGTTTTTACTGCTTCCACTGGGGGTGAGCTCATAGTGGTGCACCGGCAGGAGAACGCCCTTTTGCAGTTGATGAATGCTCTGCTGCTTAGCAGATGCGCTGGGCAGGAAATGGCCATTGAGCACCCCTTCCTGGGGATGGTCTATCCCGAGCTCCTGGGTAATGGGGATCACCTCGTGGATCTCGTCTACATTGAGGTCACCTCCCGTACCATAGTAGTTTTTGAGGAGGGGTTTTATGGCCTGATACCAGCGTTTTAAGACGCCTTTTTTGCGGGGATCGCTGGGGTCAAAATTGATACCGCTTTTGGCGCCTCCTATGGCGGGGCCGGCTACGGTAAACTTTACCTCCATGGTTTTGGCCAGGCTGAGGACCTCATTCTCGTTGAGCCCGGGCCGCATGCGGGTGCCACCACCGGCGGCGCCCCCCCGGAGAGAATTGATCACCACCCAGCCCTCGGCAGGGGTTTCGGGGTCTTGCCAGTGAAAAACGATCTCAGGGCGGGCGTGTTCGAAGCGTTGGAGTAGTTCTCTCATCTTGGAA
>JAVLBR010000276.1:0-2137 GCA_031581125.1 Schleiferiaceae bacterium | reverse complement strand
TTACCCGGTTACCCAATTCAACAGTTACCCAGTTCAACAATTTAACCTCATCGAGTGCAGTTTATCTTTGTTATACCAACAGGATATGGTGCGGCTGTGCCGCTTCAGGGGGACTAAAATCGTGATCAACCATTCGGACGTGACTAAATTTTGGTTATATTCAAAATCTTAAATTGCTGATCATGAAGCCCTTCGACTCCGCTCAGGGCACCAAACGGGAGGGGCTTTCCTAAACCTTAAGGCTGGCAATAACGGTTGTTCAGGCTGAGCGAAGTCGAAGCCCCTCTGCAGCTTGGACATGCTATTCCAACCGGACATGCTGCAGCGTTACTGCTCCAGGGGGCCGCTCCCCTAAAAAAGCCCGCGGCTGCGGGGATCGGGGGCGTTGCGAGTCCATTCCAGGGGACCGTCGCAGGCGATCTCAATGACCATGGTGGCGGGCTGCCCAAAGGCTTTCAGCAAGGACTCTTTCCACTGGTCAAAAGCTTCCCGCTGATAAAACTTGCAGTCCTGCGTGCCGATAATGATGCGGCGGGGGTTGATGAGAATAAGGGTAGGCTTGGCCCCCTCTATCTTACGGGTACGGCGGCCCCGCCGCACGCGGGCCTGCTCTATGAAATCGTCCATCCAAAACTGCAAGGCGTACTGCCGGTCGCGCTTGGTGGCGTATTCATATAGAATGTGGTGCCGCTTCTCCCGGCGCCTTTGCCCCAGGTTGTTGCGGGTTTTTTCTTGCGCTTTCAGCATGAAATGGTAGTGACCGGAAAATTGGGTCTGGTCTATGCCGCCCAGGCGGCGTGGCGCCAGGTTGAGGTCTTTAAGCTGGTAATCTCCCCTAAGGCTGTCCAGGTAAGGTTGTAGCTGATCCCGCAGGCTATCGCTTAGGGCCTCCTGGGCCAGGAGGATATTGCCCAATAACAGGAGGCCCAGCAATCCGATGAGGCGACTTGATTTCATGATTTTCTTTCTTTGGGGTTAAGGATGTCTTCCGGCGCTTGATGCGCAGTAAATGTAGGTAGCGAAGATAAGACGAGCTGAAAAACGAAAGGCCGCTCGCATGGCAAGATTCATTTGGCCGGCAGGCCTATTCAAAATAAACGAGGGCCGGCGTACCGGGCGCGACGGGGTATATTTGCGGGTTCAAGTTGATTTCTATTGGCAAAATGGCGGGATAATATTTCTAATTGGTCCTTTTTGACCAAGCGCCTGCGGGATCGCGGGGTGTCTACCTAGCGGGCAGGGCTGGAACGCTTCCTGGTGGCTGGCTTTAAAGGGCCCGCCTGGGTGCCGCTGAGGGGGGAACGCGATTGGCGCGACTTTAAGCACTGGCTGCTGGAAACGGAGCTGTACCGCCAGCAAAACCAAAAAACCCCGCGGTAGGCGGGGTTTTTGAAGGGTGGGCGATACTGGATTCGAACCAGTGACCCCCTGCTTGTAAGGCAGATGCTCTGAACCAACTGAGCTAATCGCCCCTTTTTTGTTAACGGGCTGCAAATATACAGTGCTTTCCGTTTTGTGCAACACGTGACCTAGAACTTTTCATTCGGTGAAAATCGAGCTGTTGAGGATACCACCGAAAGGGGATGCCGGTATGGAGCAGACGTCCGCAATCTTACCGCCCAGGTTTCTCTTGAAGAATACGCAAAACCAGCTAGATGACTGAATGCTTCCGGATGTAAATAGAACTGTTTCTTGGCATTTTGCCGGTTGAGGCGGTAGGAAACCACTTCGCCATTTTGGAGCTTGTAATCAATCCACAAGGGCGGAGCCTTGTAAAAGAAGCCAGCCAACTGCCCCAGAGGTTTAGTTCCAGATCAAGTTGGCCAGTTGAGAATGATTCGGAGGAGGCCGGCACGGGTACCCACTTGCCTATTTCATCAAGCGAAATCAGCGCATTAGCATCACTTTGGGTGCTGGGTTTCCTTCTGCGTTTCCACAGGGAAAGCTGCTGAAAGGTGTCTATTCGTTTATAATGCTCCAAAATAGCCTGGGCTGTTTGGGGCGCTGCATTTAAGAGGTTTTGTAATAAAAGAACTCCTGTTTTGGAAGTTCCGTTGCGGAGAAGGCCATGCCAGATAAGATAATCAGGGGCGCTGCTGCCCGCCGCAAAATGGCCGGCATTTAGGCTGTCCATAAA
>JAVLBR010000038.1:13432-17508 GCA_031581125.1 Schleiferiaceae bacterium | reverse complement strand
CCCGGCGCAAAGACCTTACGGTCAAAAAAGACCTGTACGAGGAATTTGGCGTGCCCGAACTGTGGGTGGTATCGGTACCGGAGCGACTGCTCCTGCGCTTTGATTTGCAAGGGGGCAGCTACCGGCAAAACACTTTTGTGGAAGGGCAAACGGTTTCCTCCGCGCGTTTTCAAAATTTAGAAATAGTCCTGGAGGAGATTTTTGCGGATATTAAGGAGGAGTAGAGGAGATTTTGTGCTTAGAAATAGACGGGTTATGCAAAAACTTGTAGGGATTGGATTATTGATCACTACGGCCTTTGCTCCTCTAAGAGGGCAGGTTTACCACGAGGTAGGAGTGGGATTTTCAGGATTGCGTAATTGGGAGGTTAATCCTCCGGAAAAAATTCTGTGGGATCTGAATTATTACTAGAGCTCAAACACTATCACACCGCTATGCCCTTACTTCCTCCGCCGCCACGGGCGCCGGGTCCAGCGGTTTCAGCAGTTCCAGCGCCTGGTGTACGCCCGGCACTTCCGCGTAGGAAAGATAGAGTTTGCCATTGCGTTCCTTCATCTGGGCTTCCCGGTGGGTTTTAAGGTACTCCAGCACCCGGCCAAACTGGGCGCTTTGAAAATACCCACTGTCCTGGTCTGCCGGGAAATAGGCCAAGAGCCGGCCCTGTTTCATCACTATTTTTTCCAGGCCTATGCGCTGGCCCAGCTGCCGCAGCCGCACCGAATCCAGCAGTTCCTGCACCGCCTCCGGCAGCGGCCCAAAGCGGTCTTCCAGCTCCCCGGCCAGGGCCTGGAGCTCGCTTTCCTCCCCTAGCTTATCCAGCCGCTGGTACAGGCGCAGTCGTTCTTCCACCTTATTCACGTAGGCATCGGGGATCAAGATCTCCAGGTCCGTATCCAGCAGGGTTTCGCTTACAAAAGGCTTGCTTTCCTGGTCATCCGCGTAGAGTTCTTTGAATTCGCCCGCCTTGAGTTCTTCGATCGCTTCCGCCAGCACCTTCTGAAAGGCGTCAAAACCAATGTCGGCAATGAAGCCACTCTGCTCGGCGCCCAGCAGGTCGCCGGCGCCGCGGATTTCCAGGTCGCGCATGGCGATGTGGAAGCCGCTGCCCAGGTCGCTAAACTGCTCGATGGCGGTAAGGCGCTTGCGGGCCTCGTCGGTAAGCGTAGAAAGGGGCGGGGCTATCAGTTTGCAAAAAGCTTTTTTATTGCTCCGCCCCACGCGGCCCCGCATTTGGTGCAGGTCGCTCAGGCCCACGTGGTGGGCATTATTGATCAGGATGGTATTGGCATTGGGCACATCCAGGCCGTTTTCGATGATGGAGGTAGCCAGCAGCACATCAAATTCGCCATTGATAAAATCCAGCATCAAACCTTCCAGCTTTTTGCCTTCCATTTGGCCGTGGCCTATCCCGATTTTCGCGTCTGGCACCAGGCGGCTTATCATGCCGCCCACTTCCTGGATATTTTCCACCCGGTTGTGGATAAAGAACACCTGCCCCCCGCGGCTCATTTCGTAGAGAATGCTGTCGCGGATCACCTCTTCCGTGAAGGGCACCACCTGCGTTTCTATGGGGTGGCGGTTGGGCGGCGGGGTGGTCATCACGCTCAGGTCGCGCGCCTGCATCAGCGAAAATTGTAGCGTGCGCGGGATGGGCGTAGCCGTCAGCGTCAGCGTATCCACATTTACCTTCAGGTTTTTGAGCTTGTCTTTCACGCCCACGCCAAATTTCTGTTCCTCATCGATGATCAGCAGGCCCAGGTCTTTGAATTGGATGTCCTTTCCTACCAGGCGGTGCGTGCCTATGATGATGTCCAGGGGGCCTTCGGCCAAATGTGCGAGCGTTTCCCGCTGCTGTTTCGCCGTTTTGAAGCGGTTTATATAATCGATAGACACCGGAAAATCTGCCAGGCGCTCGCTAAAAGTTTTGTAATGCTGAAAGGCCAGGATGGTGGTGGGCACCAGCACCGCTACTTGCTTGCCTTCGTTTACCGCTTTAAAGGCCGCCCGGATGGCGATTTCGGTTTTGCCAAAACCCACGTCCCCGCACACCAGGCGGTCCATGGGCATGGGCGCTTCCATATCCGCTTTTACCGCCGCCGTAGCGGCTTCCTGATCGGGGGTGTCTTCGTAGAGGAAAGAGGCCTCCAGCTCGTGCTGCAGGTAGCTGTCCGGCGAAAACTCCGTGCCCCGGCTGGCCTTGCGCTTGGCGTAGAGCTGGATCAGGTCAAAGGCCACCTCTTTCACCCGTTTTTTGGCCTTGGCCTTGGTTTTTTGCCAGGCGCCCGAGCCCAGTTTATGGGTGGTGGGAAGGGTGCCCTCCTTGCCGTTGTAGCGGGTGATCTTGTGCAGGGAGTGAATGCTCAGGTAGAGCACGTCGCCACCGTTGTAGATCAGTTTTATGGCCTCCTGGGTGTGGCCGTTGTTCTCGATTTTTTTCAGACCGCCAAATTCCCCTATGCCGTGGTCTATGTGGGTCACGTAGTCGCCCACTTGCAGGCTGGTAAGTTCTTGCAGGCTTACGGCTTGCTTTTTGGCGTAGCCGCTCTTTAGCTTAAATTTTTGGTAGCGCTCAAAGATCTGGTGGTCGGTATACACCACCTTTTGCCCTTGCGGATCGGCAAAGCCCTCGTGCAGGGTACTCACCGCCGGCTGAAAGCTCACTTCGCTGCCCTGGTCTTCAAAAATGGCGTGAAAGCGCTCCACTTGTTTGGCGTTGATGCACATCAGCCAGTTTTCCCAGCCCGCGGCCGTGTTTTCTTGAAAATGGGCTGCCAGGAGGTCAAATTTTTTATTGAAGCTGGGCTGGGGTTTTACGCCAAAATCCCAAACTTGCCCTTCGGCCAGCCGGGGGTCACCGCCCCATTCTACCGTGGCCAGGCCGCTGAGTTTTGCTTCCAGGGCCGCGCCACTCACGAAAAGCGCCGCCGGGGCACTTTGCTTCACCTCTCCGCTGAGTTCGGCGTAGGCATCTTCTGCTTTGGCGTAGAGTTCATCCAGGCGCTGGGCCGTCAGGGGCAGGCTTTTGATCCACACCAGGGTGCGGGCGCCCACGTAATCCAGGAAAGGTTCCCGTGTTTCCAGTCGGGTTTTGTCTTCTACGTTGGGGATCAGGCTCAGCTTTTTCTTTTCCTCCCGGCTCAGTTGGGTTTCGATGTCAAAGCTGCGGATGCTATCCACCTCGTCCCCAAAAAACTCGATCCGAAAGGGATCGTCGTGGGCAAAGGAAAAGACATCCACTATGCCCCCGCGCACGGAAAATTGGCCCGGTTCCACCACAAAGTCCACCCGTTCGAAATGGTAGGCAAACAGCGTTTCGTTGAGAAAATCCAGGCTTAGGGTATCCCCCTGGCGGAGGGTGAAGGTATTGCTGTGGAGCTGCTTGCGGGTGATCACCTGCTCAAAGAGCGCATCCGGGTAACTCACCACCACGGCCGGTTTGCGGCGGCCGCTGAGGCGGTTGAGCACCTCGGCCCGCATCAGCACGTTGGCATTGTCCGTCTCTTCCACCTGGTAGGGGCGGCGGTAGGAGCCCGGGTAAAAGAGCACCCGGTCTGCCCCCAGGAGCAGCTCCAGGTCATTGAGCAGGTAGGCCGCCTCCTCTTTATCATGGGCCACGATGAGCTGGGTGCGCTCGCTGGCTTCCAGGGTGGCGGCCATCAGCAAGGCGGTAAAAGAACCGGCCAGGCCCTTGGCCTGGACGTGCTGGATAGCTTCCGGCCCCAAGTGTTTACCGATGGCCTGCAGGCGCTCCTCCTGAAGGTAATCCCGCAGCACGGCGGGGCATTCTTTCTGCATAGCTCCCTACGCTTTAGGCCCCGCACTGCCAGCTGGGGCAGGGGGGCGAATCCATTTTTTTAAAAAGTGCTGCAAAGGTAGGGCAGGCCGGCGCATATTGTTCACGGAGCGCCCCTCCTCTCCGGACCCCGGCTACCGAGCCAGTCCACTGGCGTGTTGGCCAATCGATATTTTAAGCTACCCCACAGGCGTCCTGCGGCAGCGGGGGCCTTCGGAGCCGCTTTCCGCGCCCCAATAGCAAAGGTTGTAAACCTTTAGTCCCCTAGCCTGGGGTTTTACCC
>JAVLBR010000038.1:0-13332 GCA_031581125.1 Schleiferiaceae bacterium | reverse complement strand
ATCGGGAAATTTATAAACGACCTACGGCCAAGAATAAAAGACAACCACCCCAAGCCCTCCTTCTTTTAAGGAGGGGAGAACGGGAGAGATAGCCCTAAATGCCTGGCTAGGGAAAAGCGGTAGGCCAGCCTGAACCTTCATCTGAGCCTTCGGGGCGATTTTTAGCGCCCCAATAGCAAAGGTTGTAAACCTTTAGTCCCCTAGCCTGGGGTTTTACCCCAGGTAAAGTCCGCCCCCAAAAACCCACCCCACGGAGCAAAACCGCAGGTTTTGCGCCAGGCGCAGCTTGTTGTTCCTCGTTTGTCCCATCGGGAAATTTATAAACGACCTACGGCCAAGAATAAAAGACAACCACCCCAAGCTCTCTTTTTTTTAAGGAGGGGAGCGCGGGGGTGCCGTTTTCAAGGATTTGGCATGCAGGTGGCTATGGGTTTACCGAAACGATCATCCATGCCTGGTAAGCCATTTTGAAAAAACACGCCCCCGCCGGGGCCTGTCAATGGGGCGACAGATGCGGCCCGCCGGGCGATTTACATTTGGCCGACAGGCCGCCTGGCAAAAGCAAATCCTGGCGGAGCTATAAACGGGTTAACACATCGACAATCAGCTTTTTACGTTGCCGATGAATTTTTCTGTGGAATTTTTCTGGTCTGATTTTTCAACAGGACCCAGCTTTGGTACTTCGGGCCTTACCCGGGGTTATTAACAGCTCATCTGGGGTATTTACCCTTAAGGTGGCGCGCTGGAATTGGGGAAGCGGCCTAACTTAGTTGGTCCGTTTGAACCCCAAATTTATGCGCCGTTATGGAGATAGAAAACACAGGAAAAGAGACCGTTAATACGCAAAAGACCTATACCTACGACCAGGCCCTGGCCGCCGCTACCCGTTATTTTGAGGGCGATGAGCTGGCGGCGGGCGTTTGGCTAAGCAAGTACGCTTTAAAAGATTCGGAAGGCCGCATCTACGAAAGTACCCCCGACGAAATGCACCGCCGAATGGCCGCGGAAATAGCCCGGGTAGAGCAACGCTATCCTACCCCGCTCAAAGAGGAAGAGGTTTTTGAGCTCTTGCGCGACTTCCGTTACATCGTGCCCCAGGGCGGGCCGATGACCGGTATAGGCAATGAGCACCAAATAGCTTCCCTCTCCAATTGCTTTGTCATAGGCAACGATGGCCCCAGCGATAGCTACGGAGGCATTATGAAAACCGACGAAGAGCAGGTGCAGCTTATGAAACGCCGCGGCGGCGTAGGGCATGACCTTAGCCACGTGCGCCCCAAAGGCTCGCCGGTAAAAAATTCGGCGCTGACTTCTACCGGCGTGGTGCCCTTTATGGAACGCTACAGCAACTCCACCCGCGAGGTGGCCCAGGACGGCCGGCGCGGTGCGCTGATGCTGTCTATCTCCATAGACCATCCCGATAGCGAGGCCTTTATCGATGCCAAGCTGGACGGCACCAAGGTAACCGGGGCCAACGTATCCGTTCGCATGACCGACGGCTTTATGAAAGCAGCCCTGGCCGGAGAAAAGTATGTGCAGAAATATCCCATTGACGCTGAAGAACCGGTGTACACCCGCGAAGTGGACGCAGCCCGCCTCTGGAAAAAGGTAATCCACAATGCCTGGGCTTCTGCCGAGCCGGGCATCCTTTTCTGGGATACCATTACCCGGGAGGCCATTCCCGACCGCTATGCGGACCAGGGATTCCGTACCGTGAGCACCAACCCTTGTGGCGAGATACCCCTGTGCCCCTACGATAGCTGCCGGCTGCTGGCGGTAAACCTCCTGAGCTACGTGAAAGAACCTTTCACCGAGGAGGCGAGCTTTGATTTTGAGCTCTTCGAGCAGCACGCCCGCCTGGCGCAGCGCATAGCCGACGACATCATAGACCTGGAAATGGAAAAGATCGATGCCATCCTGGCCAAGATCGATAACGATCCGGAAGGCACGGAAGTAAAAGCCACTGAGCGCAACCTCTGGCAAAAAATCCGCGAAAAATGCATTCAGGGCCGCCGTACGGGCATAGGCATCACCGGCGAAGGCGATATGCTGGCCGCCCTGGGCATGCGCTACGGCTCTAAGGATTCCATCGATTTCTCCGAGCTCATTCACCGTACCCTGGCCCACCAGGTGTACCGGGGCTCGGTAAACCTGGCCAAAGACCGGGGCGCCTTCCCGATCTACGATGTAGAACGCGAAGCCGACAACCCCTTCATCCAGCGCCTGGCTGATCTCGACGAAGAGCTGATGAACGATATGCGCAACTACGGCCGGCGCAATATAGCCCTGCTTACCATAGCGCCTACCGGTACCACCAGCCTGATGACGCAAACCACCTCGGGCATTGAGCCGGTATTTATGCCTTCTTACAAACGCCGGAAAAAGATCAATCCCAACGACCAAAACGCCCGTACCGATTTCATAGACGACGTGGGCGACCACTGGCAGGAATACCACGTGTTCCACCACCAGTTTGCCAACTGGCTCCAACTGCAAGGGTACGACCTGGACCAGGTGGCCCAAATGGAAGAAGAAGAGCTGCAAAGCATCATCGAAAAAAGCCCCTATGCCGGCGCCACAGCGCGGGATGTAGACTGGGTAAGCAAGGTGCGCCTCCAGGGCAAGGTGCAGCAGTGGGTGGACCACTCCATCAGCGTAACGGTAAACATCCCGGAGGAAACCACCGAAGAAAAGGTGGCCGAGATCTACCAAACCGGCTGGGAAGTAGGCTGTAAAGGCATCACGGTATACCGCGAAGGTTCCCGTTCCGGCGTGCTGGTGGCCAATGACAGCAAGGACAAGAACAAGGGCGAGTCCATCGCCGATAGCAAAGCGCCCCAGCGCCCGGCCGAACTGGAGGCCGAAGTGGTGCGCTTCCGCAATGAAGAGGAGCGCTGGCTGGCCGTGATCGGTCTGCTCAATGACCGGCCCTACGAAATCTTCACCGGCCGCGCGGAAGACTCTTTCCACCTCCCCCACTGGTGCAAGAGCGGTAAGATCATGAAAGCCAAAGACGAGCAGGGCAATACCCGCTATGACTTCCAATTTCAAGACAGAGATGGCTTCCGCATTACCATCGAAGGCCTTTCCCGCTCCTTTAATCCGGAGTACTGGAATTACGCCAAGCTCATCAGCGGGGTGTTGCGCCACGGTATGCCCATCATAGACGTGGTGCACATGGTAGACAACCTCCACCTGAGCAACCAGTCGCTCAACACCTGGAAGAACGGGGTGATCCGGGCGCTGAAGCAGTACATCCCTTCGGGCACCAAAGCGGAAAACGCCACCTGTGAGAGCTGTGGCGAGGAATCAGTAGTGTACGAAGAAGGTTGCCTGATGTGTAAAAACTGCGGTAGCAGCAAGTGTTCCTGATGGCTTGTGGCAATGGCACATAAGGCCGGTTTTGTAAGCCTGCTGGGCAATCCCAACGTAGGCAAGAGTACCCTTCTCAATGCCTTTTTGGGAACCTCCCTGGCCATTGCTACGCCTAAGGCACAAACCACCCGCCACCGCATACTAGGCATTTATAATACCCCGGAGGTGCAGATCGTATTTTCTGACACCCCCGGGGTTATTCAGCCCGCCTATGCCCTGCAGGAGCAGATGATGGACGCTGTCCAGAGTACTTTTGAAGACAGCGACCTGGTGATGATGCTTACCGAGCCCACCGCCACACCGCTCAAGGACGAAAAGCTCGAAAAGCGGCTTCGCCAGCTCGAGGTGCCCCTTTTCGTGGTGATCAATAAAATAGATACCGTCGCTCCCGCCGAGGTAGAGGCGGTTTTTCACTTTTGGCAGCAGCGCTTCCCCCAGGCCAGCATTTATCCCATCGCAGCCCTGGAAAAATTTCAGGTGCCGGCCCTGCTGGAAGAGATCAAGCAGCACTTGCCGGAAGCACCGCCTTATTTCCCCAAGGAAGACTTAAGTGACCGGCACGATCGCTTTTTTGTGGCCGAGATGATCCGCGAGCAGATCTTGCTCCACTATCAGAAAGAGGTGCCCTACGCCACCGAAGTGGCCATAGAGGAGTACCGGGAAGAAGAAGATATCAACCGCATCCGGGCCCTCATCTACGTAGAGCGCTCTACCCAAAAAGGCATCCTGCTGGGCCACCAGGGCAAGGCCATCAAACGGGTGGGCACGGCCGCCCGTAAGCGCATGGAATCTTTCCTGGGGAAAAAAGTGTTCCTGGAACTCTACGTAAAAGTACGGCCCGACTGGCGCAAAAAAGACGAGGACCTGCGCCGTTTTGGTTATAAGCCTTAGGTCGTTTTAGCGCGCCCACCCCTCACCGCATGCCACAGTTACAACCATAAGTACTTTTAATCTCCCACTGGGGCCGGTCCCGGATCAGGCCTTGCAGGTCTTGGGTGCTGAGGTAGGTCTGGCGCAAGTCGAGCCACCGCAGGGAATCTGCCGCGCGGATGCCCGGGTGGAGGTAGGCCAGCTCACTGTCCCAGAGGTCCAGATAGCGGAGGGCGGGAAACCGGCTTACTGCCCGGGGCAGGCTATCGATCTCCGTTTGCGCCAGGATGAGCTTTTGCAAACGGGGGAGGGCCGCCAAGTGGCGGGGAAACCGCTGGAGGGGATTCTTGCGCAGGTCGAGCACCTCCAGGCTCTTCATATCGCCGAGCCAAGTGGGGAGCTTCCGCAGGTTATTCTTGCTGAGGTCCAGTTTTTTTAGGCGGGAATAATGTCGTAAAAATGGCGGTAAGCTATCCAAATCTTCGCCCTTGAGACGCAGTTCGGTGGTTTGTTCCGGCGCCGGCCAGCCGGGCGGCACGGTCTGGGCTACCAGTCCATAGCTGCAGAGGCCTAGCAAGGTGCCGCCCAAAAGCCGTATTAGGCTATAAAATACGCCGCGCATGGGCCTCATCTTTTTGCATTTGGGCCACCAGGGCTTCCCGTCCGTCAAAGCGCTTTTCTGCCCGGAGCCGCTCTTCAAAACGCAGGGCTACTTGGGTCCCGTAGAGATCGCCCGAGAAGTCCAGGAAGTGCACCTCGATGGTTTGGAACTTACCACTGAAGGTAGGCCGGATACCGATGTTGCACAGCCCCAGCAGCTCGCGGCCATTATGGGCCGGGAGGCGGCCGCGGACGGCGTACACCCCATTGGCAGGCACTATTTTACTCGCCTCGTCCAGGCGCAGGTTGGCCGTAGGATAGCCCAGCTCCGTTCCCAGCTTTTCCCCTTCGCTTACCTGGCCGCTCAGCGGAAAGGGATACCCCAGGTACTCCTGGGCCGTAGCCACATCTCCCGCTTCTATGGCCCGGCGTATTTTGGTGCTGCTCACCGTCACTTCGTCTACGTCCTGGGCGGCTATTTCTTCCACCTCAAAACCGTACACCGGCCCGTATTCCTTGAGGTGCTCAAAACTCCCTTCGCGGTTGCGCCCAAAGTGGTGGTCGTAGCCGATCACCAGGCGCTTGGCACCGATTTGATTGACCAGGATTTCGCGCACAAAGGCCAGCGAAGTGGTGCGGCTAAAGGCCCGGGTAAAAGGGTGGATGATGAGGTGGTCCAGGCCCGTTTCCTTGAGCAGGGCTATTTTCTCCGCCTGGGTATTGATCAGTTTGAGGTCTATATCAGGTTGCAAGACCATGCGCGGGTGGGGATGAAAGGTAAGCAGCACACTTTCGCCCCCTTCCCGCCGGGCGGCATCGTTAAGCTGTTTGAGAATTTTGCGATGCCCGATGTGGACGCCGTCAAAGGTGCCGGTGGTCACCACCGCCCGGGGCAGCGGCTCAAAGTCGTCTAAGTGGTAGTATACCTTCACAGGGCGAGGAGCTTAAGCAATGTAGGGCCGGAGGGGAGGCCTGCGGCCAAATGTGAATTCCCTGTGCAAAAATGGGCAATCCAAAATTGACGGGGGCCGTAGGTAGATTGTATCAAATGGGCTACTTTTGCCGCCAAATTTAAAAATAGCGCTTCAAGCTCTAAATCGCAGAATCTATATGGCCCAAGCAGTAGGAAAGATAGCCCAGATCATAGGTCCCGTGCTGGACGTGTCCTTTGATACCACGCAATACGAGTTGCCCAAAATCTACGATTCCCTGGAAATTCCCCGCGAAGGGAACCGCCTGGTAGTGGAAGTACAGCAGCACATCGGGGAAGACACCGTCCGGGCCATCGCCATGGATTCTACCGAGGGGCTGCGCCGGGGGCAGGAAGTACACGCCACCGGTTCGCCCATTAAAATGCCTACCGGAGAGGGTATCCGGGGCCGGCTTTTTAACGTGATAGGCGAGTCTATCGACGGGATGGCCAATCTCCCTACCGAAAACGGCCTGCCCATCCACCGGGACTCGCCCAAATTCGAAGACCTTTCTACCAGTGCCGAGATCCTCTACACCGGCATCAAAGTAATTGACCTGGTAGAACCCTACGCCAAAGGGGGTAAAATTGGCCTCTTTGGCGGCGCCGGCGTAGGCAAAACGGTACTGATCCAGGAGCTCATTAACAATATTGCCAAAGGCCACGGCGGCCTCTCCGTATTTGCCGGCGTAGGAGAACGCACCCGGGAAGGAAACGACCTGCTGCGGGAAATGCTGGAGTCCGGCATTATCAAGTACAGCGACGCCTTCCTCGAAAGCATGGAAAAAGGCGGCTGGGACCTCAGCACCGTAGACCCCGAACACATGAAAGAGTCTAAAGCCTCCTTCGTATTCGGCCAGATGAACGAACCTCCCGGGGCCCGTGCACGGGTAGCCCTTTCCGGCCTCACCCTGGCGGAGTACTACCGCGATGGCGAAGGCGATGGCACCGGCCGCGACATCCTGTTCTTTGTGGACAATATCTTCCGCTTTACCCAGGCGGGTTCCGAAGTATCCGCCCTGCTGGGCCGGATGCCTTCCGCCGTAGGGTACCAGCCCACCCTGGCTACCGAAATGGGCGCCATGCAGGAGCGCATTACTTCTACCAAAAGCGGCTCTATTACTTCCGTACAGGCCGTGTATGTACCGGCCGACGACCTTACCGACCCGGCGCCCGCTACCACCTTTGCCCACCTGGACGCCACCACCGTACTGAGCCGGAAGCTCGCTTCGCTCGGTATTTACCCCGCCGTGGATCCGCTGGACTCTACTTCCCGTATCCTGGCGCCGGAGGTGATCGGTGACGAGCACTACAACTGTGCCCAGCGGGTGAAAGAGATCCTCCAGCGCTACAAAGAGCTCCAGGACATCATCGCTATCCTGGGTATGGATGAGCTGAGCGAAGAAGACAAAACCGTAGTGGCCCGCGCCCGTAAGGTGCAGCGTTTCCTCTCCCAGCCTTTCCACGTGGCCGAGCAGTTTACCGGTATTCCCGGGGTATTCGTAGGTATAGAGGATACCATCAAAGGCTTCAATATGATCCTGGACGGCGAGATGGACCAGTACCCCGAGTCGGCCTTTAACCTGAAAGGCACCATCGAAGAAGTGCGTGAAGCCGGCGAGAAGATGCTGGCCGAAGCCTCTGCCTAACCCCCAAAAGTATATCCGGGAAGCCGGCGTCGCCGGCTTCCCTTTCTTTCCCCACTTATCCGCCTTATGCAATTAGAAATCCTCACCCCCGAGCACCGCATTTTTGAGCATACCGTAGACGCCGTTCAGGTGCCCGGCGCCAATGGCCTCTTCCAGATCCTGGATGGGCACGCCCCGCTCATTTCTACCCTGCAGCCGGGCACCGTGAAGATAGACCTGCCCACCGATAGTAAGAAGCTGGACAGCCTCCACGGCAGTCTGGAGCGGGATAAATCAGACGACCGCCTGCTTCGCTTGCCTATTGATGGTGGCGTGGTGGAGGTCACCAAGGAGCGGGTGATCATTCTCGCGGACTAAGCGCTTTCTTATTAAATCAAGTACTTCCCAGCGGGACGTTTCACATTTGGCCGGGAGGCCAAATGTGCAGTACCAGCTGGCCAGCAAATGCCGCTTATCATCAGCGATTGGTGATATAAAGGATACTACCATCAAAACTGGTGGGGTAGGAGATAAGCGGTAAGCGGGCTTCTTCCGCGGGGCTGCCGTCAAAAAGCAGGTAGCGTTCTCCTTCACAGGGACACTCCGCATAACTCTGGTCATCGCTGATCTCCAGCTGGCCACAATCCTGGGCAAAATGTTGGGGGCAACCGCGGTCATAGGCGGCAAAATCCCCTTCCGTTCGGTTTTGGTAGCGCCGGTACACCAGCAAGCCACGATAGCCACCGGGGTGGGGGATCACCCCGCCGATGGTCTGTAGGGGCAGGCTGGAGGGGTTGTTCAGGTAAATGTACTCCTCAAATTGGGTGTTGGGGAAGTTCTGGCGGCGGTTTTTTTCGCAACCGGAGGCAACCAAAAAGAGGAACGCCGTCCATATAGGTAGCATGTGCATTGGCAGAAGCTTGTCCATGAAAGCAAAGATAAAGGAGTTTAAAAAGGAGAACCGCTTAAATCTTAACGGAATGTTAATTAAAAATTGTTCGCAATCAGAACATTACGGGCAAACCCGCTCTGGATGGGGCTTTTAGCCATTGTGGGCCGGAACCATTTTACCTTATATTTACGCCCCTTAATTTGCAGCTAACCCTATTTAAAGCTGGAAGGAGAAGTTTCTAAAAACAAACGAGAAATGGGAAAAAGAATACTGCTAGCCTTTTTGGTGCTCAGTGCGAGTCTGAGCTTTGCACAGCAACGCCCCGGTTCTTTGCGCGGTACCATAAGCGACAAGAAGACGGGGGAAACCCTGCCTACGGCCAACGTGGTGATCAAAGATGACGGGGGAAGCGTGATAGCCGGTGCCTCGGCTGATTTTGACGGCGATTACAACATTAATCCGGTACCGCCGGGCAGCTACACGGTGGTGGCCAGTTTTACCGGCTATGCCCCTGTTACGGTAAAAGGCGTCCGTATATCGCCTAACTCTCCTACCATTCAAGACTTTCAGCTACAAGAAGAATCCAGTGTACTGGAGGAAGTGGTTATTACTTATGAGGCCCCCCTTATCGATAAGACCAAGTCAAGTAAAATCACTACTGCCGAAGATATCTCTAATATGGCCGTGCGGGACATTACCTCGGTAGCTTCGCAAACGGCCGGGGTGACCACCGATGCCAATGGTAATGTAAACGTACGGGGCGCCCGCGATGAGGCCACCGTTTACTTTATCGATGGGATCAAAGTGCGCGGTAGCAACAATATCCCCCAGGCGGCTATAGCCCAGACCGAGGTCATTACCGGCGGCCTTCCCGCTCAGTACGGCGATGCCATCGGTGGGGTGATCAACACCACCACCCGCGGGCCCAGCGGCCAGTGGTTTGGCAACGCGGAGATCCTTACTTCCGCGCCCTTCAAACCCCTTACCAATTCCGAAGGGGCGCCCATCATCGATGGCCAGAACTACAATCTGGGGGCCTTTACCATCGGCGGGCCCATTTACAAGAATGATGAAGGCAAGTCTATCGTAGGTTTCCTCTTTAGCTCCGAGTTTAATTATACCGAAGAGCCCCGTCCCACCTTCAACTCCATTCCTTACCTGGAGCTGGATGACGAGGTGTATAATAACCTTAAACAAGACCCCATATCCGTGTCAGATGATGGGACGGCCATTAATTTCAACTCTGAATTTGTGACCGATGAGGATCTCAATCCCATCTATCAGCGGCCCAATTCGGCGGATAATGAGATTCGCTTTACCGGTAATATCCAGATCAAGACTTCCCAAAATACCAACCTTACCCTGGGCGGGCGCTGGGTGTACAGCAATGAGCGCAACGAAAGCTGGACCAATCATATTTTTAATTTTGAAAACAACTCCCAGCGGATAGACAGCGACTGGCAGAGCTACCTGCGCTTTCAGCAGACTTTCCCCAACGAGGATAAAGATGCGCTGCTGCAAAACGTGTATTACCAGTTGCAGCTAGACTTCTCGCGGTCTAGCACCGAGATATTTGACCCCCGGTTTGGCACCAACTTTTTTGAATACGGACACACCGGTCAGTACGATATCCAGCGCACCCGGGCCTATCAATTTGGCACCGATACAGCTACCGGGCTCACGGGCTACCGCTTCGTAGGATTGCAGGATACCGGCATTGCTTACACCCCCTCGGCTTCTAACCCCACCCTGAGCAATTACATGAGCCGCTTTTTTGAATTGGCCGGCGAAAACCCGGGCCTGCAGGCCAATAATCCCTTTGACTTGCTCGGCTATGGGCTGCCCGCTAATGGAGCCAATCCCCGTAGTGTATACGGTCTGTGGGGAAATATAGGGGCTCAGCAAACCGGTTATAACAAGAACCAATTGGATCAGTTCCGCATCGTGGGGAGTACCAACTTTGACGTGGGCAATCACTCCCTTATTGTGGGCTTTGAATACGAACAGCGTACTGACCGGGCTTATAACCTGGCGCCCCAGAACTTGTGGACGCGCATGCGCTTGCTGCAAAACCAGCCCAATAGCCAGCTAGACCTCTCCGATCCGCAGCCCGTTTTTGATGATGCCGGTAACTACCAGGATACCATCGAATACAATTACGTGTACGATCCCCAGTCGGCTTCCCAGTTCTCAGAGCGGGTGCGGTCTAAGTTAGGCCTGGAAGCTACCGGTACCGAACAAATCAACGTAGAAAACCTGGACCCCAGCTTCTTTAGCCTCGATATGTTCTCCGCCAATGAGATCATCAATCCCAATGGCAACCGCGGCGTGGAATACTACGGCTATGATTACACCGGCAACCTAATGAACGAGCAGGTGAGTGTAGCGGACTTCTTTAATGCCCGCGATGAGAATGGCCGCCTTACCCGGCCGGTAGGGGCTTTCCGCCCGCTTTACATCGCCGGTTATATCCAGGACCAATTCACTTTTGACAACCTCACTTTTAACGTAGGTCTGCGGGTAGACCGCTTTGACCTCAACCAAGAAGTTCTGAAAGACCCTTACATACTGCCCGCCTCCTATCAGGTATCTGACCTGCCCGGCACGGAGCTGGCCGACGCGGCTGCTGATATTCCGGCTAGTATCGGTCAGGACTTTGCGGTTTACGTAAGTGACTTTGATTATAACGAGGCCTCCATCGTAGGTTACCGGAACGGGGATCAATTTTACAATCAAGATGGCGAACCTATTGCCGATCCCGCTACCCTGGCGGCGGCCGCCGGCGGTAATATCAAGCCCTTTTTGGTAAATCCGCCCCAGGCCGATGATCCGGATACCGATGTGGACGAGTCTCAATTAGGGGGGACCATCACCGATGGTTCTCTGGAAGATTACACCCCGCAGGTGATTACCATGCCCCGGGTGGCCTTTAACTTCCCCATTACCGATGAAGCGATATTCATCTTCCACTACGACCTCCTCGCCCAGCGGCCCAGTACCGGCAACTCCCGCCTCAATCCCTTTGAGTACCTGGACTTGCTGAACTTGCGGAACGGTGGTATCATTAATAATCCCAACCTGAAGCCACAGCGGACTACTGATTACGAGGTGGCCTTTAAACAGGTGCTCTCGGATGCCTCGGCCCTTAAAATTGCCGCCTTTTACCGGGAACAGCGGGACCTGCTTCAGGCGGTCAACTATCCGCAGGCTTATCCCATCACCTACGTGGGATATGGCAACCGAGACTTCGGTACTACCAAAGGCTTTCAATTGGAATACGAGCTGCGCCGGACGGGCAATGTAAAATTGGACGCTAACTACACCCTGCAATTTGCCCAGGGTACCGGCTCTTCGGCCACCACGGGACTTAACCTGGCCCGGGCGGGACAGCCCGCCCTGCGGACCCTGCAGCCCTTTAGCTACGATGTACGGCACCAGTTCTTGTTCCGCTTTGACTTCCGGTATGCTTCCGGCATGCGCTACAATGGCCCCGTAGTGGGAGGAAAAGATATTTTAGAAAACTTCGGGGTAAACTTGGTGATGAACGCCCAGAGCGGCCGTCCTTACACCAAGCGTAGTAGGGCCTTCTCGGTGACCTCCAGCCCTAGTTCTTCTCAGATGGAAGGACAGGTAAACGGCGCTCGCCTGCCCTGGCAGGTCACTTTTGACCTCCGTATGAACCGGGTATTCTCCCTGGGCTCCGGTGGCAAGAAAACCCTGGACGTATACGTGCAGGTCCTCAACCTGCTCAACACCCAAAACGTAACCGATGTATACGCCTTTACGGGCACCGCGGATGACGATGGCTTCCTCAGCTCGCCCATCGGAAGAACCGTGCTGCAAGGCCAGCTAAGCGAGCAAGCCTTCGTAGACCTCTACAACCGCCGAATGGTAAACCCCTTTAATTACTCCCTACCACGCCGTGTACGCCTGGGGGTATCCTATAATTTTTAAGAAAAGAACCCTGTTAATAACCCGATTATGATGATGAAGCGCACATTTGGAATACTGCTGGCTTTCTTCCTGGCCACTGGTGTTCAGGCCGCCGAGCCTGATAGCTCCCATTACAATAAGAATAAACGCGCCTTAAAAACCCTGGCCGAAGGCTGCGCGCCAGCCACCGCGCAGACCGATCTCAACATCAATAACGTCCGGGCCCGGATCCTGGGCGGTGGTGATATGTGGTGGGACCTTAACCGGGCCCAGTACGAAGTTCCCAAGGGGAGTAATAAGCACTCCATGTTTGCCGGGGCCCTCTGGCTGGGGGGTATCGATGAGGCCGGGCAGCTCAAGCTGGCCGCCATGACTTACCGTGGTAGCGGCGTAGATTATTGGACCGGCCCTCTGGATGACCAGGCCTCCGTAACCGAATCGGTGTGCCAGGATTATGACCGCCACTGGGTGGTGTACCGGGATGAGGTAGAGACCCACAAAGAGTGGATAGAATGTAAAGAAGATCCCAATTGCGATCCTTCTCAGCGTTTCCCGGGCTACGCCGGAAATATCCCCCAGTCTATCCAGGAATGGCCGGGCAATGGCGTAGATGGCAACATGCCCACAATGCTGGCCCCTTACACCGAGTCCGATTCCAACGGTATCCCCGGGCTTTACGATTACGAATGGGATTACCCGGCTTACGACTTTTCCCGTACGGCAGACTGCCAGGCCAAAGAAAATGACTTCCTCTACGGCGACCAGACTATCTGGTGGGTGTATAACGACAAAGGCAACATTCACACCGAGTCCGGCGCCTCCGCCCTGGGTTTTGAAATCCGGGCCCAGGCCTTTGCTTTTACCTCTAATGATGAGGTAAATAACATGACCTTTAACAACTATCGCATTCTCAACAAATCAAGCTTTCGCTTAAGCGATACGTATTTTGGTACTTGGTTTGACCCCGACATTGGCAACTTTGAGGACGATGTGATCGGTTCGGACATTGCCCGGGGCTTAGGCTACGCTTACAACGGCGACCTCAATGACGAGGGCGCGTTGGG
>JAVLBR010000037.1:0-17664 GCA_031581125.1 Schleiferiaceae bacterium | reverse complement strand
AAACACATTTGGCCGGGAGGCCTAAAAGAAAAAAGCCCGGCAGCGCTGGGCTACCGGGCTATAAAGGAAAAATGAAATGCTATCTTTTAATTCAATGCCATCATGATGTCGCAACGACTCTGGCCTTCAGCGCCGGGAAAGAATTGGATCTTAGCCGGTACTTCTTCTTCGCCCAGGAGGATGATACCCCGGCCGTAGTACTCGTTGGGCCCCACCAACTCCAGGACCTCCGCCCGGAAGATGGCCTCGGGAAATTCCGTCCGCAGCAGGCGGTTGAGCGTTTCGGTGCGCAGCTCTATGGTTACCTCTTGCAGCGATTCTTCGCCGGTTACGTAGGCGTGGCGGGTGGCGATGATCCGGCCCTGAATTTCGCCGGGACCAAAGAAGCGCACGGGCATTTCGGCGGTGCTGTTCACTTCGTCGCCCGCCTGGAGGTTGCTTACGGTGGCCATGCCCGCTGCCTGGTGGCTGTGGCTGCCTTCGTCTACGTGGATGAAGGGCGCGATCACCAGGGCCACAATGGACATCAGCTTGATGAGGATGTTCATAGAAGGACCGGAAGTGTCTTTGAAGGGATCGCCTACGGTGTCACCGGTCACGGAGGCTTTGTGGGCTTCGGAACCTTTGTATTCCATTTTACCGTCGATCTCTACGCCGGCTTCGAATGATTTTTTGGCATTGTCCCAGGCGCCGCCGGCATTGTTCTGGAACATACCCAGCAATACGCCGCTTACGGTAACTCCGGCCAGGAGCCCGCCCAGCATTTCGGCGGAGCTGGTGTCTTCAAACACGCCCATGAAGCCTACGCCCACTATTACGGGCAGGATAAGCGCGATGGCGCCGGGGAGCATCATTTCGCGGATGGAAGCTTGGGTAGAGATGGCCACGCACTTGTCGTACTCGGGCTTGGCCTTGTGCTCCATGATGCCAGGAATTTCCTTGAACTGCCGGCGTACTTCCTGCACCATGCTCATAGCCGCGCGGCCTACGGCCGAGATGGCCAGGGAAGAGAAGATAAAGGGCACCATGGCGCCGATGAGCAGCATGGCCAGCACGGGGGCTTTGTAGATGTCGATGCTATCGATGCCCGCAATCCCCACAAAGGCGGCAAAAAGCGCCAGGGCGGTAAGGGCGGCGGAGGCGATGGCAAAGCCTTTGCCGATGGCGGCGGTGGTGTTGCCCACGGCGTCCAGATTGTCGGTACGGCCGCGTACCTCTTCGGGCAGGCCGCTCATTTCGGCGATGCCGCCGGCATTATCGGCGATGGGGCCAAAGGCGTCGATGGCCAGCTGCATGGCGGTAGTGGCCATCATACCGGCGGCGGTAATGGCTACGCCGTAAAGGCCGGCAAAACTGTAGGAAACGACGATTCCGGCGGCCAGAATGATGGCTGGCAGTACGGTAGACTGCATGCCCATGGCCAGGCCGCTAATGATATTGGTGGCGTGGCCGGTAGAGCTCTGCCGTACGATGGACATCACGGGCCGCTTGCCCATGGCCGTGTAAAATTCGGTAACCCAGCTCATAAGGGCCCCTACGATGGAACCGATCAGGATGGCGATGAACACATCCAGGCTGGTAAATTCAAATCCACGGAGCATCATGGTTTCCGGCAGCATCCATAAGCAAAGGGGCAGGGAAGCGAGCACCACCAGAATAATGGAACCCCAGTTGCCTATGTTAAGGGCTTTTTGCACCGAGCTGTCCTCGCCGCTTACCCGCACAAAAAGCATGGCGATGATGGAAAAGATCAGGCCCAGGCCGGCGATGACCATGGGCAGCAGGATGGGAGCCATACCGCCAAACTGGTCCAGGGATTCGATTTCCTGTCCCAGTACCATGGAGGCCAGGATGGTAGCCACGTAGGAGCCAAAGAGGTCGGCCCCCATACCGGCTACGTCGCCTACATTGTCGCCTACGTTATCGGCTATGGTGGCGGGGTTGCGCACATCGTCTTCCGGGATGCCGGCTTCCACTTTACCCACCAGGTCGGCCCCTACATCGGCCGCTTTGGTATAGATACCGCCACCTACGCGGGCAAAGAGGGCAATGGACTCCGCCCCCAGCGAAAAGCCGGTGAGCACCTCGATGGCGGTTTTCATTTCTACGCCGGTAATGGCCGCATCGGCGGGCACAAATACATTATAAAAGACGATGAAGAGCGACCCCAGGCCCAGTACGGCCAAACCGGCGACGCCCAGCCCCATCACGGAGCCCCCGGTAAAAGATACATTCAGCGCCTTGGGCAGGCTGGTGCGGGCGGCTTGGGTAGTGCGCACATTGCTCTTGGTAGCGATGCGCATGCCGATGTAGCCGGCCAACGCGGAAAAAACGGCCCCAATCAGGAAGGCAATGGCTATGATGGGACTGCTGTGCTCCACCAGAGTGCCGGAATAAGCGAGCAAAAGACCGGCTATGATCACAAAGTAGGTCATTACTTTCCATTCGGCTCGGAGGAAGGACATGGCCCCTTCGGCGATGTGGCCGGCCAGTTCATTCATGGTTTTTTCACCGGTTTCCTGGCGGTTTACCCAGGCAGATTTACCGATCATGATCAAGATGCCCAGGAGGCCCATAGCGGGCACCGAATACATAAGCCAGTCGTTCATAATAATGAGGGAGTTGGTTGTTCTAAATAATTTACTTTGAGAATAAGGGGGCGCAAAAGTACACTAAAAAGCACATGGCGCAAGCCTGGGCCGCGGCGGCCCAGCCGGGGCCGGCGCAGCAGGCTAGGTTGTGTTTTTAATCCAGGTACAGTGCTTGGCGGGCCGCTTTTACCACCTGTTCTGCCTGGGGCAGGAAAGCCTCCACCAGGGTAGGGGCGTAAGCCATCGGGGTATCGGCGGTATTAATGCGCTGGATAGGGGCATCCAGGTAGTCAAAGGCATGCTGCTGGCAGTGCGCGATCAGTTCGGTAGAGATATTGCCCAGGGGCCAGGCTTCTTCTACGATCACCATACGGTTGGTCTTTTTGAGGGAGTTTACCACCGTCTCGTAGTCGATGGGCCTTACGCTGCGCAGGTCTATCACCTCTGCCTGGATGTTATCTTGGGCCAGCTCATCGGCTGCTTTGTAGACTTCCTTTATGATTTTGCCAAAGGATACCAGCGTCACATCACTGCCTTCGCGGTCTATGCGGGCCTTGCCCAAGTCTATGAGATACTCTTCTTCGGGCACTTCCCCTTTATCCCCGTACATCTGCTCGCTTTCCATCACCAGTACCGGATCGTCATCGCGGATGGCGGTTTTGAGCAGGCCTTTGGCGTCGTAGGGGTTGGAGGGTACCACCACTTTCAGCCCGGGCGTATTGGCGTACCAGTTTTCCAGGGCCTGGCTGTGGGTGGCCCCGAGCTGCCCGGCAGAAGCCGTAGGCCCGCGGAAGGTAATAGGCACATTGTACTGCCCGCCACTCATTTGGTACATTTTGGCGGCATTGTTGATGATCTGGTCTATGGCCACCAGGGAAAAATTAAAGGTCATAAACTCAATAATGGGCCGCAAGCCGTTCATGGCGGAACCCACGCCCACCCCGGCAAAACCCAGCTCGGAAATAGGGGTATCCACCACTCTTTTGGGGCCAAACTCATCCAGCATGCCCTTGGTAGCTTTATAAGCGCCGTTGTACTCGGCCACTTCTTCCCCCATCAGATACACCAGCTCATCGCGACGCATCTCTTCGCTCATGGCTTCGGCCACCGCTTCGCGAATTTGTATTTCTCTCGCCATAATTTTTTCTTAATAAGGCTGCAAAAGTAGCAAACGCCGTTGTTTTGGCGGCAGCGCATTGCCCCGCAGCCTGGGGCGGCATTTTTGGGGCCTGCCGGCCAAATGTGATGCGGGCCGCTACCCGTTTTTTCTTTTGAAGTAGTGTCTGTCTATAAATTCCAATCTCGCTCCTAGCGAGACGATCGCCCTAAAGATTTTCATCTGGCCAGTGGCGAGACTGCGGTTTTATCGTCCTCTCGCGCCTCCCCGAAAAAATCGGGACAGGCGTTCTTGAACTTTCTAGACAAGACGCCGTACCCTACAGACAAACACTAAGTATACCACCGGAGGGGCATTGGATGGCTTTTGATTTTCTCGTTAAAACAAGCCGTGGAGCTTGCTATCGATATTGTGGATGATATCGCCGAGGTCTTCCGGGTTTAGGGCAAATTTGTTTTCATCCACGTTTACGATCAGCAATTGGCCCTTATCGTACTGGCTTATCCAGGCTTCGTAGCGCTCGTTGAGCCGGTTGAGGTATTCTATACTAATGTTGTTCTCGTAGTCGCGGCCGCGCTTTTGGATTTGGTCCACCAGGGTAGGGACGCTGGCGCGCAGGTAGATGAGCAGGTCGGGCGCTTGAATAAAGCGTTCCATCAGTTCAAATAGGGCCTGGTAATTTTCAAAGTCGCGATTGGGCATCAGGCCCATGGCGTGCAGGTTGGGGGCAAAGATGTGGGCATCTTCATAGATGGTTCGATCCTGGATCACGTCCTGTTCCTGCTCCCGGAAATTGATGATCTGGCGGAAGCGGCTGTTGAGAAAGTAGATCTGCAGGTTAAAACTCCAGCGCTGCATTTCCCGGTAAAAATCATCGAGGTAAGGATTGTCTTCTACGTCCTCGTAGTGCGGGGTCCATTTGAAGTGTTTGGCCAGCAGGCCGGTGAGGGTAGTCTTGCCGGAGCCTATGTTTCCGGAAACGGCGATATGCATGGATGGTCCATTAAAATTTTACTGAAGAGGGCAAAACTAAGGTTTTTGCCCACATCCCTTGGTCTTAGGGGGCTATCTGGAGCTGGTAAATGGCCAGCTCTTGCGGCCGTAGTACGTAGAGCTGATTTCCTTCCAGGGCCACTTGCTGCACTGGGGCGCCGGGCAGCAATCCGGCAAAGCGGAGGCCTTTTTTGAGGTCGTATAGCCGGAGACCACCGTCGCCGGTAAGGCTCACCAGCCGGTAGTTGTGAAAGGCCACCTGGCCGCTATCCGGCAGGGATATTCGGCGGCGGTAGCTCCCCTGGGCATCAAAGAGGAGGGCCCCCCGTTTTACGGTGTGGAGCACTACTTGGTCGTAGCTGGAAAAAAGATCTATGGGCTGGTTTTCCTTTTCGATCAGTTGGGTTATTCGCGCGGTGCGGTAGCTTTCCCGGCCCGAATTTATGCCATATCGGATCAGTTGGTCCTGGCTTTGGTCGTAGATCCAGAGATGGTCCTGATCGCCATAGGTGACCAGTTGGGGGTCGGCCAGCCCGTAATCCAGAAGGTTGATCTCCTGGGAAGGGTTGAGCCGGTTGTCCAGTAATACCAGGGAATTAACGGGCTCGTAAAAGAGCAGCGGACGCAAGGGATTGAGCGCGTCTACGGTACTGATGTCGCCCAGCAGGGGGTTGCTGTAGCTTTGCAGCACTTCCCCCTCGGGGTTGCGTTTCTGTACCTGGCCCTGGTTTACGAGGTAGAGGTTGCCAAACTGGTCCACGGCAAAGTGCTCTACTGGCCGGGAGAGCGGGATTTTTTGCTGCAGCTCGGGCACTACCTGAGCACAGAGCGTAGAGGCCAGCAGCCCTATGAGCAGGAGCCACTTCATTGGTTCATTTTGAGCATTTCGTCTATATAACGGCGGTCGTTGCTTAGGCGGGGTACCTTGTGCTGGCCGCCGAGCTTTCCTTTCTTTTTAAGCCACTGGTAAAAAAGCCCCGCTTGCGCCAGGTTTAGTTTTAAGGGCGTAAGGGCCATATTTTTATAGCGCTTGGCTTCGTAATCGCTATTCACTTTTTGCAGTTCCAGGTCCAGGTCATGGGCAAAGGCGCTCAGGTCCCGGGGGTTTTTTTCAAACTCGATTAACCATTCGTGGGCTCCCTGCTGCCGGCCTTCCATATAAACGGGCGCCGCGGTATAATCTTTTATCTGGAGCTGATGCGCTTCGCAGGTGCGGCTAAGCGCGGTCTCTGCATTTTCCACGATCAGCTCCTCCCCGAAGGTGTTGATAAAGTGTTTGGTACGCCCGGTTATCTGGATGCGGTAGGGCTTAAGCGAGGTGAAGCGAACGGTATCCCCGATGAGGTAACGCCATAAGCCGGCATTGGAACTGATCACCAGGGCGTAATTTTTGCCGCGCTCTACCTCCCAGAGGGGAACCGTGGGGGAGTCGGTGCCATGGAAGTGGTCCATAGGTATAAATTCGTAGAAAATACCGTAGTCCAGCATCAACAGCAGTTCATTGACCCCCGGCTGGTCTTGGATGGCAAAGAACCCTTCCGAAGCATTGTAGGTGTCCAGGTAGTTAATGGGCTTATCCATCAGGGCCTCGTACTGAGGCCCGTAAGGGGTAAAATTGACCCCGCCGTGCATGTACAGCTCCAGGTTGGGCCACACTTGGTGGAGGTTTTCCTTGCCGCTAAGTTCCAGCACCCGGTTAATCAGCACTAGCATCCAGCTGGGCACGCCCGCCAGGCTGGTTACATCCTCCTTCATAGAGGTATGGGCCATGGCCTCCAGCTTTTCTTCCCACTCGCTCATGAGGCTTATGCGGGAGTTTGGCGTGCTCCGCATTTCTACCCAAAAGGGTAGGTGCTCGATCAAAATGGCCGACACATCCCCGTAAAAACTGCCGTGTTCTGTGTCCCCAAAGGTGCTGCCGCCCAGACGAAGGTTGGTGCCACTGAAAATTTTGGTTTCCGGAAAATTGTGACAGTAAATGCTCAGCAGGTCTTTCCCGGCTTTGAAATGATTGCCTTCGATGGCTTCTTGGGTCACCGGTATAAACTTACTGCGGCTATTGGTGGTGCCGCTGGATTTGGCAAACCACTTAATCTTGCCCGGCCACATGCGATTTTCTGCCCCCTGGCGCAGTTCTTCGATCTCTTCCTCCAGGTCCTCGTAGGTGTGGAGGGGAACCCGCCGGGCAAACTCTTCGTAGCGTTTTATCTCCGAAAAATGATAATGCCGCCCCCACTCGGTGTCCCGGGCTTTGTGAAGCTGGGCCATCAATAATTCTTGTTGCACTTCGTGCGGATGCCGCAGAAAGAGCTCAATTTGATGAAAGCGCTTTTTCATGCGCCAGCTTATAAAGGTATTGACCAGGTCCAGCATTACGGATTCCCTTACTTTCGTGGCAAATTACAGCCTTAGCTGATGGATATTGGTGTTACACTCGCAAAAATGCCCACCTACTATGATGGGGAGGCGCATTACTTACTCAAAGCCGATGAGGATTTCATAGCCCTCAATCACTTTATAGACCGGCAAATTTCGGTAGAATTCCTCAACCAGAAGTTTTGTGCCGGCTGCGGTCAGGAGTTTGCCGAGCTCTTTCGCATGGGGTTCTGTAAAAATTGCTTTTTTACCCGGCCCGAGGCGGGGGAAAGTATCATTCGTCCTGAGCTTAGCCGGGCTCACCTGGGCGAAGAGGACCGGGACCTGGCCTTCGAGAAGGGCTACCAACTGCAGCCGCATATCGTATACCTGGCCAATAGTGGCGGCCTAAAGGTGGGCGTAACCCGCGGCCGCCAGCAATGGCACCGCTGGATGGACCAGGGCGCCTCCTATGCGCTGGTTTTTGCGGAAACCGAAAACCGCTACCAGGCCGGTCAGATAGAAGTGGCCCTGAAAGAGTTCATAGGCGATAAAACCCCCTGGCAGCGTATGCTCAAGAATCAAGTGGAGGCCATAGACCTTCCCGCAGAAAAGGAACGCCTGGCCGCTGAGCTGGATAAGGATTTAAGTCAATGGGTAAGTGGGCATAAGGAGGTGAACGAGATCCACTATCCGGTGCGCCAGTATCCCGAGAAAGTGAAGAGCTTAAACCTTAATAAAAACGGCTCTATCACCGCAAAGCTGCAGGGCATTAAAGGCCAGTACTGGATCATGGAGGGCGGAAACGTGCTGAATGTACGGAGCCATACGGGCTTTAGGGTTCGGCTTTCCCTGCCTGCTTCCAGCGCCACTGCGAAGGACGCAACAGACTAAAGCCCACTCCCGCGGGGAGGGCTACGTTGAAAAACCATACCGCCATACCGGCCAGCGCTACCGTGGCGGCTTGCGCTTCCATCCACTGGAAGAAATAGAGGGCCAGGGTGCCCTTGATTAGAAAATCCAGCGCGGTCCAGCTGGGGATAATCGCCGAAAGGAGGTAATACACCGGGATACTGAGCAGCAGTTTTAGCTGAAGGGTCTCCGGGCTGAGCAGGTGCAGCATCAGGGCCAATTGGCTGGAAAAGATCAAAAAACGCAGGGCATTGATTGTTAGGAGAATGGCTTTTTCCCGGCGGGAAGGCCGCCCGGCTATCAGAAAACGCTTCAGGGGCCATTTGCCCAGGCGAAAGCGCTGTAAAAGCCGGAAGGCAGGCTCCAGGTAGAAATAGCCAATGCCAATGAGTAGGAGCAGGGCTGATGGCCACCAGAAGCTCCTTTGGCCGGAGGCCCAAATAAATAGCGGCAAGGCCACCAGTAGCTTGGCGCTCAGCTTGGGGGCGTGCATCCAAAAGGTGAGGTAAAGGGCCTTCTGGCGGTGCTCCGGGGGCTGCAGCAGGTAGCGCCCCGCCAGCTCGCCGCTCTGAAAAGGGGTGATGAAGGCCAGGGCGTAGCACTGCAAATTATGCAGCAGGGCGCGCCGCCAGCCCAGCGGGCGTACCAATCGCTGGACGATGAGCCAGGTGGTGGCATCCAGGCTTAGGTTGAGCACCGTGAGCAGTAAAAAGCCGGCAAACCAGGGCCAAAAATAGGGGCGGGCGGTAGGAGCCGTGAGGGCGGGCCAGCTTTCCCAGGGCCAGCGGTAGAGGAAGAGCACGGCGGCCAGCAGGAGGAGCCCCCCTTTGAGCAGCCAGGCTCGGTAAGGACGGCGCGCCTTCATACCAGAGCGGCCTCTTGGGGCCCCTTAAGCCCGAGGTGACGGCGAATGATGGCCACCGCGGGATAGATCAGCAGCGTGTCTGCCGCGGCAAAAATTACCTTAAACAGCCAGCCATCCAGGA
Organism: Schleiferiaceae bacterium; assembly: GCA_031581125.1. Classification (GTDB taxonomy): domain Bacteria; phylum Bacteroidota; class Bacteroidia; order Flavobacteriales; family Schleiferiaceae; genus CAJXMS01. Next base: position 8,710 of record JAVLBR010000037.1, on the reverse strand, counting down.
TAAGACCGCTGATGAACCCCAAACTTTCTACGCCCAGGAATAAAACGCTGGTAACCAGAATAGTGTCCAGCAACTGGGAGAAGGTGGTGGAGAAATTATTGCGCAGCCAGAGAAAGCGACCCTGGGTGCGCTTTTTGATGAAGTGGAATATCCGCACGTCGATAAACTGGGCCACCAGGTAGGCGGTCATGGAGGCGGCAATAACGCGCCAGGAATTCTGAAAAACGGCCGCAAACTGCTCATTGCTTACCGGGCTGTCGGTGATAGCCGGGAAAGTTTGGCCCAAATAGAGGATCAAAAGGGTGAGCAAGGAAGCAAAAAAGCCGGCCAAAACGACCCGGTTGGTGAGTTTGCGGCCATAGATTTCGGAAAGAATATCGGTGACCAGGAAGGTAAGGGGATAGGGCACCACGCCCGCCGATATCTGGAAGGTTTTGAAGCCCAGGTTTACCGCTACAAACTTATTGGCGATCAGATTACAGGTGATGAGGGCAGCCACAAAGAGGCCCGCCAGGACCACGTAAAGGGTGAGCGCCCGCTGAGGGCGGTAATTCTTCGGGGGGGAGGGCTCCACAAAAGCGGGGGGTTAGTCGATGCTGAGGTGGTAAGGCATACGCATCTGATAGCCTTGCATATGGGCGGCTTCCTGATAGATTTCGTAAGCCGGGCGCAACGGACCTAAACCATCCTGCACGTAATAACTTTGTACTTGATTGCTTAGCTGCTTGGTCAGTCGCTTAATAGGATCAGTGGGCTCCGGATAAGCGGTAACGCGGTACGCGGCGCTGTCCAGGCCGGCTTTGGTAGCCGCTATGGCCACCGCCTGGGGAAGTCCTCCCAGGAGGTCTACCAGCCCGAGCTTTTGGGCATGGGCCCCGGCATAAACCCGGCCTCCGCCCAGGCTGTCTACTTCTTCTATGGTCATATCACGGCCCTGCGCTACGCGCTCTAAGAAGGTTTGGTACACATCGTCTACTTGCTGGATGAGTAGTTTCTTCTCCTGGGGAGAAATGTCTCGGTCTATCGTGCCCAGGTCGGCGTAGGTGTTGGTTTTAACAGTTTCTATGTTGATGCCCAGTTTTTCGTTGAGCAATTCCTCGGCGGTGAAGAAAAGCCCAAAAGCCCCTATACTACCGGTGATGGTATTGGGCTGGGCCAGGATGGTGTCGGCCAGGCTGCTAAGGTAATAGCCCCCGCTGGCGGCCAGCCCTCCCATGGAAGCGATCACGGGCTTTTCTTTTTGGGTAAGCATCAGTTCGCGCCAGATGATTTCAGCAGCCAGGGCATTGCCTCCGGGGCTGTTGACCCGGAGAATCACGGCTTTCACATTGTCATCTTCCCGCACGTCCTTAATGGCTTCGGCGAAGCGCTGCGCCCCGATGGTCCCTTGTCCGCCTTCTCCCAATTGAATGCCGCCTTCGGCATAAACAACCGCTATCTCGTTTTCGGCGTAGTCTTTCTGCCCTTTGATATCGCGGCCTTCCGCGTATTTACCTACGCTGATGAAAGACACCTGATCAATGTCGTCCGCATCCGTGCGCGCCGCCAGTAAGCTATCTATTTGATCCTGATAGGCGGTACCGTGTAAAAGGCCCGCTTCGGCGGCATCTCCGGGATCAGTGGCGGCAAAATCATCGGCCAGTTGGTTGAGCTCATCCTGGCTTGTATTCGTTTGTTCTTCAATGGATTGGGTATACTCGCCCCATAAGTAATGGAGCAAGGTATCCAGTTGCGTGCGGTTGGCCTCGGTCATCTCATTGGTCAGGTAAGGCTCTACGGCACTTTTAAATTTATTGCCTGTAGCCCGCAGCACGACGGGTTTTACCCCGAGCTTATTCAGGGCATCGTGGTAGTAGGTTACGGATGAGCTCAAACCAATCCATTCGGTAAAGCCCTCGGGATTTACCCAAAAGGTATCGGCCACCGAGCCCAGATAAAGCCCGGATTGCGACATCACATTGGCGTAGCCATAGATAAACTTCCCGCTTTCTTTAAAGTCCAGGAGGGCTTGTCGAAATTCCCGAAAGGTAGCCGGCTGACCGATGGGCATGCCCCCTTTCAGATAAATGCCGTCGATGTTTTCGTCCGTTTTGGCCGCTTTGAGGGCAGCGATCAGCTCGTTCACCCCGTATTTTTTCTCAAAGTTGCCCGCTATAAAATCCAGACTGGCGAAGGGATTTTGCGAAGCCCGGTCGTCTATTTGGATGTCTAAGTTTACTTTCAGCACGCTTTTGGGCGGTACTTTAAATTCCGCTTCTCCCCCGAGGGACACCAGCGTAGCGAAGAGCACAAAAATGACAAATAAGAGGATGGCCCCGCCCAGCAGAGAGGCAGCGAGCATTTTCAGGAAAGTCTTCATGATAAAGGGAAGGTGTTTCGTTTTAGGTTTGCAGCGCAATATTACGTAAATCACATATTCTGAATCGTAAAGTTCACACCACCGTTTTGCTGCTGGGCGGCAATCTGGGCCCCGTGGCCGAGCATTTTGAAAAAGCCGAGACGCTGCTTAAGCCTGTACTGGAGCTAAAGGATCGTTCTCGTATCCATCGAACGGCCCCCTGGCGCATGCCGGGGGCCCCGCCATTTTTGAACCAGGCTTGGCGCTGTGGTACCCGGCTGGCGCCAAATGAGCTTCTGATTGAGCTTCAGGCAGTGGAGCAAAAAATGGGACGCTTGCCCCAAACGGGGACCGGTTACCAAAACCGCCCGTTGGATATGGACATTATATTCTACGAGGATTGGGTAATAGACGAGCCGGGGCTGAAAATTCCGCATCCCGAGATGGCCCACCGGCACTTTGTGCTGGCGCCTATGGCCGAGATCGTGCCGGATTACCAGCATCCACAACTGAAAAAAAGCGTAAAGACCCTACTTAGGGAGATAGCATAAATATGTCGTTAGCAGGAAAATTCATCGCCATTGAGGGCAATATCGGTAGCGGAAAGACAACCCTGGCCCACGTTTTGGCCCGGCGGCTTAATGCCCGCTTATTATTGGAAGAATTTGAAGACAACCCCTTCCTCACGAAATTCTACGAGAACCCCCAGCGCTACGCCTTTTCGTTGGAAATGTCCTTCCTGGCTGATCGTTATCACCAGCTTCAGCAAAACCTGGTGGAGGACCTTTTTCAGCCCACCCTTATTGCCGATTACGCGCCCTGGAAATCGCTCATTTTTGCGCAGTGCAACCTGGGGGAGGACGAATTTAAGCTGTACCGCCAGTTTTGGGAGATGAGTCTGGGTAAGGTAGCCCAGCCCGATCTGATCGTCTACCTGCGCAGACCGATCCGCTCGCTTCAAGCCAATATTGCTTTACGCGGCCGCCCCTATGAGCAAGGGATAGCGAAAGATTATTTAAAGGATATAGGCGATCGATATGAAAGTTTTTTCAGACACCGGGCCTCACTGCATCTCCTCCCGGTGGAAGCGGACCGTTACAACTGGATTAAGGAGCCTGATGCGGTGGAACCTATGATCGACCAGCTGAAGGCAATTTTTGATAAAGAAACCCCTTAAAGACCTTGTTATCGACTCTGCTGAAAATAACCAATAATTCGAGTACCCAGGCCGGGGCTCTAAGCTTTTTGGTATCAGCGGTCAAAATCTGAGCGGCGGCCCAAGGGTTAAGGTAGCCCCAAAGACATTCCCTAAGCAAAAAAGCTGGGCCAAAACCCGCTCCGCTTAATGAAATTATCGTTAATAATGATTAATTATTCTAAAATGGTTTGGTGAACCAAGCTTATTACTATTTTTGCCCCCAGTAAAGGCCGTAGAAACAAGTGGCCATTAAGCTTAAAGCCTCAAACAAAACGCTATGAAAAAGATTAGCCTATTCCTCATCTTCGCCATCAGTGCGTTGACAATCAATGCTCAAGAGCAAGAAAAACTTACAGATGCGCATGTGTCCAACTATCGTGATTGGAGCATCGGCCTCGGATTTGGGAATTCCTTCTTAGGGGGCGAATTATCCTCCTGGGTACCTAATGGTCCCAATGGAGATGCCGGTGATTTCAATTTTGGTCCTACCGGCGTTCTTACGGTGTCCAAATACTTTAATACCGTGTGGGGCGTGCGCTTCAACGGGGAAATTGGTCAGATGAAAGGCGACCGCGGCGCCAACCTGCCCCGCTTCGAAACCTTCTTCATCAATACCAATCTCCAAGCTTCTATTAATTTGAGCGCCCTGGCGCTTCGCGGTAAATCCGGCGAGCGTAAAGGAACGCACCTGGTGCTGCTGGGCGGTGGTTTTCACAACAGCCAGCCCGATTATTTTGATGCAGCTGGGAACGTAACTGAGCTGCGCGGAAGCAAAGGAGAGAATTGGAACAACCTGGGCATGCTTACGGCCGATTATAATTTTAAATACCAACTGAGTAAAGCGCTTGATCTGGATGTACTGGTAGGAGCTCGTTACTACCTTGGCGACAATGTAGACGGCTTTGGACAAAACGGCGTAGGAGGAGACGGAGGCTCTTCTTCTGACGTAGGCGTTTACACCGGCGTAGGCATTTCCTATAATTTCGGTAACAAGTCTGGCCAAAAGACTAACAAAAAGGTAGCCGCCGTCTATGGTAATCCCCTGGATGAAATTTACGCCGACCTGGAGGAAATCAAAAGCGATTACGATAAGTTAACCTCTGATGATGATGGCGACGGGGTCAATAATCTCATGGATCAAGACAACTCCACCCCCGAAAACGCCACCGTAGATGGTTCCGGCGTGGCCATGGATGTGGACGGTGATGGCATTCCTGATCACATGGACCAAGATCCTTTTACCATGAAAGGGGCCAAAGTAGATGCCGACGGCCGTGCCGTAGATAGCGATGGCGACGGGATTCCTGACAACGTAGATCAGGAAGCCAACACCCCGGAGGATGCTCTCGTAAACCATCAAGGCATTACCATTCCTACCGATCAAGGACTGGGATCAGCCGCACTTCCCGCGGTATACTTCGGCTTCAACAGTGCTGCCGTAAACGACGCGAATATCTACCGGATTGCCAACATTGCTTCTGTACTTAAGGCGCACCAAGACCTGAAAGTACGCCTCACCGGTTACACCGATTCCCGCGGTAGCGAGCAATACAACAAAAACCTGGGTGAGCGCCGAGCCAAAGAGGTGGCCGAACAGCTGTCCAAATACTTTGGTATCGATTCTTCTCGCATCATGACGGAGTCTGGCGGAGAATCTAACGCCCTGGCCAAGGATATTTACAAAGTGAACCGCCGCGTAGAGGTTCAACCCGTAAAGTAGGCCTTAAAAAGCTTTAAGCCTAAAAAGCCCCGGTGACTGTGTCGCCGGGGCTTTTTTTTAAGAGGGACCCCTTAGGTTTAGGAATGGTACTGCCGGATGTATTCCCATAGTACCACGCCAGCGCTCACCGCTACATTAAGCGAGTGCTTGGTGCCGTATTGCGGTATTTCGATGCTGCCCTGGCACAAGGCCAAATGCGTTTCATCTATCCCGGTAACTTCATTCCCCCAAAGTAGCGCCAGAGGCCCCCTGGCAGGAATGCGCCATTCTGCCAGCGAAACCGATGCGGTCGTCTGCTCCACCGCCCAAATTTCAAAGCCCGCTTCCCGCAGCTCCTCTAGTAGACTGGTGAGTTCTTCCCGTTTTTCCCAATTCACCACCTCCAATGCCCCCAGGGCGGTCTTGTTCATTTCCGGGCTGGGCTCTGGCGTGAGCCCCCCCAGCCAAATCTTCTCGCAGCGAAAGGCATCCGCCGTCCGGAAAATGGAGCCTACGTTGAGCACACTGCGTACATTGTCAAGGATTAAATGACAGGGATGCTTTTCCGCCTCCCGAAAAGCCGCCTCCGACAGGCGGCCCAGTTCTTCCATACCTCTTTTTCTCATGAGCTAAACTACCTTCGCAACTTCACCAAAAGTAGGACTTTCCCAGCGTGGCCAAAGCTAAAGCAGATAAAACAACGCCGCTCATGCGGCAGTACGAAGAGATCAAACAAAAGCATCCCGGAGCGCTGCTCCTCTTTCGGGTGGGGGATTTCTACGAAATGTTTGGCGAGGATGCCGTGGCCGCCAGCCGCATCCTGGGCATTGTGCTCACCAAACGAGCCAATGGCTCCGCTAGCGAAGTAGAACTGGCCGGCTTTCCCCATCATGCGCTGGACGCCTACCTGCCCAAACTGGTCCGCGCTGGGCAGCGCGTGGCCATCTGCGACCAACTGGAAGACCCCAAACAGGCCAAAAAGCTGGTCAAAAGGGGCATCACGGAACTCGTAACCCCCGGCGTTACTACCCATGATCAGGTGCTGCAAGCCGGGAAAAATAATTTCCTCTGCGCCGTTCACCTCACCACCGGCCAGCAGGGAATCGCTTTTTGCGATATTTCCACCGGCGAGCTCTTTGCCGCCCAGGGCAGTCATGAGTACCTCGAAAAGCTTATCCAGAGTTTTGGCCCCAGTGAAATTCTGTACAGCAAGGCCCGGCGTGATACTTTCGAAGAGCTCTTTCGGGGCAATAATTACGCCTTTCCCCTCGATGAGTGGATTTTTAAAGAGCAATTTGCCCGGCAAAACCTCCTGGACCATTTTAAGGTGACCTCCCTGAAGGGATTTGGCATTGAAGACTTACCCGAAGCGGTGACCGCCTGCGGGGCCATCTTTCATTACCTAAAAGAAACCCAGCATCATCAGCTCGATCATATCACCAGCATCTCCCGCATCGATCACCAGGAGTATGTTTGGATGGACCGCTTTACCATCCGGAATCTGGAGCTCTTTGCGCCCAGCGCTCCCGATGGGGAGGCCCTCCTGGATGTGATCAATCGTACCCAAAGCCCCATGGGCGCCCGCCTGCTTCAGCGCTGGCTGGCTATGCCCCTGCTCGATAAAGCCGCTATTGAAAAGCGGCAGGCCATCGTCCAGGCCTGGTACGAGCGGCCCGAAGCTTCAGAAAATGCGGCGGAACTGCTCCGGGAGATCTACGACCTGGAGCGCATAGCCACCAAGCTAAGCACCCGCAAGATTAGCCCCAAAGAATTGCTCCAGCTCAAAAAGGGCCTGGCGCTCACCAATCAACTACGCGAACTGGCCCAGGAAGAAGGCGGTGTGCTCGATCAGTGGAGCCAGGAAGTAGCCCCGCTGCTGGACCTGCTGGCCCTCATTACCGACACGCTTCAGGAAGAGCCCGCCAGCCAGGTGGCCAAAGGGGAGGTGATCCGGTCGGGGATATCCCAGGAGCTCGACGAGCTGCGGCAGCTTTTGCACAGCGGCAAAGACAAGCTTATCGAAATTCAACAGCGGGAGGCCCAACGTACGGGCATCAGCAATTTAAAGGTGGCTTTCAACAATGTGTTTGGCTACTACCTGGAAGTGCGCAATACCCATAAAAATAAAGTCCCCCCGGAGTGGGTGCGCAAGCAAACCCTCGTAAGCGCCGAGCGCTATATTACCGAGGAACTGAAAGAATACGAGCAAAAAATAATGGGGGCGGAAGAACGTATCCTGGTATTGGAGCAGCAGCTTTACGATGAGCTCATCGATAAAGCCAGTCAGTACCTGGGCCCCATCCAGGCCAATGCCCGAAAACTGGCCTTCCTCGATGTTTTGCTGGGATGGGCACTTTTGGCCCGCGGGGCCAACTATAACGCTCCTACGCTGCGCGATGACCACGAGCTGCGCATCCACGCAGGGCGCCACCCCGTGATAGAGCACAATCTTCCTCCCGGGGAAGAGTTTATCGCCAATGACGTGGAGCTGGACCGCGAGGCCCAGCAAATTATGATGATAACCGGCCCCAATATGTCCGGTAAATCGGCCCTCCTGCGGCAAACGGCCCTGATATGTCTCATGGCGCAGCTGGGCTGCTTTGTGCCGGCCACCGAAGCCCAAGTGGGGCTCATCGATAAAATTTTTGTGCGCGTAGGCGCCTCAGACAATATCAGCCAGGGCGAGAGTACTTTCATGGTAGAGATGAACGAAACGGCCAGCATTCTCAACAACCTCAGCGAGCGCAGCCTGGTGATCCTGGACGAAATAGGCCGCGGCACCAGCACGTATGACGGCGTTTCCATCGCCTGGAGCATCGCCGAGTTTATTCACCAACATCCTAGCCAAGCCAAAACCCTCTTTGCCACCCACTACCACGAGCTCAACGATATGGCCCAGCAGTTTGAGCGCATCCGCAATTTTAACGTGAGCGTAAAAGACGTGGACGGCAAGATCATCTTTATGCGTAAGCTGGTAGAAGGGGGGAGCAACCACTCCTTTGGCATCCACGTGGCCAAAATGGCCGGCATGCCTTCCCTGGTTATCAACCGCGCCGATCGGCTCTTGCAGGAGCTGGAAAAGCAGCACCAGGAAAACCCCGAGAAGCAAGCCCGTCCCGCCCAGGCAGAAGGGGATATGCAGCTGAGCTTTTTCCAACTGGACGACCCCCTCCTGGAAGAGATCCGCCAGGATATCCAAAATCTCGACGTAGACACCCTTACCCCCGTAGAGGCCCTGATGAAGCTCAACGAGATCAAGAAAAAAATAGGGGCCTAAGCTTGCAGGATTAACCCCAAGCTACTTATATTTGCAGCCCGCTAAGCGGAAAAGTTCTTTGAAGCGAAGCGCCATTTAGGCGTTTCCTTGCTCAGAAATAGGAAAATAACATTTCCCTTCATGCGAGAGTAGCTCAGCTGGTAGAGCACGACCTTGCCAAGGTCGGGGTCGCGGGTTCGAATCCCGTCTCCCGCTCCA
>JAVLBR010000275.1:0-2161 GCA_031581125.1 Schleiferiaceae bacterium | reverse complement strand
AGGGGCTTTTTTCTTGGTGATCAAGGCCACCAAAGCGGACGTTACCGTGCCCATGGCCGCCGCGCCAAAGGCCGCCTGGATCATATAGCTCTGCAGGGAAAAATAAGCAGCGGCCTGCTCGGGCGTCATTTGTTCCGAGGCTACCGCAAAATCCCGGAAATGCGCGAAAAAGTCCGGGGAGATCACCTCCACGGTGAGCCAGATCATCACCGGGCTGAGCAGGGTGACCACCGCGGTAAGGAGCAGGCCCGTTAAAAAGCCCTGCCGGTAGGTCATAGAGCCCCCGAAGTCCTTGATCCGCTTATCGCGCAAAGCGAGGATATAGATCAGTACGCTGGGGAGGGCGATCAGATTGGTGTACACCGCGTGCTTTTCAATAAGGGGCCCGTGCAGCCCCGCCCATTTTTCGCCGGCCATCCAGACCAGCTGCATAGCGAGGAAGAGGAGCCCCCATTTGAGTTCGGTACGGATATTTTTCATGAAAAGGGCCTTTTTTAGAGGTGATGGGGCCAAGCCGCAAAGATTGCCAATTTAGGAGCATAAAACGCAAGGGAAGGCTGGCGCCCCGTCTACCGCTAGCGCCCATTCTGTCCCAGCCGCGCCGCGCCGGCAGGCGCTGGTCCTGGTGAAACGCTTCCTTAGCGGCTTCCCTCATTGTGGCGGGGCACTGTACATTTGGCCCATGGCCTTATCTCTTTTCCATCGCGGGCGGTTTGACCTCCTGGTGCTGGGCGCCGGCCGGGGCGGCACCAGCCTGGTGGGCAGTCTGCTGGACAGCCACCCGCAGCTCACGGTGGCGCTGGAAGAGGGCGCCCGGGAATACCTCATGGGCGCGCCCCCTGAAAGCCGCGGCGATAAGGAACGGCGCCTGAAGAACTTTCAAAAGGCCTGCCGCAAGGCCGCGCGCCAGGCGCCTACGCGCCACTGGGGCAATAAAATCACCACCGAACAGCTCGATCAGCTCTACCCGGCAGACTGGGACACCCTGTGGTCGCCCGGTTCGCCTCTGCTGGCCGGGCAGCCTTTTACCTCCTTTCACGCGGAGGTGGGGCGGGCGCTTTTGCTGCCCCTACGGGTGGTATACGTAAGCCGGGACGGGCGCAGCTGCATCTACTCCAAGCAGCAACGCAGCCCTACCAGCTACCAGCAAGCCCTGTACCGCTGGAAAGCGGCCTTCCCCTGGTGGCATTGGCTACACGAAGCGCATCCCCGGTGGCACTGGCTGCGCTACGAAGACCTGCTGCGGGCGCCGGAAGCGAGCTTGCAAAGCCTTTGTGATTTTTTGGGGCTCCCCTACCACCCGGCTATGCTAAAAGGCGCCGGCAGCAACCGCATCCATGAAGACTACCGCCAGCCTAGGCTGGACGCCACCAAAGCCCAAATTCCGCCTGAAGCCAAGGCCTTTCAGTCCGATATAAGGGAAGAGCTGAAGATTTGGGGGTACCTACCATAGGCCTTTACCCAGACGGTCCAGCTGCGTGTCTTCTGTTTATTATCCTTACGTTAAATTTAGGTTTATTTCAGGTTAAGTAACCCCACCTTCCCGCCTTTTCAGCGGCATGGCGCGGAGATTTATTATGCGAGCATAATTTCTTACAAGATGGAAGGCCTTGCGATTCTAAATCATTTTGCTAAATCTTTGTACTACAATTAAAATCTTATTGTTATGAAAAAGCTATTACTCCTATCCGGCTTCCTCCTCACCAGCCTGCTGTACGGCCAGGGCAGCTTCAACATCTTTGGCCCGCAAACCGTCTGCTCCGGTGAAGAATATCTCTATGAGTTCAATGGCACCGGCCAGCCGGGAACTTACGTATGGACCGTCCTCAGCGGCGGATACCTGGCCAGCACCATGCAAACCCAGGCGGTGGTCAACTGGACCACCCCGGGCGGCCATCAGCTCAAGGTGGTGTTTTACGACCAGCAGGGCAATGCCCTCGACAGCGGCCTTACCGAGGTAACGGTGCAGCCACCTCCTTCGGTAGAAATTACTACAAATACCAACTTTGGCTGTGATTCACGTATCAAAGACGAAGAACCGCCCGTGGATAACACCGGGGAAAAATGCTTTATCGCCTGCGCCTCGTCCGAAGCGGTGTACACGGCTACCGCTATCCCGGCTATACCCCGGGCGATCGCTTCCGCCTCCGCATTTACGGCT
>JAVLBR010000036.1:0-17733 GCA_031581125.1 Schleiferiaceae bacterium | reverse complement strand
GCGGTCACCCTGCGCAGCGTCAGTGGCCGGACGGTCCGCCAGGCCACGCCCGGCACGCTCCGCTACGAGCTGTCGGTAAGCGACCTGCCCCAAGGCGTGTACCTGCTGGAAACGCACAATCAGGCCGGTGCCACTACCCATCATAAAGTCTACCTCAAGTAAACGATTTCTGCAACTAAAAAAACAAATGCCATGAAACTTTTGAGAATCCTCTTGCTCATCGCCTTCTTATCTACCACCGGGAGTCTCCTGGCGCAGTCCGCTCCACCGCCTCCCCCGGGCAGTAGCAATCCGGCGCCGCTGGGCGGCATCGCCCTGCTGGCGGCCGCCGGCGCGGCCTACGGCGGTAAGAAGGCCTACGACCGTCGTAAAAATTCGGATACTTAGATACTAACCTTTTTAGCCTTTTCTTTGCCTCCACCTTGCCCCACCGTCTGCCGATGGTGGGGCTTTTTTTATTAAAAGCAAGAACACTCCCTTACTCGTGAATGAAATTCGTTTTATGGTGCTCATGTGCCTGTTTGGCATGAGCCTATCCGGGCTCAAAGCCCAGGTACCAGCCGGATATTACCAATCCACCCAAGGCCTGCAGGGATCGGCCCTACGCGACAGCCTTAACGCCCTTATCTCAAACCATACGGCCTTCCCCTACACTGCTTCCGGTACGGATACCTGGGATATTCTTCAAGAAAGCGATAAAGATCCGCAGGACAGCAGCAAGCTTGTCTTGGTTTATTCCGATACCACCGTAGATGGTCCCCAAGAATATAACGCTGGGGCAGGCTGGTCCCGGGAACACGTATGGCCCCAAAGTTTAATGAGCGCCAGTCCCAGTACCAGCAGTCCCGGTCCGGAAACCGATGTGCATAATCTCAAGCCCGCGGCCATTGCTGTAAACAGCTCCCGCAGCAACAAAATATACGACAACGGTGGCAGCGCCCATCCTTCCATTGCTGATACCTATACCGACGCAGATTCGTGGGAGCCCCGGGATTCGGTCAAAGGAGATTTGGCCCGTATTATATTTTATATGGCGGTGCGTTACGAGGGGCAAAATGGAGAACCCGATTTACGCCTTACGGATTCGATCAAGGGCCTTCCGGGTCAATTTGCGGTCCGCTCTACTTTGCTGGCCTGGCATCGCCTGGATCCTGTAACTGCCTTTGAACGTCATCGCAATGATGTTATTTATAGTTATCAAAATAACCGCAACCCTTTTATAGATCATCCCGGGTACGTAAGCAAAATTTGGGGCGTTGATACAGGTTTAGCGCCTCCGCTGGTCTTTAATCCCTATCCTACTGGGCCCAGCCAAGTAAGCCTTGATTTTCAAGCCAATGCCGCCCAGGATACCGTGGTGATTGTCTATAATGCGTCCGGAAATTTTACCGCCCCCACCGGTAGGCCGGTGGTAGGCCAGGCACTCGCCGGCGGCCAGGTGCTCTCTGTGGACACCGTAGCGCCCGCAATTCACGGGGGCCTTACCAAGGGCCAGCAGGTTTTTTACCGGGCCTTTTCTTATGACGACAATATCTATAGCACGTCCCTTTCCGCAGTCCTTACCACGCCCTCTACTTCGCTGCCTTACCAGGAGGCTTTCAGCAATCAACACGGAAAGGGTAAAAATGGCACCAGCCCTGTAGACCTGTCGGGCGTAGATTGGTCCGTAGACGTATCCCAGGGTAGTTTCACTGCCTCGGATGATTTCTTTGCCGTTAAGAACGGGGTTTTTGAAGCCCAGGATGTAGACGGGCTTGTTACCTGGAGGAGCCCCACTTTTTTCGTGGACAGCTTTAAAACGGCTCATTTGCGCATGGACCTTTTGGCGGATGGTGATTTTGAAAAAAACCAAGACGTCTTGGCCGTTTCCCTTATCAACGACCCCGGCACTTCTCAAGCTACTTCCCAGCCTATCTTTACCGGTAGTGTCGATGAGTCCTTGGCGGGAGACCCATTTTTGGTGGCCCAGCAGCGGCTGGCAGACACTTTGCAGCGCTTCCATAAGCAGTTCCCCCTCTCAGGAGCCACGGCTTGCCTGGAGATTAAAGTCCTCGTTAATGCGGGGTCTGAAAAAATAGCCTGGGACAATATTGCCTTAAACCGGGTATTCTTTTACGACGGTACCCGCTGGACTCCCCGCAGGCCCGAAGGTAACGCTGGCCTGGAGGACGATATCGTGGTAGCTGGCGGCCACCCCCGCCTGACAGCCCCTACCCAAGGCCGGCGGCTGCGCGTTCAGTCCGGCGCTTCTCTCACTTTAAGTCCGAACGCAAGCCTTACTCTGGCAGAGCGAATAGACAATGCCGGTACGGTGACCCTTACAGATGGAGCCTCCCTGGTACAAACCGCTCCGCTAGATCAAAACACCACCACCGGGACCTACCACGTGCGGCGCCAAACCGGGCTTTATGGTAACCCTACCTACTATTCTCTCTGGAGCTCACCGGTTAAGAATGCCCAAATTGAGTCGGTTTTTGCGAATACCAATCAAGCTGATCGCTATGAATTCGACCTGGCAGCCCAAAATTGGGCTGCTTACCCCACCGGCAAAATGCAATCGGGCCGGGGCTATTTTGTCACGGGAAATGCCAGTGGAGGCGCGCAATTTAGGGATACGCGCGTCTTTAGTGGGGAAGTGCATAACGGAACCTTGCGAGACACCTTGCTTACTGCTCCGGCCGGGACCTTTATTGCCCTTGGAAATCCTTACCCTTCGGCTATAGGTCTTTTTCGCTTTTTTAATGCCAATCCAAAGCTGACCGGGGATGCCTATTTTTGGCACCATGCGGCAGCGCTTCAAAACAATTCCCCCCAAAGCCGAGACTACCTCACCGTAAACAAAAGCGGAGCCACCCAAAGCCCGGCCGATAGCCTGGCTACCACCGGCCAAGGCTTTGTTGTGAGAGTCGCTCAGCCCCTCAATGAGGTCGTGTTCCACAATAGCATGCGGACCGCTGAGGGTAATGATATGTTCTTTAAAAGTACCCGCCCGCCTCGCTACCGCTTTTGGCTGGCCGCTCGCCACGATAGCGGGCAGCACAATAACATCTTAATGGCCCTTTCCCCCCAAGCTACCGCTCAGTACGACGAGGGCTGGGACGCTCTTAAATTAAAGGGCAATCCCGACATCGCTTTCTACTCCCTCCAGGGAAACAAGGAACTGGCTATTCAAGCATTGGACCAGGACCTCTCCCAGGATAAAATAATCCCCCTCGGCCTGGATGCGGGGCAAACGGGACAATACACCATTGCCCTGGACTCTTTAAACAACTGGCCGGGGTATACCATCGCCCTACTGGATAGCGCCCAGGGTACGGTCACCAATTTGAAGCAAACCGATTACCGCTTTGCGGTCAACCAACCCGGCGCCATCCGCGGCCGCTTCTACCTGCTCATCAGTAGTCAGCCCTTTGTGGGTATAGAAGAAGAAAACGCCCGCAGCGGCGAACTGCTGTACTTCCAGCGCGGAGAGGCCCTGATCGTAGACAGCCGCCTGCAGAACAGTCCGCTGGAGGCGGTCACCCTGCGCAGCGTCAGTGGCCGGACGGTCCGCCAGGCCACGCCCGGCACGCTCCGCTACGAGCTGTCGGTAAGCGACCTGCCCCAAGGCGTGTACCTGCTGGAAACGCACAATCAGGCCGGTGCCACTACCCATCATAAAGTCTACCTCAAGTAAACGATTTCTGCAACTAAAAAAACAAATGCCATGAAACTTTTGAGAATCCTCTTGCTCATCGCCTTCTTATCTACCACCGGGAGTCTCCTGGCGCAGTCCGCTCCACCGCCTCCCCCGGGCAGTAGCAATCCGGCGCCGCTGGGCGGCATCGCCCTGCTGGCGGCCGCCGGCGCGGCCTACGGCGGTAAGAAGGCCTACGACCGTCGTAAAAATTCGGATACTTAGATACTAACCTTTTTAGCCTTTTCTTTGCCTCCACCTTGCCCCACCGTCTGCCGATGGTGGGGCTTTTTTTATTAAAAGCAAGAACACTCCCTTACTCGTGAATGAAATTCGTTTTATGGTGCTCATGTGCCTGTTTGGCATGAGCCTATCCGGGCTCAAAGCCCAGGTACCAGCCGGATATTACCAATCCACCCAAGGCCTGCAGGGATCGGCCCTACGCGACAGCCTTAACGCCCTTATCTCAAACCATACGGCCTTCCCCTACACTGCTTCCGGTACGGATACCTGGGATATTCTTCAAGAAAGCGATAAAGATCCGCAGGACAGCAGCAAGCTTGTCTTGGTTTATTCCGATACCACCGTAGATGGTCCCCAAGAATATAACGCTGGGGCAGGCTGGTCCCGGGAACACGTATGGCCCCAAAGTTTAATGAGCGCCAGTCCCAGTACCAGCAGTCCCGGTCCGGAAACCGATGTGCATAATCTCAAGCCCGCGGCCATTGCTGTAAACAGCTCCCGCAGCAACAAAATATACGACAACGGTGGCAGCGCCCATCCTTCCATTGCTGATACCTATACCGACGCAGATTCGTGGGAGCCCCGGGATTCGGTCAAAGGAGATTTGGCCCGTATTATATTTTATATGGCGGTGCGTTACGAGGGGCAAAATGGAGAACCCGATTTACGCCTTACGGATTCGATCAAGGGCCTTCCGGGTCAATTTGCGGTCCGCTCTACTTTGCTGGCCTGGCATCGCCTGGATCCTGTAACTGCCTTTGAACGTCATCGCAATGATGTTATTTATAGTTATCA
Source organism: Schleiferiaceae bacterium (assembly GCA_031581125.1). Classification (GTDB taxonomy): domain Bacteria; phylum Bacteroidota; class Bacteroidia; order Flavobacteriales; family Schleiferiaceae; genus CAJXMS01. The sequence continues at coordinate 13,019 of JAVLBR010000036.1, read as the reverse complement.
AAATAACCGCAACCCTTTTATAGATCATCCCGGGTACGTAAGCAAAATTTGGGGCGTTGATACAGGTTTAGCGCCTCCGCTGGTCTTTAATCCCTATCCTACTGGGCCCAGCCAAGTAAGCCTTGATTTTCAAGCCAATGCCGCCCAGGATACCGTGGTGATTGTCTATAATGCGTCCGGAAATTTTACCGCCCCCACCGGTAGGCCGGTGGTAGGCCAGGCACTCGCCGGCGGCCAGGTGCTCTCTGTGGACACCGTAGCGCCCGCAATTCACGGGGGCCTTACCAAGGGCCAGCAGGTTTTTTACCGGGCCTTTTCTTATGACGACAATATCTATAGCACGTCCCTTTCCGCAGTCCTTACCACGCCCTCTACTTCGCTGCCTTACCAGGAGGCTTTCAGCAATCAACACGGAAAGGGTAAAAATGGCACCAGCCCTGTAGACCTGTCGGGCGTAGATTGGTCCGTAGACGTATCCCAGGGTAGTTTCACTGCCTCGGATGATTTCTTTGCCGTTAAGAACGGGGTTTTTGAAGCCCAGGATGTAGACGGGCTTGTTACCTGGAGGAGCCCCACTTTTTTCGTGGACAGCTTTAAAACGGCTCATTTGCGCATGGACCTTTTGGCGGATGGTGATTTTGAAAAAAACCAAGACGTCTTGGCCGTTTCCCTTATCAACGACCCCGGCACTTCTCAAGCTACTTCCCAGCCTATCTTTACCGGTAGTGTCGATGAGTCCTTGGCGGGAGACCCATTTTTGGTGGCCCAGCAGCGGCTGGCAGACACTTTGCAGCGCTTCCATAAGCAGTTCCCCCTCTCAGGAGCCACGGCTTGCCTGGAGATTAAAGTCCTCGTTAATGCGGGGTCTGAAAAAATAGCCTGGGACAATATTGCCTTAAACCGGGTATTCTTTTACGACGGTACCCGCTGGACTCCCCGCAGGCCCGAAGGTAACGCTGGCCTGGAGGACGATATCGTGGTAGCTGGCGGCCACCCCCGCCTGACAGCCCCTACCCAAGGCCGGCGGCTGCGCGTTCAGTCCGGCGCTTCTCTCACTTTAAGTCCGAACGCAAGCCTTACTCTGGCAGAGCGAATAGACAATGCCGGTACGGTGACCCTTACAGATGGAGCCTCCCTGGTACAAACCGCTCCGCTAGATCAAAACACCACCACCGGGACCTACCACGTGCGGCGCCAAACCGGGCTTTATGGTAACCCTACCTACTATTCTCTCTGGAGCTCACCGGTTAAGAATGCCCAAATTGAGTCGGTTTTTGCGAATACCAATCAAGCTGATCGCTATGAATTCGACCTGGCAGCCCAAAATTGGGCTGCTTACCCCACCGGCAAAATGCAATCGGGCCGGGGCTATTTTGTCACGGGAAATGCCAGTGGAGGCGCGCAATTTAGGGATACGCGCGTCTTTAGTGGGGAAGTGCATAACGGAACCTTGCGAGACACCTTGCTTACTGCTCCGGCCGGGACCTTTATTGCCCTTGGAAATCCTTACCCTTCGGCTATAGGTCTTTTTCGCTTTTTTAATGCCAATCCAAAGCTGACCGGGGATGCCTATTTTTGGCACCATGCGGCAGCGCTTCAAAACAATTCCCCCCAAAGCCGAGACTACCTCACCGTAAACAAAAGCGGAGCCACCCAAAGCCCGGCCGATAGCCTGGCTACCACCGGCCAAGGCTTTGTTGTGAGAGTCGCTCAGCCCCTCAATGAGGTCGTGTTCCACAATAGCATGCGGACCGCTGAGGGTAATGATATGTTCTTTAAAAGTACCCGCCCGCCTCGCTACCGCTTTTGGCTGGCCGCTCGCCACGATAGCGGGCAGCACAATAACATCTTAATGGCCCTTTCCCCCCAAGCTACCGCTCAGTACGACGAGGGCTGGGACGCTCTTAAATTAAAGGGCAATCCCGACATCGCTTTCTACTCCCTCCAGGGAAACAAGGAACTGGCTATTCAAGCATTGGACCAGGACCTCTCCCAGGATAAAATAATCCCCCTCGGCCTGGATGCGGGGCAAACGGGACAATACACCATTGCCCTGGACTCTTTAAACAACTGGCCGGGGTATACCATCGCCCTACTGGATAGCGCCCAGGGTACGGTCACCAATTTGAAGCAAACCGATTACCGCTTTGCGGTCAACCAACCCGGCGCCATCCGCGGCCGCTTCTACCTGCTGATCAGCAGCCAGCCCTTTGTGGGTATAGAGGAAGAAAATGCCCGCAGCGGCGAACTGCTGTACTTCCAGCGCGGGGCATCTCTCATCGTGGACAGCCGCCTGCAAAACAGCCCCCTGGAAAAAGTGATCCTACGCAGCGTCAGCGGCCGGACGGTCCGCCAGGCCTCGCCGGGCATGCTCCGCCACGAACTTTCGGTTAGCCACCTGCCCAAAGGGGTTTACCTATTGGAAACGCAAAACAGCGCAGGCGAAAGCAGTCACCACAAAGTGTACCTCCGATAAGCCCACTGGAAGAAGATCAACCCGCAAAAACAATCGCCATGAAAATTTTCCAAACCCTTTTGCTCATCGCCTTTTTGTTTACCACCTGAAGTCTACTGGCGCAGGCCCCACCGCCTCCGCCGGGTAGTAACAACCCCGCCCCGCTAGGCGGCATCGCCCTGCTAGCGGCCGCCGGCGCCGCCTACGGTGGTAAGAAGGCCTACGATCGCTATCAAGGCAAGGATCAATAAGGATCCCACCATTCCAACAAGCCATCGCTTTTCCCGTCGGGAAGAGCGATGGCTTTTTTTAGGAAATTCTGCCTTGCCGGGCCCAGCGGTATTTCAAAAAAACCTCCTTGGCGGTAAGCCGGCAGAGGTGAAAACCGGCCGCGCCGTCTAGAAAACCGCCCCGCAACAAGTAGGTCTGCAAAAACCGCCAGGCGGGGCTCAGCCACATCTTCCAAAAAAGGCCCGGGCGGCCCCGCAGCCGCTGCGCGGCCAGGTGGGCGTAGCGGCGCAGGCGTTCTTCGTGTTCGCGGCGGTGGGCGTAGCTGTAGTGGAGTAGGTCGCCCGGCAGGTGATGCACCGCCACACCCGCCTTCACCTGCAATGTTTCGTGCACGTAAGCCCCTTCCCAGCGCGCTTCCTCTCGGTGAAAAAGGCGGATTTTGCGGTCCGGATAGAAGCCGCCGTGCCGGATAGGGCGCCCTTCGTAAAAGTTGAGCCGGTTTACCTGATATGCGCCCTGCAGGCCCGCCGTCTTGGCGGCTTTAAGGCTACTTTGCAGCGCCGGGCTCAGGGCCTCGTCCGCATCCAGAGACAGGATGTAAGGATAGCGGGCCTCCCGGTGCCCCTGGTTTTTGGTCGCCGCGTAGCCTTGCCATTCCACGGAAAGCACGCGCGCCCCCAGGGCTTCCGCCTGCGTTACCGTATCATCTTCGCTCTGGCTGTCCAGCACCAGGCACTCATCGGCGATGCCCGCCAGGGAGCGCAGGCAGCGCGCTATGTTATCCGCCTCGTTGCGGGTTATGATCACGGCACTGATGGGGGTCATGGGGCCAGCATTTCTTGATACAGCCCCTGCCACTGCCGGGCCAGCACCGCGTCCGTGAATTGTTGCACATGGCCGCGGCCCGCCGCGGCCAGCGCCGCCCTTTTTTCCGGCTTCCGCCAAAGGAGTTGCAGGGCTTCGATCAATGTTTCTGCTGTCACCTCGTCCAGTAAGAGACCGCCCGGGCCCGCTACTTCCGGTAGGGCGCTGTTGTCCGCAGTGATTACCGGTGTACCGCCCGCCAGGGCTTCCAGCAGGGGGATGCCAAATCCCTCAAATTGGGAAGGGTAAACTAGGCACTGGGCGTTTTGGTACAGGGCGGCCAGGTCGGGCAGGGCGCTTACCTGCCGGTGGTGCAAGATTTTTTGCTGGGCCGGAGAGGCCTGGCGGAGGAACTTCTGCCAGTAGCGGGTGGCGCGGCCCACCAGCACCAGGGGGATGTTTAACTGGGCACAGGCCTGGGCCACCAGCACGGGGTTTTTCCGGGGCTCCAGCGTGCCCACAAAGAGCACATATTCTTCGGGCAATTGGTAACGCTGACGGAGGTCGGCACTGGCAGCTTCCTGCTTTTCCCAGAAGGCCGGCGCACACCCCTGGTGCACCACCAGGATTTTTTCGGCGGGTACGCCCAGAAAATGAATCAGGTCCGCCCGGGTTTGGCGGCTTACCGCCACTACGCGATCGGCTATGCGGCAGGCATGGTTCAGCTTACGCAGGTAGAGGTTGCGGTCTACCCGCTGGTAGTAATGGGGAAAACGCTTAAAAATGAGGTCGTGCACCGTCACCACCGAGCGAATGCCGCGGGCGGGCAGGCCGTAAGGAAGCTCGGCACTCAAGCCGTGAAAAATGGCTACCCCGTCCCGGGCGGCCCGGCCGCTTACCAGGCGCTGCCGCCAGAGCTGGGCCAGCAGGGCGCCTTTTTGGGGCGGCCGGATCTCGTGGACCTTGGGGCTTGGCGCAAAGGGAATGGGCCCCGCTTTGTAGTTGTAGAGGAGGTACTGATTATCGGGCTGATGTTCTGCCAGGGCCCGGATCAGGTTGCGGCCGTAGTTGCCCAGGCCACTGCGGTTGTGAAATACCCGCTTGGCTTCGTAGCCCAGAATCATCGCAGGCGGTCTTTCCAGAGAAGGGTAGTGCCCTTGCTGATCACCCCTACTGCCCGGCCACGGAGGGGGCGGTTCAGCCAGGGGTTATTGGCCGCGCGGCTTAGGGCTTCGGTGGCGGTAAGTTGCCACTCCTGGTGGGGGTCAAAAAGGGTGAGGTCTGCCGGAACATCTTCTTGGATATGCGGTATCGGCAGGCCCAGGAGCCGGCGGGGCTGGTGGGCAAAGAGGGGCAGGAGGGTTTCCAGTTCAAAATCCTGATGCAGCGCCCCCCATAAAGCCCCAAAAAAAGTTTCCATGCCGGCGGCGCCCCAGGCGGCGCGCTCAAACTCGCAAAATTTATCTTCCGGGCGGTGGGGTTGGTGGTCGCTGGTGATGACGCTTAGCACGCCGTCTTTCAGGGCCTGGCGAAGGGCGTTTTGGTCTTCCCGGCTGCGCAGGGGAGGCAGCACTTTCAAGTCGGACGGATAGTCTTGCAGGTCTTGGTCGGTAAAGAGCAAATTGGTCAGGTTCACATCGGCGGTTATGCCGGGACGCTCTTTTTGCGCTTCGCGCAGAATAGCCAGCTCGGCGGCAGAGCTAATGCGCTGGCAGTGCAGGCCCGTTTCGGCGTAGGCGGCCAGGTGGAGGTTGCGCAGCAAGCCCACCGTATCACTTAGTACGGGCAGGCCGTTCATGCCCAGCCAGGTGCTCATGGGGCCTTCGTGCATCTGGCCGCTGCCCCGCAGCGCTGGATCGTAAGCGGTGAGGTGCAGCGGCGGGGCAAATTCCCGCGCGTAGAGCAGGGCCAGTCGTAGCAGGGCGCTGTTTTCTACGGCCTGGGTACCGTGGCTAAAGCCCACCGCTCCGGCCCGGTAGAGGTCATACATTTCGCTCAGGTCGGTGCCCTGAAGGCCCTGGCTCAGGCTGGCAAAGGGGAAGAGCTGGAGGGGTGTTTTATCGTTTTGATGCAGGAGGTACTCTACCTGCGCTTTATGGTCGGTAGCGGGGGCCAGCTCTGGCGAAAGCCCCACGGCCGTAAAACCGGCGCTGAGCGCAGCCTGGCAGCCGGTAGAGAGGTCTTCCTTGTCTTCCCCGCCGGGATCGCGAAAATTCACCCGCATATCCATCCAGCCGGGACTTAAGTGCAGGTCGCTCCCGGCTACCGTTTCCCGGGCCGTCCTTTCTCCACCTATGCCTACGATGCGATCTTGGCTCAGATACACATCCGTACAGGTGCCGTGATGCGGCCCGCCCGGGTCTATGATGGTCACCTGGCTTAATTTGAGCGCAGCCTCTTTTTTCATGAACGCCAAAGTTTAAGGGTGGCCATTTCCATGAGCAGCATAAGGAGGCCAAAACCGATAAACCAGCTGCTCAGGGGTTCGCCTTGAAAATTCGTTTCTATTTGCTGGGGCCATTCTCCGCCTTGGGTGGGGGCCAGCGTTTGCGCTGGCAGCCTTTGCTGCAGCGCCCGGTAGCGCAGGATACTTTCCTGCGGATGCCCGTTGACGGCGGCATAGCCCAGCAGGGCGGTATCCAGGCGCAGGGGGTATTGGCCGGGGGCCAAATGTGAGGGCGGGAGAAAAATTTTAAGTTTCCCGGCTTTCTGCCGTTGCGGCGGGATCAGCTCTCCTTTTGGTGTTTCCAAATGAGCCGCCTGCTCCCCCTGGGAAGGAAGGGGAAAGTTGAGGAAGGCGCCCGACCGGCCCGCGCGCAAATAGGGGGTGGGAAAGGAAGCTTGAAAAAGGGCCGCGTTGAGCAAGAGGGGTACGGCGATGGGGTGGCGGTAAAAGGCGCTGCTTTCCGGCTCCGGCGGAACGGCGCTCACAAAGACTTTTCCGGCTCCCTGGGGGTAATAGGCCACCAGTGGATCGCCATTGCTGAGGCTTAAGAGGGGGCGGCGCTTTTCCCGGGGGAGGGGATAATAGCCGTACACCCGTGGCAGGCGGGCGTCTTCCGGAGGCTTTTCAAAAACGCCCTCGTAAAAGGGGTCTTGGCGGTGGATGGTGCGGGCACGGAGGGTATCGGGCCGAAAAGCGGCGGGGGCGGGCTTAAGATTGAGCGCCTGAAACCATTGGCGGGTGCTGCTTTCCTGGCGGCTGGGAACCAGCCAGAGGTGCCCACCTTCGGCCATGCGTTTTTGGAGGGCTTCTATCAGCCCACTGCTGGGGGTTTGGCTGGCTTGGACCAGCACTAGTTGGGCTTCAGCCAGGGCGCCGTAATCTATATTGTCAAGGGCATAGGATTGATACTGGAAGAGGCTGTCCGCATAGAGCCGTTCGAGCAGGGGCAGCTCGCCTTGCAGGTCCAGGGAAACCACCCGGGTGGGCTGGCGGGTAGAAAAGGCGAAATAAAGGGTATTGTCAAAGGAAATAGATTCGCCCTCGATCTGGACCCGGCCGCGGTAATGCCCCATTTCTTGAGGGGTGTAGTAGAAGGTGGCGGTGGCGGTACTGAGGGCGGGTACGGTAAGGGTGGAACTGCCTACGAGCTGGCCGTTGATACGGGTTTTGAGGGGCAGGTCTTTCACGGCGTTGCTATCGTGATTGCGCACCCGGATGCGAAGGGTCTGCTCAAAGCCGGGTTGCAAAACAGGTCTTCCCCACCAAAGGGAGTCGATGCTCAGGTTGGCCTCCGTGGTACGGGGCTGGAGGGGGATGAGGTGATGGCGCCACTGGGGGCTATTGGCAAAGTCCAGGGCACCAAAAGGCTGCTGCTGGAAGTCGGAAAACCAAAAAACCTGGACCTGGCTGGAGTCGGCTTGAGGCACATTTGGCCGGGAGGCCTTAATGCGCTCCTGGATGGCGGTGCCGGGGCGGTAGGCGGGGCTGGGCTGGATCTGGTCGATGAGGCGGAGGGCCTGGGAGGGGCTGTGGTAGCGCTGCTGGCGGGGGGTAAAATCGTTGGTGAGCACCCGCACGCGGGCTTGGCGGGGAAGGGAAGAGATGAGCCGGGCCGCTTGTTCGCGGGCCTGATTGAGCAGGGGCCCCTGCGGACCGCTGAGGGTCATGCTGTAGGAATTGTCCAGATAGAGGGCAAAGGCTTGCTTCTGGCCCGGGGCGGCGCCCCCGCTGGCGGGGAAATAGGGCCGCGCAAAGGCGAAAACCAGGGCGGCGAGGGCTAGCATGCGCAGCAGAAGGATAAACCAATGGCGCAGGCGGCGCAGGGAGCGGGTGTTTTGCTGAACTTGCTGAAGGAAGCGGGTTTGCGGGAAATAAAGCGTCCGGTAGCGGCGAAACTGAAAGAGGTGAATGGCCAGGGGAATGGCCAGCGCGGTGAGCGCCCACAGAAATCCGGGATAGAGAAAGTTCATTAAAGTGCAAAGGTAATCAGTCGCGGGAATTAGCGGAAGGCTTCTAGCACACCAACATCACCCTTGTCCGCTACCGCCTCTTCTTTGCTTTCAGGAACAAGATGTAGCTCCCTTTGGGCAGCCCGGGTAGGTTGAGCGTAGCTTTACTGCCGGAAAATGTGAGCTGGCCGCGCCGGTACATTTGGCCGGTGAGGCCTGTAAAATAAAAATAGTTGAATGCCCAGGCGAGGGGGTATGCCTGGTGGCGCTCAGGGCCGGTAGAAGTGCTGCACCTGGCCGCGATTTAGGCTTATCGCTACTTCGGGGCCGCGGTAAGGGAGGTGGGAGAGGTCGATGCAGCTGGTATCGCGCAGGATCATCTCGCAGCGGCCGGCTTCCCGGACGGTGAGCAGTAGGGCCAGGGGAAAGCTGCGCTTGCCCTGGGTAGCGGGGCTCTGGCGGTAGAGCCGGTAGCTGCCTTTTTGGCAACCGCTGTAGTGGAAGGCGATGGTGAGGAGGCTGTCGCGGAGGTAGCTGGTGTCGATGAAGGTAGCACCGGCGCTGGCAGGGGGGGCTTGCCCTTCTGCGGGCAGGCGGAGGCAGGGGCGGGTCGACTCGTCGCTGCTCAAGAATTCGCGCGCGCGGGAGGCGGCTTGCGCAGTATCAGAGGAGACGATTGTTTTTTCCGGGGCGGGCTGGGGGCCTCCCCCGCAAGCGCTAAGGCTTATCAGGAAGGGAAGCAAGTAGAGGAAGCGGAGTGTAGGCATAACGAGAGAGGGGGAATTTGGGTCGGTTAAAAAGGGGCGAGTCCATAGAAAATTTGGTGAAACGAAGGTAATTATTTAGCGTTTATCCATACGTTCGGGGGTATGGTCTAGAATGTTCAAAAACATCCTACCCCGATAGCATTCGGGGCCTGCCCGAAAGTATTCTGGGAGGCGCGAGAGCACGACAAAAGCGTAGGCTGGCCAGTGGCGAGATTTGGCTTTATGGACATTTTAAACAATGCTACTGGGCCTGGTTATGGTTTCTTAACGCTCTTATTAAGTAAGCTTGGGGTAATATTTGGATAGGGAGGGGGCTGAACCAGGCTACTTATAGAACGGGGGGGCTTTAATAAGCCATTAATGCTTGCAAAGCCGGCTGGAGCTTCCTACGGGCCAGGAAGCCTTGCTCCAGGGTGGGGGCAAAGGGAACCGGGGTATTTTCGCTGGTGACCCGCTGAATAGGGGCGTCCAAATAAGGAAAACAGCGCTCGGTAAGCCGGGCGGCCAGGTCGGAGGCTATGCCGCCCAGCTCTACATCTTCCTGGAGGATAAGCGCTTTGCCAGTGCGGCGGACGGCTTTTTCGAGGGTGTCCATATCCAGGGGGGCCAGGGTGCGCAGGTCTATGAGGGTGAGGTCATAGGCCTGCTCTTCCAGCAGCTCCAGCATCCAGTGAACGCCCGCGCCATAGGTGATTACCGTAGCCTGGCTACCCTCGCGCAGCACCCGGGCTTTACCAAAGGGTAAACGGTAGGCGGCCGCGGGAACCTTCCCGCGGACGGAACGATAGAGGGCCTTGTGCTCAAAAAAGAGCACGGGGTTGGGATCGGCAAAGGCTTCCAGCAGGAGGCCCTTGGCGTCTTCGGGGAAAGCGGGATAAGCCACTTTGAGGCCGGGGGTGTGGGTAAACCAGGCTTCATTGCTCTGGCTGTGAAAAGGACCGGCGGCTACACCCGCTCCCGTAGGCATACGTACCACTACGTCGGCATTTTGGCCCCAGCGGTAGTGGATTTTGGCCAGGTTATTTACGATTTGATTGAAGCCCTCCGTTACGAAGTCGGCAAACTGCATCTCCACCATGGCTTTATGGCCGGCTATACTCAAGCCCAGTGCGCTGCCCAGGATGGCGGCCTCGCAAAGCGGGGTGTTGCGAACGCGTTCTTTGCCGTATTTCTCCATCAGTCCGGCGGTGGCTTTAAAAACGCCGCCGTAATCGGCAATGTCCTGCCCCATCAAAACCAGCTCCGGATGGGTCTCCAGGGCCTGTCCCAGGCCCTCGTGGATGGCGTCTATGAAGCGCAGTTCGCGATCGCTGGAGGCGAGCTCATCCCGCGCGGGCTGGTGGGGGGCAAAGAGGTCTGCCTTTTCCTGCTCGGGGTCGTAAGTGGGGTCGGGGAGGGCATAGGCTTTATCAAAGGCCCCGGTGATGTCGGCTTTGAGCTCATTGGTATAACGTTCGTTTTCCTCGGGGCTCATGATGCCCTCGTTGAGCAGGAAGGCGCGAAAATTTTCGATGGGGTCTTTTTTGGCCCATTTGTCTTGCAGGCCTTCGGGGTAGTACTTGGTGCCACTGGCTTCCTCGTGCCCCCGCATGCGAAAGGTGCGGCATTCCAGGATGAACGGTAGGGGCGCCTGGCCCATCTCCCGGCGAATATCTTCTATGGCGTGATACACCTCCAGGAGGTTGTTGCCATCTACACTTTTGCCCTTTACACCGTAGCCAATGGCCTTGTAAACAAAACTTTTGAAGGCAAACTGCTCGTGGCTGGGGGTGGAGAGGCCCCATTGATTATTTTCGATGAGGAATATGGCGGGTAGCTTCCAGACGGCGGCTACGTTGAGCGCCTCGTGAAAATCGCCCTCGCTGGCGCCCCCGTCGCCGCTTACCACCAGGGTGAGCTTCTGCTCCTTCTGGAGCTGGCGGGCCAGGGCTATCCCGTCGGCAATGCCCAATTGCGGCCCCAGGTGGGAGATCATGCCCACCAGGTGATGGGCGGGGCTGCCAAAGTGAAAGCTGCGGTCCCGTCCCTTGGTAAAGCCTGCTTCTTTGCCCAGAAATTGCGCAAAAAGCTTTTCCAGGGGCACCTGGCGAGTGGTAAACATGCCCAGGTTGCGGTGCATGGGCAGCAGGTACTCATCTTGCGCCATGGCCAGCGCAGCGCCTACCGAAATAGCCTCCTGGCCGTAGCCGCTAAACCACTTGGAAATACGCCCCTGGCGCAGGGCTATGAGCATTTTTTCCTCAATGAGCCGAGGCAGGAGCAGGTGGCGGTAAAATTCTTTTAATTGCTCATTGGATAAGCCGCGCCGCTGGTATCGCATAAGTGGGTAATTAAATAGTGTCTGTCCATACTGTCTGGTGTCTGTTCTAGAAAGTTCAAGAACGAGGCGCGAGAGGACGATAAAACCGCAGTTTACTACAGTAAATGAGGATTTTGAGGACGACCGCAACGAAGTTATTGGACTTTATAGACAGACACTAAATAGTGGAAGCGGGACAAAAGTAAGGTCTTAGGCCAAGATGGAAGGCCTCTTTCTACACGGGCCCTCGCGGTGAAAAATACCCCTGCCTTGCCCTGGCCTCGGGTACTGCGCCGCTAGATCGTAAATTTGCCTTTTGCGTATTCCACCTGCTATGCTTACCCCCACTGCCCTGCTCCTGCTCGCCGCCAATGTAGCCCTTACCGCCTATGCCTTTCGGCGGCAGGATCTCTTTCAGCGCTTACTCTTTCAGGTACGGCCCGTGCGGCAGGGACAGTGGTACCGCCTTATCACGGCTGGTTTTCTGCACGTCAGCTGGTCTCACTTGCTGTTCAATATGCTCTCCTTCTACTTTTTTGCCGGCGTAGTGGAGCAACGCTTGGGGGCGCTGGGGTTTCTCTTGCTGTACACCCTTAGTCTGCTGGGGGGCAATGTTTTGTCTCTGGCGCTCCAGCGCCAGAATCTTTCTTACAGCGCCGTTGGGGCCAGCGGGGCGGTAAGCGGGGTGGTGTACGCCGCCATCGTTTTCAATCCGGGCATGAAACTGGCCTTTATCCTGCTGCCCATACCTTTCCCGGCCTGGATATTTGGCATTGGCTTCATTTTATACAGTATGTACGGGATGAACCGGGGAAGCGATGGCATCGGGCACGAAGCCCATCTGGGCGGCGCTTTAAGTGGACTGCTGCTGGCCATTGCCCTGCGGCCCGACCTGGCCCAGCAGCACCCCCTCACCCTCATCTACATAGCGGTTCCGGCGGCCGTATTTCTGGTCATCCGGCTGGTAAAGCCCGGCTTGCTGGGCATGACCCAGCCTACGGGAAGAGAAAATTGGGATGTAGACGATCATTACCGCGCGCAGCGCAAGGCACGGGAAGACGAATTTAACCGGATACTGGAAAAAATTCAGACGGAAGGGCGCGCCAGCCTTACCGAGGAAGAGGAGCGTTTTTTAAACCGGCATGCGCGCTAATCGGCCATTTTTTTGATCACCCCGGTTACCACGCCCCATACGCGAAAATCCATAAAAGGGGTAATCTCCAGGGGCGAAAAGGCCTCGTTTTCCGGCAGCAGGTAAAGGCGTTTGGCCCGTTTCTGGAGCCGTTTTACGGTAAAGTCTCCGTTGATCACCGCCAGCACAATGTGGCGGTCGCACGGTTCCTTATCGCGGTCTACGATCAGCAGGTCGCCATCGTCTATGCCCGCCCCTATCATGGACTGGCCGCTTACCCGCACGCAGAAGGTGGCCTTGGGATTGGCCACCAGCTCCTCGTTCAGGTTGATCGTACTTTCAAAATATTCCGAAACATAAGAGGGCGCCCCGGCCGAAACCCCCACTTCAAAATAGGGAATTTCCAGCCCAGCCTCTTCCGGCGCTATGGCCCATACCGGCGTCTCATTCATGGTGTTGGCATTTAGGCCTCTAAGATAGTATAATTTTTAGCCTTTTGCTTTATTAGGCCTGCCGGCCAAATGTGGGTCCGGCAGCGGCCGCCATTTCGGCCCCGTTATGGGCCTTACTTTAAAGCGATCAGGAAGGTATAGGGAAGATTAGGAATACGCGTAAAATTTTAGTGTCTGTCTATAAAGTCGGTCAGCTTCGTTACGCTTGCTTCAAAAATACTCATTTACCCTAGTAAACTCCGCTTTTTGAAGCTGCGCAAGCCTCGCTGACCAACTTTCTAGGACAGACACTCGACTGTATGGACAAACACTAACTAGGAGGCAACCACCCCAAAACCTCCTTTTTTTAAGAAGGGCAGCGCGGGGGGTGTCCGCTGGCGCCATCCCCCTGAAAGCAACGATGACACACTTTCTAATATACTCCCAAGGGTCCGGCCCACTACCTGATGAAGCCGCTCCAAACTTCCGTAAACCAAACTGACCT
>JAVLBR010000274.1:0-2199 GCA_031581125.1 Schleiferiaceae bacterium | reverse complement strand
AACATCGTCAATGTCCCCTGGAGCGGTAATACCAACCAATGCCTGGGTCAAAATAATGCGGCCTGGCAATCGTTGTATGCGGATATGGATACGATCAGCGATTACGGCCTGGCCATTGCCCAGCAAACCAACCCCCAGATAGAATTCCATTCTACAAACTACCGCTCCTACGATGTAATGGCTAATCCATTTTCAGGATTAAATGGTTACAACTCCTACCATAATGACCGTTACTTTCACGGCGGAAGCTTTTATTATGGCATTATAACCTGTAAATAGAACCTATGAACTTATTCAAATCAATTTTACCAGCAGGGCTCGTAGCCCTGCTGGTTTTTTCTACAGCCGCTAAATTAGGCGCCCAAAATTACCCCGGCACCACCTGGAGCACCGACCCGACGGGCACCAATGACCTTTCCGGGGTCATGTTTCCCGAAAACGACGATAGCCTGTTGTTCGATGTCTCTCCTTATTACTTAAATCCTACCACCGCTCAATTTGTATTGCGGGTATTCCGGAAAAGGGACCTCAGCCTTAAAGACGAGATCCCCTTTGATACCATAATCACTGCGAGCAACAGGCCCTACCTAAGCCAATTTATTATTATTCCGCACCGTCCGGGGGATAGCCTCACTTTTACCACCATACTATTCGATGACACCTTAACAACTTGGTATAATTACCGCTACAAGCCGGGTACAGGGCGTTTACAGCTCCTTAAAAAAACCCCACAACCTGGCGCCATAAGCGTGTTTCCAAGAACCCTCCATAACGAAGTGCTGCAAATGGAGCCTCCTGATCGGCCCTTAACGGTTCCGGATACCGTTACGTTGAAGGCCCGGGATTACACGGGTAATGTTAAAAGAAGTAATGACATACTCATCGATTCGACCACGGCCGTCCACTACCCCATGCTTGCGGGGAATGTGCTCGGTCCCTATTCCGACCCGCGAGACAGCACAAATTTTCTTCTGGGATATCGATTTGGTGCGGTGGTAGCTTCTTTTGACATCCAAAGTCTTTCGCCAGATACGGTGACTCCATTCCCCACCAATAATATATTTTTTTCTCCCGCACAGATAAGCGGCTACGCCTTTACAGACCAAAAAATCTATGCCGTAGGAACGGGCAATCTCCTTAAAAATGTCAGCAGCCCCAACTTTACCCTTCAAACCTACCTGGCAGAAAGGAACTGGAATGGCAGCAATACTATCGAAAGCGCCCTGGGTGACAGTTTAGTAGATGAGCGAGGTTATGGCTTTGCCTTCGACCGTCCATCCCATCAAGGGTTTATTGCTTCGGCCGCTCCTTTTAGTTACGTGGGACGTACCGCCCCCGAGTACCGGGAAGTGGTGATTTACCGGTTTAACCAGAATGGCAGAGATAGCATTCGTCTTTTCGGGGCTAAAAACCATACACCCTACGGTCTTACCTATGATGAAAAATCCAAGGACCTTTTTGTCAAGACCATCCACTCCGAAGCATGGAGTACCGGCGAAACCAAGTTTACCATCACCAAAATCCCTGATTTTGCTTTATCGCAAATAGAAAGAGGCCGGGTGGAGCCCGCGATCCACATCTACCCCAACCCCGCTACCGATTATGTACGAGTGGAAAACCTTCCCTGTGCCTTAAGCCAGATCGCCTTTTACACCCAAGGGGGCGCGCACGTCAAAACCATTGATAACCCATCCGCTAAAATTGATATTCAAGACTTTACCAAAGGCATCTACGTCATGATAGTAAGTTGTGAAGGCAGAAAGTTCACGAGCATACTGAACGTGAGGTAAGGGTACCCGGTGGAGTTTCTTCCCGTATGGGTCGTCTATCTATCGGATATCACTTTTGATAATTAAAGTTTATTTTCCTTTGTGCCGCCTAAAAAGGGGAAAGCATGGCTTTCCTTATTTTAGGCTCCTTAATAAGCTTCCAAAAACACCCCCTATGCGACTACCCATTATCAAGCACACCCTGGACTTCATCGAGCAAAACGACGAAGACTGGGTAAAAGAAACCACCGAACTGCTGGAACACATGGCCGAGGCCAAGGGCATTAAAGACGAAGAGCTGGAGGTGGTGGGCGAGCTCCTGTCCAATTTCTATGGCGCCCTCGAGGTACAGCAAGCTATCAAAGACGGTAAAGACCGCAAGAAGGCCTTGAATGAGTTTATGGAAAGGGTGATGGGGAGTATTAATTAG
>JAVLBR010000273.1:0-2200 GCA_031581125.1 Schleiferiaceae bacterium | reverse complement strand
CGGCTTTTCCGTCCGCTGCCTTAAGGATTAACACTTTGATGAGCGAAGCGATTTAACTCTTTTGACCCTTAACCATACCGTCCCGCCCCAGTTGTATGCTTCGCTGTAATACAACGGGGTAAACAGGGTGGTATGGTTATTTTGGCCGCCCTGTGCCAATGCTACAGGGCGGTTAAAATGGTTTATTCCTTTTTTCTGTCACAAACCCTTTTTCTATTCCCGCCCCCCAATTTTTTGCCTTATGAGATATGTATGCCTATTGGTCATCAGTATCCTTTCCCTTGGAGCCTCCGCCCAAGCCATCCAAGGGCAATTTTCGCGGCTCCCCGGCCAAACGCTTCGGCTTAAAGGTTTTGATGATTTTGGCACTTACCTCATCGATAGCACCACCACCGATGCAGAGGGTCGTTTTCATTTGGCCTATGGCCGCACAGATCACGGCATGGGCCTGCTGCAAGCAGGGAAAAACAAACCTTTAATGATCTTTTTGGCCCCACAGCCGACCCGGCTAAAAGCGGAAGCCCCTCACATGAGAGAAAATTTGCAAATTTTACAAGGGCAGGAAAATCAGGCTTTGGTACGATACAGTACCGAGCAACCCAAGCGAGAGGAAGTGCTCAATGCCTGGGCCTTTTTGCGGAAGTATTACCAAACGGATAGCCTGTTGTTAAAGCAAAGCGCGCCCCGTAAAGCCATTCAAAGCGAAATAGCACGTTTACGCCAGGCGGAGCAGTCTTTTGTAGATAAACTTCCCCCGGACAGCTACGTGAAGTGGTTTCTGCCGCGTCGCAAACTCTTGAGCAGCGTATCCCAGGTAGCGCAATACCGCACCGATGAAATCCCCGCTACCCGCGAAGCCTTGCAGGCGCTTAACTATGCCGACGAGCGCTGGAAGAAAAGTGGCTTACTCAAAGAAGCCATCGAAAACCACATTTGGTTTATCGAAAACAGCAGCGGCCCCTTAGATTCGGTTTACAAAGATTTGAATCACTCCATTGACCGCATGCTAGGACAGTTTGAGGGCAAGGACGCCCGCCGGGATTTAATAGCCCGGCGCTGGTTTACGGTGCTAGAAGAGCGCAGTCTGTTTACTTCCAGCGAGTACCTGGCTCGGCAGCTGTTAGCGGATACCCTTGCCTGTGATTGTCTCCAGGAGGACTTAGCCCACAGGCTCCATAAGTATGGCGAAATGGCAGAAGGCGAGACCGCCCCGGACATTAAATTCGGTGAGAACACCTTTTTCTCCTCCGGGGTAGCCGCCCCCCGCATGAGTGCATTAGATGCCCAGTTTTATGTAGTAGTATTTGCGGCCGGCTGGTGTCCGCACTGCACCAAAGCCATGCCCAAGCTGGCGCGCCTCTATCCGGAAATTAAAGAAAAGGAGGGAGAAGTTATTCTGGTTTCTCTCGATGAGAGTCCGGAGGCCTTCACCGAATTTGCCAAAACCCTACCATTTGTAAGCACGACCGACTTTAAAAAATGGCAAAGCCAAGCCGTCCTGGACTACCATGTGTACGCCACGCCTACCTACTACTTGCTGGATGGCGACCGCAAAATCCTTAAAGAACTTAAAAATGTAAGGCATATTAAGGCGTGGATAGAGCAGCGGATGTGAGAAAGTTTCAGATGGCGAGAGTTGTATCCTCCCCCAAATTTTGGACAGGTTAAATTCGAATTTTTACCTTTAGGCGGTGGATATGAAGAAATCAAGATTTACCAAAACGCTTATTCTCAATGCGCCAAAGGAGTAGGAGGTCGGCAAGAGCGCAGCTGCGATCTGCCGTGATTTAGGGGTAAGCCTAACTAGCTTCAGCAACTGCATCAGCAAGTCAAGCTACTCCTTTTAGAACCCCCTCAAAAACTTACACCTGATATCATTCTAAACCCCCAAACCACCTAAACATGAAACTAAAAACCACCCTTCTAAGCGCCTTACTGGTATTTGCCGGAATCGGAACCGCTCATGCCCAAGTAGGCGTAGGTACCAATACGCCCGATAATGCCGCCGCCCTAGATATAACCGCTACCGATAAAGGTTTATTGCCACCTCGTTTGACTGCAGGCGAACGAGACAACATTAGCAATCCGCCTGCGGGCCTAACGGTATGGTGCAGCAACTGTGGCAGTAACGGGGAAATGCAGGTGTATAACGGCACCAACTGGACGAATATGACGGGCGGGACTGCAGCAAATTATTCCC
>JAVLBR010000272.1:0-2221 GCA_031581125.1 Schleiferiaceae bacterium | reverse complement strand
CAGCTAGCGGATTTCCAGCGTTTCCACCGGCCGGTTTTTCAGCCGCTGATTGATCTGCTCGCGCAGGGCTTCCCGCCGCAGCTGCAGCTCCTGGCGCAAGGCCGGGGAACTCACCCGCACCACCAGCCGGCCGCGCCAATACCGCACCTCGCGCGTTTTCAGATTGACGGCTTTCCCCGCCAGTTCCTCCCAGCGCTGATATATCTCGGTTTCCAATAGCTTATCGTCCAGTTCGTTCCGGCGGATGAAATCCCGAATAGCTTCTCCCAGATTTACTTCATTCTGTTTTTTCATGTACTTGCGTTGCGGGGTTAGGATGGGTGCTGAATAGCGCTGCCTCCGGGTCTATTTGTTTCACCAGCCGTTCCGTGCGCTCTGGGTGCGTATCGGTGATAAAAATTTGACCAAAATCCTGATCATGCACCAGCTTTACTAAGGCTGCTACCCGCTGCTCATCCAGCTTATCAAAAATATCATCCAGCAATAGAATGGGAATGGTATTTTGCTTCTCTTTCAAGAAGTCGTACTGCGCCAGTTTGAGCGCTATGAGGAAGGATTTTTGCTGGCCTTGCGAGCCGAATTGCCGAATGGCCTTTTCATTTAACAGGAATAGGAGATCATCGCGATGACTACCCACGCTGGTATACTGGTATAGCCGGTCGCGCTCCAGGCGCTCCTCTAGCCAGGATTCGAGAGGACGCTCCAGCAGCTTGCTGCGGTACTGTATACCCGCTTCTTCCTGCCCATCGCTTATAAGCCGATAGTAATGCTGCAAGCGCTCCGTAAGGGCTAGTACAAAGGCCTGACGCGCCTCCATAATAGGGGCCGCATGGAGCGCCAGCTCGTGATCGTATACCGACAGTTGCGCCCGGTCAAAGCTTCCCTGCCGGCCCATTTGTTTAAGCAGGGCATTGCGCTGCTGGAGCGCCTTCTGGTAGCGCATAAGATGGTGCAGGTACTGCGCATCACCCTGGCTGATGACGCTGTCCATAAAACGGCGTCTTACCTCGCCCCCTTCCGTAATGATATCCCGGTCGTAAGGAGAGATCACCACGTTAGGAAAATGACCGATATGATCCGCCAGCCGGTCGTATTCCTTCTTATTTCTTCTGAGCTGTTTTTTACCGCCCCGCTTGAGCGCACAGTGAATATGCACCGCTTCCTCATCGCGCACAAAGTGGCCTTCCACCACAAAAAAGTCGCCCCCTTCCCTTATATTTTGCTGATCCTGGTGGGAGAAATAACTCTTGGCCAGGCTCAGATAATGGATCGCATCCAGGAGATTGGTCTTCCCCGAGCCATTGGGCCCCACAAAGCAATTGAGCTTAGGGGAAAAACGGTATTCCACCTCCTCCCAGCTTTTGAAATCCATCAGGTGTATTTGCTGCAGAAACATACTGCGAAGGTAGGGTAGCGCCAGCAATGGGGCAGCTTAGGCCTTCGGCCAAATGTGGGGGCCCGCCCCCGAGACACTGCCTCCTAAATATAACTTGGGGCCTTTGAAAAAAAACCTAATTTTGCGCCTCCTGAAAAATCAATCCAGCAGCATGGCCAAAAAATCCAAGCAAGAAGAAGAACTCCTGGTAGATGTGGGCAGCAGCCTCTCCCAAGCCGAAAGATTCTTTGAGGAAAACAAACAACGTATCACCATCATAGCGGTGGCCTTGCTGGTCTTAGTGGGCGGGTATTTTGGCTATACCCAGCTTTACCTTAAACCCCTGGAAAAAGAGGCCCAGAATAAATTGGCGGCCGCCCAAAGAGCTTTTTCCAGCGATTCGCTGCGGCTGGCTACTGAAGGCAACGCCGCCCAGATGGGCTTCCTGGATATAGCCTCCGATTACAGCGCTACCAAAGCGGGCAACCTCGCCAATTACTACGCGGGCATAAGTTATCTCCACCTGGGAGAATATGAGAACGCCGTGCGCCTGCTGGATGAATTTGATTCAGATGACCCCATCCTCTCGGTTCTGGCCAAAGGGGCCATAGGAGATGCCTTCCTGGAGCTGAACCAGCCCGAAGATGCCTTAGAATACTATGAAGCGGCCGCCGAGGCTAGCGACAATAACTTTGTAGTGCCCTTCTATCTCAAGAAAGCCGGCATAACGGCCGAGTTGGAAACCGATTACGAAGAATCCCTGGCCTTTTTCCGGCGGATCAAAAAAGACTTCCCGGAATCCAAGCAAGCTGCTGATGTAGATAAATACATCGGCCGCATCATAGG
>JAVLBR010000035.1:12629-18136 GCA_031581125.1 Schleiferiaceae bacterium | reverse complement strand
CACAAAGGTTTAGGAAAGCCCCACCCGTCTGGTGCCCTGAGCGGAGTCGAAGGGCTTTATGATCAATGGTTTAAGTGTTCAAAAATGACCAAAATTTACATACTTCCAAAAGGTTGACTAAAATTTAAGTGGCTAACGACAAAATGGAGGGAAATACGCCCCCGGTACCAACGGGATCAGTTGCAATACTTTTTTGGGCTGCAGCAAAAAAGTATGAAAATGCTTAGGTAGACTATCAAGGTAGTGATTACGAAGAGCTTATTAGTACCGCGGAAACAACTCTGTTGTTAAATTGCCAAATTGCTGAATTATAAGAGATTATGAAATTTCTGATATGATAGTCCCCCATTAAGTACCGGGAGACGGCTACGGAAAGCATTCCCGCTTGGCGCGGATTAAATCTGGTGCGCCGTGCCACCAGCAAAGCAGTGGCCTAATCGCCCCGCGGGCCCAGCCGGTAAGACGCCACCTGGAGGGCGCCGTCCAGCGGCTGTTTTTCCTTATTCCAGAGGTATACTTTGGCCGTTTCCCCGGCGGCCGAAGGGGGCACCACCAGGGAGAAATCAAAGTTTACCCGGCCCTGGGCATCCGCTTGCTTATTGGCAATTAAGTAGAGGCACTCCAGGTAACCCAACTTTCCGGTTTCCCTATGGACCTGACTCACACATACCATCACCCGGCTGTAGATGGTAAGCGGTTGGACCCAGCCTTTGAGTCGAACGATGTGCGGGGGGCTTTCCCGCTTCTTCCAGAGGCCCATGTATTCTTGCTTTCCCGAAAAGCTCCTTTGGGTACTTGCGCTCAGCTCCCGCTTCAAAAATGGGCGACGTTCGTACAGCGTGAGCCGGGAAATGGAGTCTTGGTACACCGCCTGGTAGCGGGGGTGTTCTTCGGGCCACAGTTCCTGAAGCTGAATGATGTAGTCGTAAAGGGTATCGCTGGCGCTGGGCGCATCCTGGAAGGCGAGGATGCGCTGGTTTAGTCGGCGGTTCATGGCATTGTCCAAACCCCAGAAACGGGCACCGGTGGTAGGGGGAATTCCCTGCACCTGTGCAGGAACCCTGGTTACCAGTTCGGGCGCAAAGTGCTCGTAATAATAGGTATGGGTGTGCGTGAAATTGCCTTGAGTCAGCAGCACGCCCCCCATGCCCAGCGCCGCCAGCAGACTTACTTTCCCTACTTTCCAGAGGTCTAGTACAGCTATCAAGCCCCCCAGAAAAGCGAGCGGCAAATAAATGGCCGTCCGGTCTGCCGGAAAATTGATGCCCAGCAAAAAGTGCTGTCCCAGGATATTGGCCAGGCTCAGCGCCAAAAAGCCCGGAAAAAGATAGCGTGCATCCAGCTTCCCACCCTGGCGGTAAAGGTGTAAGATGGTAGCCAGGAGTAGGGCCACCATGGCCATCAGCCAGGCATTAAGGACCCAGGGGGCGTGGCTCCCCAGCACCATATCGCCCAGAGAATGAAGGGTGTTGCTTACCAGTCCTTCCTGCGTACCGTAGTAGAGTTTGCCTTTGTCCTTGAGGTCAAAGGCGTACTTGACCAATGCCAGCAGGAGGAAGAGCCCCGGAAGGATGCTTAAGCCCCAGGAACGCTTATGCCGCCAGGCATGGAAGCCCAGCAGGAGCAGGCCCAGGCCCACCAGGGGCAGTAAGGTCAGATTGGCACATACCGCCAAGACTAAGGCCAATTGGCTTATTAAAAGTAGTTTAAGCCGGGGATTGGCCAGGTAGGCCCTTCCTATCCAGATCCCCCACATAAGCAAGGCCAGCGACAATCCATACCCGCGGGCCAAGCCGAAGAACTCCAAAAACAAGGGGCAACTTAACAGCACTACGTAAAAGCTGTAAAGCGACCACCGCTCTTTAAAATACCGCCCCAGCTGAAGCGCGCTCCAGGCGTAAAGCGGGAAACTTAAGGCCACGGGCATGCGGACCAGTACCATTCCATCGGAATCAAAAAGCCGGATAAATAGCCCCCCCAAAAAGCTTAGGAGAAAATGGTTATTGGCATCTACATATCCGGAGTAGGGCATAAAATGCCAGGGCACCATGTAGGCCCACTTGCTTATCAGTTCGTCGGTAATATAAAAAACCGCATATACCCTGATCAGCACGTAGGCCCAGATCAAGAGGCCAAAAAGGCCCAGCAGCAAATATTCCCAGCGCGAAAGTCTTAGCACAGTTGGGGGCGTTTTTGGGTGTCTATCTTTTTCCTTCGGGCGACTCTTTTCCGGCTTTTAATCTTCCACGGCAGGGCCACCCAGGGCTTTAATGGCTTCCGCCAGGGCCTGGGATTTTTTCTCGAGCTGGGCCACTTGGGTTTCCAGGGGTTTTAGCTGGCCTTGGATAAGGTCGCGGGTGGTAAGCGCCGTTTGGGTGGGGCCATGGGTGTTGTACCTCAGCATAACGCCCAGTTTGCCTAAGTGTGCTTGCAGGGTAGGCCGGGTTTTCTCGCCTATTTTTCTTTTGGCGGGGTTCCCCTTTTGCTGGCGGATGAGCTCATCCAGCTCCTTTTTAAGTCCAAAAAGCGAAGCGGCCACGGCCGAATCGGTTCCCGGGCTGGCCTGGTACGCCAGGCGCAGGGCTTGGGCTTTTTGTTCCACTTGGGCCAGCCGCTTATCCAGAGCGGTGAAGTCGCGCACCAGGGTTTCATAACTCCGCCAAAAGGCCTTGCGCTGCTGCGGGCGGGGATTTACCTCCTTGTCTTCATACAGCGGTTGCAAGGCAAAGGACTGCGGCACGCCCAGGGCCTTCACCTGGCCGGAGTCTACTCGATAAAGCTGGGCGGTATAACGTCCGGGCGCGGCCAGTAGTCCGGAGCCCTTTCCTTCCTCGGCATCCCGGGAGAGGGCGCGGAGGGAGGGATGGCGCATATCCCAGGTTACCCGGTGGAGGCCGCTGTCGCCACAAACGGCCAGGCGGCGTACCAGCCGCCCCTCCGCATCATAGATATGCAGCCGGTGGCGGGTGCCCAGCTCCTGCATTTCATCGGCCAGCTGCTCCCAGCCGGGAAAGGGGATATCTTCGCCGGCTTTCTCAAGGGGCTTTTCTTTTTCTTTTCGTTTTTGGGCCCGGCTGGGGTGGTCCTCGGGAAGGTAATACGTAAAGGTAGCGCCGTGGGGTGGGTTATCGGCCACAAAGTGGCTGGCGCCCTGAGCGCCCTTTTTACTGCCAAAACTCAATTGGGCCCGCGGGATGTACCAACGGGCATCACGCGGGGGCAGCAGCGCCGCCTCTTCTTCCGCGCGGAGCCGGGTCAAATGCCTTAGGGGTTCCAGGTGGTCCAGGAGGTAAAAACCCCGGCCAAAGGTGGCGGCCACCAGATCGTCTTCCCGCTCCTGGAGGGCCAGGTCTCGCACGGCAATATTGGGGATGCCCCCCGCCATTTTGCTCCAGTCTTCTCCGCCGTTGAGCGAAAAGAACACGCCAAACTCGGTACCGATGTAAAGGAGTTCCTCCTCCTTAGGATCCTGGACGATCCGCCACACCAGGTGCCGGTCGGGGAGGTTTTTGGCCAAATTTTCCCAGCTCTGGCCGGCATCGGTGGTCTTGTAGAGCAAAGGACGGAAGTCGCCAAACTTATGATTGTCCAGGGCTAGGTAAAAAGTTTCCCCGTCGTAGCGGTCGGGCGCTAGGTGATTGACGTAGGCGCGCGCTGGCGCACCAGGCAGTTCGCTGAGTGGGATGCGACGCCAGTCTTTTCCGCCATTGCGGGTCACTTGTAGCAGGCCGTCGTCCGTGCCCACCATCAGCAGGTTTTCTTTTTGGGAAGATTCGGCAATGGAAGTAATGGTACCGTAGGTAGACATGGCGTAAAAGTCCCAGGCATTGTCCCAGCTCTGCTGTTTACCCATGATGGGCATTTCGATGCGTTCTTCATCCCGCGTTAAATCGCCGGAGAGGGCCTGCCAGCTATCGCCCCGGTTGTTTGACCGCCAGAGCCGCTGGGAACCGTGGTAGAGGCGCTGGGAATCGTGGCGGCTTACCAGGATGGGGGCGTCCCAGTTGTAGCGTTCCGGTTCTGCTCCTTCTTCCGGCTGGGGGCGGATGTAGGTAACCTCTCCTGTGCGGCGATTGAGGCGCGTAAGGTTGCCCTGCTGCCACTGGGCATAAGCAATGTTGGGATTGCCTGGTTCGGTGGCGGGCTCGTGGCCATCAGCAAAGAGCACCACTTCCCAGTCGCTGTTCTGGATGCCGTGGTAATTGTCGGTTCGCGAGGGCCCCATCTGGGTATTGTTGTCCTGCGTGCCGCCGTAAATATTGTAAAAGGGCCGGCTATCGTCCAGGGCTAGTTTGTAAAACTGGGTTACGGGCAGGTTGTCGATGTAACGCCAGTTTTTGCCGCCATCATGGCTCTCGTAGAGGCCCCCATCGGTGCCAAAGAGGAGGTAATTAGGGTCACCGGGCCGAAAGGCCATGGCGTGGTTGTCCGAGTGCTTAAAGGTCTCGTTCATCCGGCGGAAGGTCTTCCCGCCGTCTTCTGATATTTGGGCCCTTACGTCCATCAGGTAGAGCCGGCCTTTTTGATGGGGGGAGGCATAAAGCTCCTGATAGTAATGGGGGCCGGTGGCGCCCGAAACGGTTTCCGAGCGTTTTTCCCAGGAGGCGCCCCTATCCGTGGATCGGTACACAGCGCCTTCGCGGTGGTGGAGTTCTATGGCCGCGTATACCACGTCGGGGTCCTGCGGGGAAAGCGCCAGGCCTATTTTGCCCATATGGGCTTCGGGCAGGCCTTTTTTCAGTTCGGTCCAGCTTTTACCCCCGTCCTCACTGCGGTAGAGCGCGGTTTTCGGGCCTCCGCCCAGGTAGGCCGCGATGCTGCGGTGGCGCTGCCAGGTGGCGGCATAAAGCCGGTCGGGATTTCGGGGGTCCATGAGGATATCGGTTACCCCGGTCCACTGCTCGTCGCCCAGGGTGCGGGTCCAGGTTTTTCCGCCGTCGGTAGTGCGGTAAAAGCCCCTTTGCCCGCCGGAACTCCAGAGGGGCCCCTGGGCGGCTACGTACACCCGATCGGGGTCGTCCGGATGGACTATGATCTTACTGATGTGCTCGCTTTTTTTCAGGCCGCGGTGTTCCCAGCTTTGGCCGCCGTCGCTACTGCGGTAAAGGCCGTCGCCGTACCCCACGTGGCGGCCGCCCACGTTTTCACCGGTGCCTACCCATACTACTTCTGGGTTGCTGGGGTCCAGCGTTACGCAGCCGATGGAATAAGCGCTTTGCTCATCAAACAAAGGCTTCCAGGTAGTGCCGTTGTTCACCGTTTTCCACACCCCGCCAGAACCTACCGCCACGTACCATATGCTATGGTCGGCCGGATGAAGGGCTATGTCGGCTATCCGGCCCGACATAAAGGCGGGTCCGATAGAGCGCATTTTAAGATCTTTGAAGCTATCGTAAGCGGGGGCTTCTTGCTGGGCCGTCAGCGGCGTTTGCAGCATAGCCATACACAGGCCCAGCGCTAAGGTGCGGAAAGTAGATTTTTGCATGATACGAAATAAGCTAATTTTT
>JAVLBR010000035.1:0-12529 GCA_031581125.1 Schleiferiaceae bacterium | reverse complement strand
ACTGGTAAATGACGTAAACCAGCACGCCCAGGTAGATGGCCCAGAACGGGCGGGGCTCGTGGGGATCGCTACCCCAGAGCCATTTGGTGAGGCGAAAGAGGCCGTTGCGGTGGTCGGCCACCCATTGATACAGCTTGTCGCTGAAGCGGGAAAAGCTTTTGTGCTGGGCGTACCAGCGATCCAATTGCCGGGCCCAGGCGCTGCCATAGGAAAGGCTGCGATAAGCGGAAGCCGGGCCCGAGAAAATGCGCCCATCGGGTTCTATCAGGCGGCTGGCCGCCTTAAAATGTGGCCTGTCGATGTCGGGAAAGGCTGCGGCGCCTTCTTGATAGGGGATGAACTGGACGTCTTGAGCGCCCATCCGCTGCCAACGTTTTACCCAGTAAGCACAGAATCCACATTGCCCATCCCAGAGCAAGGTGGGCTTCTGAGGTGGGTGCTGAGTGGGGGGTAAGTGCTGAAACAAGCGGATTTATCTATTTAGTGTCTGTCTATAAAGTCTCTCGCCAGTGGCGAGACGGTCGTCCTCAAAATGCTCATCTCGCCAGTGGCGAGACTGCGCTTTTGTCGTCCTCTCGCGCCTCGTTCTTGAACTTTCTAGACGAGACACCGGACGATATGGTTAGGAACTAATTAGTGCCTGTCTATAAAGTTCAATCTCGCCAGTGGCAAGACTTCGCTCTGTTGTCCATTCGCGGCTTCCCGAAAATGGTCGGGACAGGCCCCGAATGTGTTCGGGGCAAGCTGTTTTTGAACTTTCTAGGCCAGACCCCCAGCTTTATGGCCAGATTCTAGTCAAAATTGGCCGGCTGGTGGCGGGCCGGAATATACCCCACGGCCGTATCGGCGGGATTGCCAATGCTCTGGGTCTCGATCTCTATGACATCGTAACCTTCCAGGTCTTCCTCTTTTACCCCGTGGTATTCGTTTACCACCTCTTCGGGATCGTTTTCGCCGTCAAATACCACACTGCCGGGCGGAGGTACGGTACATTGGGATAGCAAGAGTAGGAGAGAGCAGGCACCAAAAATTCGGGTCAGAGCTTTCATGGGCTTATTGCGTGATTTTTAAGGCAACGAAATAACTAAAAAATTTGTTTGCCTAGCCGGTCTTCAAGAAGGCTTTTAAATCCTCCGGCATTTCGTTGTCCTTGAGCATTTTGCCCTGGCTCAGCATCAGGGTTTTACCTTCTTTTTCTACGAAGGCTTTCACCGCCGCCGCTACTTTTATGGCTTCTAGTCCGTTCATCATAATTCCCCTCTTTTAGAAATTTCTACCTATTCGGTTTTCTAAGCTTAGAATATGAAGCTAAGATATATTTGGTTCACTGCAAAATTAAGCCTGCCTCCCCTTGTAAATACTACCTATTACGGTATTTGTGGAATAAGTGATACTCAGTTGCCGCGGGTCGAATCACCTTTGGCCGCCAGGCCGCCCCGGTGATAGGCTGTAAACTTGCCTAAAGGATGCTTCATATCTTAGCTGCCTCTAAAAGCTTACTATGAATAAAATCCTGGTAGCCAACCGCGGGGAAATAGCCCTCCGGATCATGAAAAGTGCCCGGGAAATGGGCATCGCCACGGTGGCGGTTTATTCGGAGGCCGATCGCAACGCCCCCCACGTGCAGTACGCTGATGAGGCGGTGTGCCTGGGGCCGCCCCCCAGTAATCAGAGCTATTTGCTGGGCGATAAGATCATCGAAACCGCCCAGCAGCTGGGGGTAGACGGCATTCACCCCGGCTATGGCTTTCTGAGTGAGAACGGCGACTTTGCCAATGCCGTGGAGCAGGCAGGCATTACCTTCATTGGGCCTTCGGCCAAAAGTATGCGCATCATGGGCGATAAGCTCTCGGCCAAAGAAGCGGCCAAAGCTTTTGACATTCCGCTGGTACCCGGGACGGAAGGCGCCCTGGAAGACCCCCAGGAAGCCATGGAAGTATGCCGGAAAATCGGGTTTCCCGTGCTGGTGAAAGCTTCGGCCGGCGGGGGCGGTAAGGGCATGCGCATAGTGGAAAAAGAAGAAAATCTGGAAGAAGAGATTCATAGTGCTATTTCCGAGGCCCAATCTGCCTTTGGTAACGGGGCGGTATTCATCGAAAAGTACGTGGCTTCCCCACGGCACATAGAAGTGCAGGTGCTCTGCGATAAGCATGGCCACCAAGTGCACCTTTACGAAAGAGACTGCAGCGTGCAGCGCCGCCACCAAAAGGTGATAGAGGAGGCGCCTTCCGCCATCCTCAGTCCTGAACTGCGCGCCCAAATGGGACAAAAAGCGGTAGATGTGGCCCGTTCCTGCGACTACGTGGGGGCCGGTACGGTGGAGTTTATTATGGATGCCGACCGCCATTTCTACTTCATGGAAATGAATACCCGCCTCCAGGTGGAGCATCCGGTAACGGAAATGGTCACCGGTATAGACCTGGTAAAGGAGCAAATTAAAGTAGCCCGGGGCGAGAAGCTGGGCTTTGAGCAGAAAGACATTCCCCTGCAGGGCCACGCCATAGAGGTGCGCGTTTACGCCGAAAATGCGGGGGAAAATTTCATGCCCGACATAGGCAAGCTGCGGGTGTACCGCCGTCCCCATGGTACGGGCGTGCGGGTAGACGATGGCTTTGAGGAAGGCATGAACATGCCCATCCATTACGACCCCATGATTGCCAAGCTGGTCACCTTCGGGCGGGACCGGGATGAGGCCCGCCAGCGGATGATCCGGGCGGCCCGCGATTACCAGATCGTAGGGGTGACCACCACCCTGGATTTTGGCGTATACGTGATGGAGCACCCGGCCTTTATTTCGGGCGATTTCAATACCCACTTCGTGCAAAACCATTTTGACCCCGCCTTGCTGGCGCCCCTTTCCCAGGGTTACGAAGAGGAAGCAGCCTTGCTCACGGCCCATTTATTAGAAGAGCGGGAAAGCAAAACCGTGGCTGCTCCCGCAGAACAACCGGCCGCACGGAGCCGCTGGAAAATGCGCCGTACCCGATGAAAAGCCGGTTTCTTGCGCTTTGTTTCCTCAGCATGTTGGCGGCGCCTTCGCTGTTGGCCCAGGCCGATACCGCCCTGCGCGACTCCCTGGTAAGCTACGCCAGTAAGCATCGGCACAACCTCATGGATGCGGTGGTGATCAAGGGGGATACCATCCCCCTCATGGTGCTGGACGAGGTACTCCTGGTAGATAAGCCTACTTTTAACTCCCGCCAGGCCCGCCACCGCTACAATATCCTTAAGCGCAAGGTGATCAAAGTGTACCCTTACGCCGTGGAGGCCGGCAATAAACTCGATAGCCTAAGGCTGGTGCTGGACGAGGATGATGGCTGGTTCAACTTTGACCGCAAGCGCAAGATCAAAAGCTTCCAGGACTACCTGCGCAATAAATACGAGCCGGTGGTCCGCCAGCTTACCCACAGTGAAGGGCAGATCCTTTCCAAACTTATCCACCGGGAGACGGGCCTGACCAGCTACGAGCTCATTCAGGAGTACCGCAGTGGTTTTAATGCCTTTTGGTGGAATATGGTGGCCAATATCAATAAGATAAGCCTCAAAACGCCTTATCGCCCCGCCGAAAACGAGGAGGATAAGCTCATAGAAACCATTCTTAAGGTGGCTTTTGCGGAAAAGCGGCTCCAAGAGCGAGAGCCCATCACTTCGCTGGATCAGCTCGCGCCTCAGGATAGCACGGAAATGCCCACGGATAGCGCTGCGGGAAAATAGGGTCTGTCTATAAAGTCTCTCGCCCGTGGCGAGACGATCGTCCTCAAAATCCTCATCTCGCCAGTGGCGAGATGAGAATTTTTTGGGTAAGCATCTCTCCACAGGCGAGAGCGGACTTTATAGACAGACACTACTTAGCGCTCGAATTCGCGCGTATATTCAATCGGTTTATCGGCCTTAAAATCATAGAGGGTAAGCCGGCGGAGGCGGAAGTAGGCCTCCCAATAATTCCGCAGCGCGCCCAGATACTGGAGACGGGCGCGGTCTTTTTCCTGCTGGGCGATATTGAGGTCGGTAATGTCGATTTTTCCGGTAAGATAACGGGCTTTGGCCACCTTGTAGCGCCGCCGGGCTACGGTATCGGCCTTGGCTGCCGTTTTTAACTGCTGATCCTGAATGTTGAACTGCATCACCTGCAGGTAAACTTCTTGCTCAAAGTTGAGCTCATCCTGCTGAATATTAACCTGCTCCAGGTCTCGGTTGGCCTTGGCTTTCCGGATTTGCGCTTTGGCCTGGCCCCAGTCCAGAATAGGGATGTTGAGAGATACGGAGACATTCTGCTGCGGGAGGAAGTTGCCCTGATAGGCCGCATTAAAGGCGGTTGCCTGGCGGGAGATGCCAAAGTTGGCATTGAGCGAGAGGTTGTAATCCGTATTGCCGCGTGCCTGAGCCACTTGCTGTTCAGATTCCAGGCGCCGGCGGCGAAATTCCAGCACCGCCGCCCTGTTTTTGCGGGCTTCGGCGAGGGCTTTTTCCAGGCTTACTTCAAAGCGGGGAACCTCCTGCGGTATTTGAAGGTCC
Source organism: Schleiferiaceae bacterium (assembly GCA_031581125.1). Lineage (GTDB taxonomy): Bacteria > Bacteroidota > Bacteroidia > Flavobacteriales > Schleiferiaceae > CAJXMS01. Next base: position 8,014 of record JAVLBR010000035.1, on the reverse strand, counting down.
AGTTCGGTACCTCCTTTAAAGGAGAGATAACGGATAAGGGCTCGCTGGGCTACCTGGTATTCTACCCGGGCCTGGGTGAGTTCGCTTTTGGCATTGAGCAGGTTGAGTTCTACCTGGAGGAGGTCGTTCTCGGCTATCTTACCGAGGTCGTACCGGCCCTGGGATATGCGGTAGATGGTGTCATTGTTCTCCACGTTTTGTTTGGCAATCTTTACTTGCAGGGAGGCACTGAGGGCATCGAAGTAGAGGCCGCTGGTTTCCCGGGCCACGGCTTCCAGGTCCTCATTGTAGCGGCGCATGGATTCTTGGTAGCGCAGGGGCTCTATTTTTTGGTTCCACCGCAGGGGGTTGTAGAGCAGTAAGGGTTGGACGTAACTAATGGAGTAGGGGGTAGAGAAATAATCGGTTCGTTGGGTAGGTCGCAATACGCGGGTGCGCTGCAGGCCGGTACTGAGCTGAAGGCGCCCGCCGGTGAAGGGTACATTTTGCTGTAAAGCCAGGTTGGAAGACCAGAAGAACTGCTCCCGCTCCCGGAAGCCATAGGTGCCGTCGTCCAGGGTAATCCGATTGGTGGCGCTGCTAAAGTCGGGAAAGGTACCCGAGATGGAGAGCTGGGGCAGCAGGGAGGCTTTGTACTGCCGGAAGTTCCAGTACCGGTTTTCAGCCAGGTTGATGGCCCGGTAGTAGGAAGGGGATTCTTTTTGGGCGCGCCGAATGGCCTTTTCCAGGCTTACGCTTTGCGGGCCCTCCTGGGCTAAGGCAGCGGAGAGGCAGAGAGAAAAGACCGAGAAGAGCAGGAGTTTATTCATAACGCAGCGATTCTACCGGGTTCTTTTGGGCCGCTTTGCGAGCGGGAGAGATTCCGAAAATGATGCCTATGGCCGAGGCTACGCCAAAGGAGATGAAAATACTGCCCGGGGATACGATGGTGTCTATATCCGCCAATTCAGCCACCATTTGCGCTGCCACCACCCCCAGCACTACCCCTATGAGGCCACCACTGAGGCTTATAAGCAGGGCTTCCAGGAGAAACTGCTCGATGATGTCCTCTTTTTTGGCGCCTATGGCCAGGCGCGTGCCTATTTCCCGGGTTCTTTCGGTAACGGAGGCCAGCATGATGTTCATGATGCCGATGCCGCCTACCAAAAGGGAGATGCCCGCTATGGCGCTCAGCACTAAATTAAAGATGTCTTTAGTCCGCTGCTGCTGTTCGAGAAGCTGCATGGGGATAATGATCTCAAAATCCACCACCCCGTTATGCAGGCGTTTAAGAAGCCGGCTGATCACGTCGGCGGTGGCGCTCAGCAGTTTGGTTTGATCCACTTTTACCACCAGGCGGTCTATTTGGTGGTAGTTTTTGTTTTTCTCGCTTTGGGCTTTTTCTTCTTCTTCATCCTCTTCCTCCCCATTGGGATCGGCTTTGAGTTTAGCCCGGTTGAGGTAACGTACCAGGAGGGTATTTATAGGGGTGTAAATATCCAGGTTATAGTTGCGAATGCCCAGGTTTTCCTGAGCTTGATCGGTAACTTCAATATTGCGGTTTACACCGATCACCGTCAGCCACTTTTGGCCCACTTTGATGCGCTTGCCCAGGGCATCGCTGCGGGGAAAAACTTTTTTCTTGATGCCGTTGCCAATGATGCATACAGGCTCGGCATGGCGGATTTGGTGGCGGGAAAACATCTGGCCTTTGCGCAGTTCGATATTAGAGAGGGCAAAGAAATCCGTTTCGACCCCGATGAGCTTAGCCGAGCGCCGGCGGCCTTCGTAGATCACGTAATTGTCCAGGATCACTTCGGGGCTTACCGCCGCTACGGAGGGCAGGGTTTGGGCTATGGCGCGGGCATCTTCCAGGTCCAGGCCTTTGGAAAATTTCCTTTTCTCGCCCCCCCTAGCCAGGGCGGGAAGCGGCTCGTCCTTTTGCTCCACTACCGGCTTGATCTCTATATTGTTAACGCCTACCAGCTCTATTTGCCGGAGGATCTCTACCTGAGCGCCCCGTCCGATGGCCAGCATGGTGATCACCGCTGCTACGCCAAAGATGATTCCCAGGGCCGTAAGCACACTGCGCAGCCGGTTGGCCACCAGGGCTTCCCAGGCAATGGTAAGGTTCATCAGCAATCGCTCTCGCATGCGGCTCATTCTTTGGACGCGGATGGCAGCGGTTCCAGCTTCATTTTATCGGCGCCGGCAGGCTGGTTGAGGTATACGGTGGCCCCTTTTTCCAGCCCATCTTTTACCACGGCAAAACGGTCGTTGCTGGCGCCCAGGCGAACTTCTTTCTTAAACGTCCCCATGGTACCGGTGGTGTATACGAAAGTGGTATCGTGCTGGGTGAAGACCGCTTCCAGCGGGACTTGGAGTTTATCTTTTAGTTGGTTGACCACGATTTCATTGCTGGTGGTCATCCCCGGGCGGTAGGTACTGTCGCTTTGATCTACCCGGATCACTACTTCAAAAACCTTGCTGTCGTAGCCTTCCCGTTTTTCGCCCACGTTGGCCACGGAGGTGACGGTACCGGTAAGCTGGGCATCTGGTAGGGCATCCAGGCCCAGGCGTACCTTTTGTGTTTCTTTTACTTTGCGGATGTCCACCTCATTGATGTAGGTTTTGCTTTGCATCACGCTGAGGTCGGGGAGGGTGGCCACACTGGGGTTCCAGGGCGAAATATTGGAACCGGCCTTGCGCTTTTCCCCATCCCATTCGCGGTAGTAAATGACCATGCCGGGCTTGGGGGCCCGGATGGTAAAGGCTTTCTCCAGTTTTTGCAGGGCTTCGTATTTACGCCGTTGCTGGGTAAGATTAGCGGCCGCTTCTTGCATTTTGGCTTCGCTTTGTTCCTGAATGATTTGATAATTCTCCTTGGCCTGCCGCAGGCTTTGGCGCAGTTTTTCCAGGTCTAGTTTTATCCTTTGAATGGTAGCTGGGGGCTCGTATTTACTTTGCTTGAGTTCTACTTTTTTCTGTTTGAGGTCAAACTCCAGCGATTCCAGGTTGCTCCGCTCTTGGCGGAGTTGCAGGGCGGTGTCTAGTTTGGTTTGGGTGTATTGGCTGCGGGCTTTTTCCAGCTCGGTAAAAACCGAATTGAGGCGGGTGCTTAGGTCGGTTTTGTCCAGCTTGGCCACCACGTCTCCTTCTTCTACGTAGGACCCCTCAGGCACCAGGTCGGCTATTTTAATGTTGTAGAGCCCGTAGCGGCGCATGCCATCGGGACCGCGTATCTCTTCGGAGTTGAGCGCCATGAGCTCGCCGGTACTTACTACTACTTCTTCAAAATCAGCCCGGAAGGCTTGGGCTTTGAGGTCGCGCTGTACTTCTTCTTCACTACTAAAGGTGTAGATGAGCAGCCCCAGGATGAGAAGGCCCACCCCGGCAAGGATAATTTTATTGCGTTTCAAAAGAGAGTGAAACTTGAGGTTAGTAAAGTAGGTGGCGTCAGAATCAATCTGATTCCATTCAGCGAATTTTGAGAAGGGCCAAGGTAGGAATTTATAGCGAATCCTGGCCCTTAGGGGGCGCCTCTACGCTGCGGACGTAGTTGTTTATCACCCGCAGCGAGCGGGCGTATGGGCTCCCTCGAAAACCGCGGAGATCCTCATAGTCTACCAGGTGGAGGTAGGCCCGTTCGAGCTGCCGGGCAATGGGGTAATAACTCCAGTGCCACTTTTCTTCCCGGTAGCCCCGGTCCCGAAAGCGGTGGAAAGGGGTGTAGGGCTGATAAAAGCCAAATTGGGCCGCATGCTGCTGGAGCCAGCGGTATAACTTGAGCCCAGCACCGCTTTCGAAATACGCGTTATTCAAGGCATTGAGGTCTACCTCGGTGCCCCAGTGATGCCTACTGGTGCCGGGCATGGAGCTGTAGCGAAGAATGCGCTGGGCGCGGGTGTTTTCCGGGGGGCCGTAGCTCTGCCATTTACGGTTCCAGATACCGGCTTGGTAGCGCCAGTTGCGGGTAGCGGAAACAATCTTTAGCTGATGACCTGCTTGCTGGGCCGCCAGCAACATTTCCTGATAGGCTTGCCACACTTCTTTTCGTAAGTACATGCCGCCGCGATTGGCATACCGGGCAGGAATGGCTACAAAGCGGGGATGTTTGCGTGGCACGAAGCGGCCTGTTAATTCCGCTTTGCTGTAGCGGGGAAGGGGCACATTTGGCCGCCAGGCCGCTGAAAGCAGCAAGGTGAGGGAAAGGAGGTAGGGCAGGGTTCTCATAAGCGGGGCAGTTGGGCAAAGCGGCGGCGCTGGCGAAGGTAAAACTGGGCTACGAGACGGAAAGGGGCGAGCCCTTCGAGCTGCTCTTGCGAAACCTGGGCGCGGCGGCGGCGGCGTTCCTTAAGCAGCCGCGGGAGGCGGCTGTAAAAATGAAAATGGGCCCGTAGGATGGCGTTGATGTGGCGGGGCTGGCGCCGGCCCAGGAAGAGCAAGCCGGCCAGTCCGTCCAATAAAAGGCGCTGCCCAATGACGCGGAGGTGCCGGCCGGGAGGGAAGTTTAGAAAGCTAATGATGAGGGAGTTGCGAAAGTTGAGATAGGTTTTGTGCGGGGAGGATTCCTGTAGCGTGGCGCCGCCCAGGTGGTACACCACAGAGGCGGGTTCGCAGGCTACGCGATAGCCGCGCTGCTGCAGGCGCCAGCACAGGTCGATCTCCTCCATGTGGGCAAAAAGGGCCTCGTAGAGCCCGCCTACCTGCCGGAAGGCTTCGGCGCGTACTACCAAACAGGCGCCGCTGGCCCAAAAACAGTATTGAAAATCATCGTATTGCCCATGGTCGGGTTCTAGCTCGTGAAAAAGCCGGCCCCGGCAAAAGGGATAGCCCAGGGCATCGAGGTAGCCGCCGGCCGCGCCGGCGTACTCAAAATGAGCGGGCTGGCGAAGGGCGCGCAACTTGGGCTGTAAGGCGGCCAGCTGGGCATCAGCCTCCAGGCGCTGGGCCAGGGGCTTAAGCCAGCCCGCGCTGACCTCTACGTCGCTATTGAGGAGCACCCAGTAAGGCTCCGTCAGGTCTTGCAGTCCGGCGTTGTAGCCGCCCGCGTAGCCGCCGTTGTGTTCTAAGGCAATGCAGCTTAGGTCCGGATATTCTGTGGCCAGCCATTCCCGGCTGCTGTCTGTCGAAGCATTATCGATCACGTAGATACGCGCCTCCGGGGAGTGCTCCACCACGGAAGGCAGGAAACGCTCGAGAAGGGGCTGCCCGTTCCAGTTGAGAATGACGACGGCAAATTGTTTTTCAGGCATTTTTCCAGCGGTTGTGGCTCCAAAGCCAGTTGGGGGGATCCTGGCGGATCAATTGTTCCAGGGCGTGAACGTGGGCATGGGTGACGGCGTAGCGCGGGAGATCCTGTACGTGCTCATAGAGCAGGCGCGGCACAATGCGGTAATGGCCGGGGCGCTTCCGGAACACATCGATGAAGACCACCGCCAGATCGCAACGCTGGGCCAGGTTCTCCACGCCCAGGTGCACGGGGGTATCCACTCCGAAGAAAGGCGCCCGGTAGCGGATGCGGCCTTTGTGGGGGGCTTGGTCGGCCATGAAAATGTAAAGGGGGGCGGGGTCCCGGTTTTCCAGCATGAAGGGATAGGTATTTTTCATGGGAAAGAGGGTGAGCCCAAAGCGCTGGCGAATGTGAACGATGAGGCGGTTAAAGACCGCGCTTTTCAGCGGATGGTACACGGCATAGCACTTTTGGGGTACCAGCAGGGGCATGCTCATAGCCACCCATTCGAAATTGCCCTGATGCCCCATTACCATGATCACCCCTTTGCCTTGCTGGTGGAGTTTTTCGAGTACTTCCCTGTTTTCGAGCGTCATGCGCCGCTGCATTTGGCGGCGGCTTACGGAGAGGCTTTTGAGGGTTTCGAACAGGATATGGGTAAAATTGCGATAAAAACCCTGGCGCCAACGTTTGCGCTGGGTTTTTGAGGCCTGGGGGAAGGCGATGCCCAGGTTCCTGTTGATCACTTGCTGGCGGTAGCGCAGGGGTTTTTCGAGCAGGACCGTAAAAAAGCGGCTTAAGGCGTACCAAAAGGAAAAGGGCAGCAGGCTTAAGGCATAGCCGAAACCCCGCACAAGGTAATAGCTCCACATGGGGGCAAAATTAGCGGTAAGATCGTCCCGAATTGGTGCTTTGGATCAGCATATTTTGATAAGCCCGGGAGCCAAAGGAGCGCCGGCGGGTGTAATCATTGGGATCTATGCCCCCGCTGCCCCCGTAGGAACGTTCGAGCAATTCTTGCTGCCAGTCGCGGCTATGCTGCTCGCTTACCGCCGTGGAGTGCACCAGCTGGTATTCGTTGGTGCTGGTTTCCATTTCGCCAAAGATGAAGATGCGGTTGTTTTGATTGATCACGTAAGGAGAATTGATTTGCTCATAATGCCAGATCTCGTAGGGGGGCATTTGCGGCTCCAGCGGCCTTTCCTGCACCTGGCTGGGTTCTCCGTAGGTAAGGTATACCCGGCCCCGGTCCGTGCGGTAACCGGGCCGGAGGCGGCTGGGGTATTTTTGATTTACATAGCGCACCTTTTCCAGGTAATTTTCCCAGGCCTGCAGCGGTTTTTCTGGTTTTTTGCTTTGCCAAAAAGCAAAAAGGTACTTCCGCATTTTTTCGGTATTGCCGCCATCGAGCAGGCCCTCTTGGAAGCGCCGCTCATTCTTATCACTGATCGGGTAGAGGTATTGGATGTACTGACTTACCGGTTCGGTCTCGCTCAAGGCACGATCAAATTGGGAAGAAAGCGCTACTTCGCTTAGGGAGGGCGATTCCAGCAGCGAGTCAGATTGGGGCTTTCCCTGGCGCACGAAGTAAGTCTTGCGGCGCAGGAGGGTATCCCCGTCCGGACCGATGGCTTCCACTACCAGATTATAGCCGCCGGTAGGGAGTTCGGTGATAGGCCAGCTGGCCAAAAGTGGTACTACCGGCTGGGTGTTTTTGAGCCCGAAGCCACTGTATTGCTTAAGCGTATGGCCTTCCACGGCATTTTCCAGGTAATACTTAGCCAGGAAGCGATTGGCGCTGCTATCCAGTAGGAGGTCGGTGTTAAAAAACTCGGCGTAAAAAGAAAGGGTATCGGCCGAAGCGGAATAGAAATAGCCATTTTGCTGGAGGCGAGGTGTCATCACATAACCGGAACGGGCGCGCGCCTCCCCGGGCGCAGCAGGTCGGTAATCATTGAGCAGCATTACCTCCGAGAGCGCGGGTTGTTGCTTGCTGCGGGTTATGCTAAGCTGCGGGGTGAAGCGGTACTGCTCTTGGGGGTCGGTGATGTCTTCCATTTCGATCACCAGCCGGTACTGCCCGGTGTCTAGCAGAAAGCGCTCTTCGTGTTGATAATTGCCTTGCACGGCCCCCGTATCCGCTACCACCGGGCTCAGCAGGCGGAAACGGTTGCCCGCTACCAGGTTGGAATCTGTACCGGTGCGGTATACTTCTACGGTTACCTGCATGCCCCCGCGGAAACCAGCTTTCCCGGGCACCTCGCGCCAATCCAGGCTCTTGGCCTCCATGGCGAAATACATTTCCAGGTAAGGCTGACGATCTTGGTTCAGATATTCGGCAAACTTGATAAAAACCCGGGCTTCCTTGGCCTGGGCAGGTCCCCAGAGCAAGGCCAAAAGCAAAGGGAAGAGACATTTATTCCAGTTAAGCATGTTGCGTTCAGTTCGTTTTCCAGGTAACCCCGTGAAGGCGACAGGTTTCCGTTAAAAGCGCTAAATGATAGACGCCTGGACGGGCTCACCGTTGCACAGAAACTTCAAAAATACTTAATTTTGCCCGCCCAAACGCGAAGACAAGCAATCGCGTAGGTACCAAAAACCGGGCCTTGACCTGGTTAGCTTCATGGAGAGGTGGCAGAGTGGTCGAATGCGCCGGTCTTGAAAACCGATGTACCGAGAGGTACCGGGGGTTCGAATCCCTCCCTCTCCGCCCCGAAATGGCCCCACATCAGCCCAGCTGATGTGGGGTTTTTTTATGCCCTGGCTGTCAAGCTTGCTTGAAACAGCCAGGGCATAAAAAAA
>JAVLBR010000271.1:0-2245 GCA_031581125.1 Schleiferiaceae bacterium | reverse complement strand
AAGTCCGCTCTCGCCTATGGCGAGACGCTTGCCTCTCGCTTCAAGCGAGACTCATTTACCCTAGTAAACTCCGCTTTTTTGGGCTGCGCAAGCCTCGTTAGCGAACTTTCTAGGACAGACACTCGACTGTATGGACAAACACTAAATATTGTCTGTTTAGAAGGTCCAATCTCGCTTCTAGCGAGACGATCGTCCTCAAAATCCTCATCTCGCCAGTGGCGAGACTGCGGTTTTATCGTCCTTTCGCGCCTCCCCGAAAACATCGGGACAGGCGTTCTTGGACCTTCTAGACGGGACACCGGACAAGTATAGACAGACACGAAATAAGAAATGGGCTGTATAGCTCCTACCAGGCACAAACACGCCTGGAGCGCTTTTACCTAGAGCAGCCCGCTAAGAAGAAGAAAAATACCCTATGCGCACCAAAACACGCAAGAAAAACAAGATCAATATCGTTACCCTGGGCTGCTCCAAAAACATCTACGATAGCGAACAGCTCATGGGCCAGCTTAAGGCCAATGGCAAAGAGGTAGCCCATGAAGAAGAAGGCAATGTGGTGGTGATCAATACTTGCGGCTTCATAGACAATGCCAAGGAAGAATCCGTCAATACCATCCTGGACTTTGTGCAGCGCAAAGAAGCAGGAGAAGTCGATCAGGTATTCGTGACGGGCTGCCTAAGCGAGCGCTATAAGCCAGACCTGGAGGAAGAGATCCCCAACGTAGACCAATACTTCGGCACCCGCGACTTGCCCCACTTGCTCAAAGCACTGGGGGCCGACTATAAACGGGAGCTGGTAGGGGAGCGCCTTACCACCACGCCCCGGCATTATGCCTACCTAAAAATTTCCGAAGGCTGCGATAGGCCCTGCTCTTTCTGTGCCATTCCCCTCATGCGCGGCGGCCACCGCAGCACGCCCATCGAAGAGCTGGTTAAAGAGGCGCAGCACCTGGCAGCCCAGGGCGTGAAGGAACTTATTTTAATAGCTCAGGACTTGACCTACTACGGCTTAGATATTTACAAGCGCCGTGCGCTCAGCGATTTGCTTAAGGCTCTGGCCCAGGTAGAAGGCATTTCTTGGATTCGCCTCCATTACCTTTTTCCCACGGGCTTTCCCGAAGATGTGCTGGACGTGATCCGCGAAGAGCCCAAGGTGTGTGCCTATATTGACATTCCGCTGCAGCACATTGCTGATCCCATTCTAAAGTCCATGCGGCGCGGCACCACCAAGGCCAAAACGGACCGCCTCCTGGAACAGATGCGCCAAAAAGTACCCGGCATAGCCATCCGTACTACCCTTATTACCGGCTATCCGGGCGAAACCGAAGCGGACTTTCAGCTGATGGCCGAATGGGTCCGGGAGCAGCGTTTTGAACGCCTGGGTGTGTTCACCTACAGCCATGAAGAAGATACCCACGCTTACCAATTAGAAGATGACGTGCCCGATACCGTAAAACAAGAACGGGCCAATACCATAATGGATATCCAACGCCAAATATCGGAAGAGCACAATGCCGCCCTGGTAGGAAAGAAGCTTTCCGTCCTCATTGATCGGGCGGAAGGGGACTATTTCGTCGGGCGTACCGAATATGACTCGCCCGATGTAGATAACGAGGTACTGGTGCAGGCCCCTTTCTTGCGGGTGGGCGATTTCGTGCCGGTTGAAATTACCGCCGCCAGTGAATACGACCTTTACGCGCGCCCCACAGAAGAGCAGGTGCCGGCCTAGCTCAGGAGCCTATGTAAGCCCGCCATTTTTAGCGCTGCTACGGCCGCTTCCACCCCTTTATTACCAAGCTTACCACCGGCGCGGGCCCGGCTCTGCTCGATGTTGTTGTCCGTTAGGATGCTGTAAATAACCGGCGTCTTATAGCGGAGATTCAGTTCGGTGATGCCATGCGTCACACTCTGGCACACGTATTCGAAGTGGGCTGTTTCCCCCTTCACCACGCATCCTATGGCTATGATGGCATCATAGTTATCGGCTTCACAGAGCATCTTGCAGGCATGTGTGATTTCCATGGCGCCCGGCACATCGAAGCGTTTGATGCGGGTAAGCATGGCCCCGCAATCTTTGAGCACCTCCATGGCCCCGTCATGCATGCCTTGGGTAATTTCCCCATTCCATTCCGCCACCACCAGGGCTATGGAAAGATCGCTAGCGTCAGGTAGCTCGCGGGGGTCGTACTGGGAAAGATTTTTGTTTGCTGTGGCCATAGGCCAAATGTGATTTAGGAAACATCAA
>JAVLBR010000034.1:8371-18235 GCA_031581125.1 Schleiferiaceae bacterium | reverse complement strand
GCAATAACCCTTAAATGGTGTCTGTCCATACTGTCCGGTGTCTCGTCTAGAAAGTCGCCCGGCAATGCATTTCCAGAACTGCTTGCAGATACTTGCATGCCAGTATTTTGAAGAGCGCACCCCCGCTCTCCCCTCCTTAAAAAAGGAGGGGTAGGGGTGGTTGTAATTTTTGCTACTTTGGAAGATTGGGTTCCGCGCGAAAAATTTGGGCACCCTTTCTTTTGTGCTGAAAATCAATAATCAAGCGAAGGAGTGCGGGGTACATTTGGCCGGCAGGCCTAAAATTTAAAAGGTGTAAAAGTTACACTTACTAAAATTTAGCTACTTTTGACCATTCCTTATTTAACCGAACTTTAACGATTATGGTAAAACATCTACAATGTCTACTGCTGGCGATGTTCCTTGGGCTAGGTAGTAGCACGGTGGCTTATGGCCAGAGCGTAAGCGGCAAAGTAACCGATGCGAAGGGTTTGCCGCTGCCCGGCGCTTCGGTGGTAGTAGCCAAGCAAGAGGGCGTAGGTACGGCTACCGATGCCAATGGGGCGTACCGCATTACGGGGCTAGAGCCAGGAACCTACACGCTTCGGTTTAGCTTCATAGGCTACCAGTCTTCTAATCGGAAGATAAGCCTGGAACAAGGCGAAAGCACCGAGCTCATCGTACAGTTAAAGGAAGATCAAAGCCAACTTGATGAGGTGGTGATCGTGGGCTACGGCGTGCAGCGAAAGCGCGACATGACCGCCAATATAGCCCAGCTGGAAGGCAAAGAGGTGCGGGATATGCCGGCACCCAGCTTTGAAGCGGCCATGCAAGGAAAGATAGCCGGGGTGCAGATTTCTACCAGTGGCGGCATGGCAGGCAGTGGCTCGGTGGTGCGCGTGCGGGGCATTGCCTCCATCGGAGCCGGGGGTGACCCCCTGTACATTGTGGATGGCGTACAGCTTAACCAAGATTATTTTGCCGGCCGCAGTTTTGGCCGGGCTTCCAGCGGCGGCATGAACCAAAACCCCCTGGCTTTCCTCAATCCGGACGATATCAAGTCGGTAAAAGTGCTCAAAGACGCGGCGGCCACCGCTATCTACGGCTCTCGCGGCTCCAACGGCGTGGTACTGATCACCACCAAGCGGGGCAGCACCAAAAAGCCTACCTTTAATTTCACTACTACCCAGGCCATTAGCCAGCCGGTAGCCCGGCCCCGCATGCTGGGCGCTGATGAGTGGCTGTCGCTCTACGAGGAGGCCTGGATAAACGACGGCAATACGGGCACCCCCACCGGCCTTCCCGCCCAGATGTCTTGGGAGGAGGCCCAGCAGTACAACACGGATTGGGTAGACCGCACCCTGCGGACCGGTCACAAGCAGTTTTACGACTTTAGCGTAAGTCAGCGCCTGGAGGATTTTAATTACTACGCCGGCGTGTCCTATGATGCCAATCAGAGCTACCTCCAGGGAGATGAATACCAGCGACTGAGTGGTAGATTTAATGCCGACTGGAACATTACCGAGGAACTGAAGCTCAGTGCCAGTACCAATGCTACCCGCGCCGTGTACGAGCGGGTGGGCAATGCCTGGGCCGGAGGCCTGGGCTCTGCCATGAGTACCGCGCTGCCCATTTATCCGGTCCGCTACCAAGATGATGTATACGAACCGGACCCCGATAACCCGGGTGATAGTGTGCTGGCCCACCAAGAAGGGGATTACTGGATGGAGGCCGGGGCCAATAACAATCCCGAAGCCCTGCGGGAACTCAAGCGCTGGCGCAATACGGAACTGCGCTTTGTGAACAACATGGAGCTGCAGTTTACCCCTACGGAAGACCTCAGTTTTAAAGTGAGCGGTAGCTGGGACCACTCCAGCTTCCGGGAAGATATTTATGAGCCCGACGACCTGCCCTTCATCGGCAATAATGAAGTGCTGGGACAAGGCCTGGCCAAACGCTATCCGCGGATAAGCAACTCCTATAATTTTCACGCGACGGGTTCTTATAACTGGCAGCCCGCCGAGGATCACAGCTTTACTTTTATGCTGGGAACCGAGTACGTATCGCGGCGAAGCGAGGTGTTTCGGAATGTGCGTTACGATGCCGATAGCAATATCATCGTAAACAATGAGGTGTTTGACGCCGAAGGGCCTTTCTTTGAAAATGAGCAAATGCGCGATAGCGTTCAGTTTGACTCCGTTCAGCTGGAAAGCCAAATACGCTTTGCCAGTCTTTTTGGGCGGGTCAACTACGGTTTTAAGGATCGGTACCTGGCGCAATTGGTCCTGCGGACCGATGGTAGCTCGGCCTTTGGCCCCAATAACCGCTACGGCTTTTTCCCTTCGCTGGGCCTGGGCTGGATCATGTCCGATGAAAGCTGGCTGAAATACAATCCCGTGATCAACTACCTCAAACTGCGGGGTAGCTTTGGCCTGGTGGGCAATGCCAACATCGGCCAAAACGAGTTCCTGGCCCGTTATCAGGTAGATGGTACCGGTTATAACAACCAGCCCATCCGCTTTCCCATCAATGCGCCTAACCCACGCCTCAAGTGGGAAACCACCGAGGTGATCGATGCGACCTTAGAATTTGGTCTTTGGGAAGATCGCATCACCGGGGAAATAGCCTACTACCGCAAAAACACCCGCGATGTGCTCATGAATGTGGCTTTGCCGCGTATCAATGGCTTTGCTAGCTATACCGATAATGTGGGCGGCATTCTCAACTACGGGTGGGAGTTTAACCTCACCACCAATAACCTCACCGGCGATTTTTGGTGGAAGACCAATTTTAACGTAGCGCTCAACCGGAACCGCATTACCAGCCTGGGCGGATACTCGGAAGACGCCGTAGCTGGAGGGACCAATGATACCCGCGTAGTAGAGGGCGAGTCCGTGGGTACTTTTTACATGGTACCCGTAGATCACATTGATCCCGCCACGGGCGATCCCGTGTACCGCAGTGCTTCCGGAGAGCTTACTAAGGTATATGATCAAGCCAACCGCCGGCCCGTAGGCAAAGGTATCCCCGATGCCATCGGGGGTATTACCAATACTTTCGGCTATAAAAACTGGCGCTTTAGTGCTCTTTTCGTCTACTCCATCGGCGCGGATGTATACAACCACTCCGGCAAATACCAACAAACCGCCTGGCCGGCCTTTGGCAATTACTGGAATTACACCGAGCAGGTGTACGACCGCTGGCAGCAGCCCGGCGATCAGGCGCGGCTCCCGCGCCTTACCCTGGACCCCCGAAATTACGAGGGCCTGGGCGAGGACTTCTGGAACACCGATCGCTGGGTGCAGGATGCCAGTTACCTCCGCCTCCGCAACCTTACCGTATCCTATCAAGTAGACCGGGAGGTAGCGCAAAGCTGGGGGCTGCAGGACTTGAGCATTTCCCTGATCGGGACCAACCTCTTTACCATAACCGATTACCCCGGATTAGACCCGGAAGTGGCGCGGGATTTTGACAATGTAACGGACCGCAATATGAGTTTGAACACCACTTACCTTACGCCGCCTCAGGAGCGCACCTTTTCTATCAAAATCGACGCCTCATTTTAAGCCTACCCCATTATGAAATTACCCAGTCTACGCTTAACGCCCTTCGCTTTGCTTTTGGCCCTGGTCATGGGGGCCGCCTGTACCGAAATTCTCGACGTGGAAGTGCCCGGCGACCAGCTCAAGGAAAACGAGGCCATCACCAGTGAGCAGGACGTCATGGAAGTGCTCCAATCCTGCTACGATGTGAATGCCAATATCTACAACGGCCGCATTCAGTACGCGAACGAGCTGCTCGGGGATAACGTCTCCCTGCAAAACAACTCCGGAGACCTGGGCCAGATTTTTTCCCACAGCGTTTCCATTTTTAACGGAACGGTTTCCAGCATTTACGGCGATCCTTACATCACCATCTTTCGGGCCAACCGGCTGCTGGAGCTCTTGGATGAGTTTTCCTTTTCTGCCGCAGAGCGCAATGAGATTGAGGCCCAGGTATATTTCCTCAGGGCCATCAGCCACTGGGAAGTGCTCAAGCTCTGGGCGCAGCCGTATGGCTATACCGCTAATAACGGCCACCCCGGCGTGGTGTATAAAACCTCCACCGATGTGAAGGTGCTTCCCCGCGCCAGTGTGGCCGAGAGCTACCAAAACATCATAGCGGACCTCGAACGGGCCATCAATTCCGGAGGGCTACCGCAAAGTACCCCCTACCGCGCCTCCGTAGATGCCGCCCGGGCCTATCTGGCGGAGATTCATTTCCAAAAAGGCGATTATCAGCAGGCCGCCACGGAAGCCGCCACCGTCATCGGGTCCAATCGCTACCAACTGGATACCATCATAGACCGTTTTCAGCCCGATACCGCCGTGGTGCCGGAGATCATCTTCAAAACCCGGAGCTTCCAGCCCAATAATGACCTCCGCAGCACCGCTTTTACCAACAACTATCGCTCCGATCTAGCCCAGCCCCCCTTCATAAGGGCTTCCGGCGAATTTTTTGAAAACTATCGCAACGACACCCTGGACCGCCGGGTAAACGCCTGGCTAGAGCTCCGCGATGCCGGTACCCCGGATGAATACGTGGCCATTAAGCGCTTTAATAAGCCCTACTTCGATGTGCCGGTAAAACACCTTACCGGACTGAAGCTGCTCCGGGCGCAAGCCCTGCTCCTGAGCGGAGGGGATGTGAATACCGCCATAGGCGATGTTAATGATATCCGCGAAAGAGCCTACGGCGGCGATACCATGAATATCCCCCTCAATACGCCCCAGGCTACCGTTCTGGAAGCGGTAAAAAAAGAACGCCGCCTCGAGATGCTGGGCGAAGGAGATCGCATTCAGCAGCTCAAACGGCGTGGTGCCCTGGAAGGAGAAAATATCCTGATCCGGGACCATCCCTGGAATTGCGACGGCATGATCCTCCAATTCCCCGCTACCGAACGCACGGAAGAATTTGAGATCAATCCCCAGGGAGGTTGTTAAATTTGAAAAGAAAAACCAGTATCATGATACGTAAATACGGATGGATAGCCGGTCTGTTGCTCCTGGCAGCGGCCTGCCGCCCCGAAATCAAAGGGGAACTCGGACCGCAATATGACCTCAGCAAAGGCCTACATGGAACCTGGAACCTGAGCACCGTGGAGGTAGAAGACCGTTCTTTCCCCACTTTCACCACGCAGTCTTTCAGGGACTACTTCCAGCAAAATGCCGTGTCCATAAGTTTCCAAACGGAAAGCCAAACCTACACCGTAACCGGCCCGGAAAAGGGCCATCCCTTTGGCAAGGGCGGCGACTTTGCTTTTGATGACCCGGAATACCCCAGCCAAATCATGCTGTATCATGACAACGATACCGCCACCCTCCAGCTCGGCAATATGGTGCGGGAAATAGACCCGAACATGACGCTGCGGGATCTGAAAAGCGCCTGTGGGGAAACCTACGCGCGCTATACTTACCAATTTGAACGTGTTCAAAACTAGAATACTATGAAATTAATTGCCCTTAGAAAAGCCCTGCTGGCCCTGGCATTAGCGCCCTTAGCACTCCTGGCGCAAGTTTCTACCATTCCAGCAGAAGCCGATGAAATAGACCCCGACGGAACGCTGAAGATTCTGGTTAACGTTAACCAAATGGACAACAGCGAGGAGTTCGTGGCCAATCTCCAGGATTCGGTAGACGCCGGGGCCGATCTCTACATCTGGACCTGGCAGCCCGCGGAGCACCCCGAAGGCCATCCACTGGTAAACGGAACCGGCGACCGTCCCTGGCAAAACAGCAACGACTCCCTCAAAATGACCAAAGAAGGCAGCGGCGTTTTCAGCTTCACTATGGTCCCTACGGCGTTTTACGAGGTCACCGCCCAGGAAGTGTATGACAACGACATCAGCTTTCTGGTCAAAACCAAAAACGGCGGCGGCTACGGCGATCCCGACGTAAAAAGCCCCGACCTCAGCGTGCTGGTAGACCCGCCCCTCCTGGAGCGCCGGCCCGCCTACCTCTTCCCCGGAACCTTTAAGGAAACCGACCTCGTCCAGCTCTACTACGACAATAACGAGGAGCAAAACCCCAACATGCAAAACCTCGCTCCCAGTGAGGCCTATTTCTACGCGGAAGCCACTCTGTCCGACAGCAGCGTTACCCGCATCGCTATCAACTCCTTTAGCGTGGGCACCAAGCCCGAGCTCCAGCTCAGCGATGCCGGCGGCGGCATCTTCAAGAAATACTTTATTCCCCGGGAATTCTTTGACGTACCCGCTGGCCTTAGCATCCGCAGCATAAAGTGCTATGTACAAAAGAAAACCTACCTCAGCGGCCAAGACCGTATCACCTACGACATCACCGCGGACGTAGGCTGTCAATAAGGGGCGCCTACCCAAAAACCACCGAAGCCCGCCGGGACCCGTTCCCGCTGGGCTTTTTTTAGGCCTCCCGGCCAAAGGAGCCCTTCTCCGTTACCCGCCCTTTCTCTTCCTCCCCGGATAGGGGCAGGGCCGGCCTTTTTCGGGAAAGCTTGCGCAGCCCCAGGAAAGCCCAGTCTCGCCAGGGGCGAGATTGGACTTTATAGACGGACACTAACTAGTGTCTGTCCATACAGTCGAGTGTCTGTTCTAGAAAGTTCAAAAACGCCTGTCCCGACTTATTCGGGGAGGCGCGAGAGGACGATAAAACCGCAGTCTCGCTAGAAGCGAGATGAGGATTTTGAGGACGATCGCAACGAAGTTATTGGACTTTATAGACGGACACTTACTAAGGGCCATTTCACCCTACCTTTGCTGTCCAATGAATGCCTTTCGCCGCATAGCGCGTTATGTGTACCCCTATAAAAAATACATAGGGCTCAACATCTTTTTCAATCTGCTGGCCACGCTCTTCTCGCTGGCCTCCATCGGCTTGGTGATCCCGGTGCTGCGCATCATTTTTGACCGGACCGTGGTCCAGGACAGCCCACCGGAACTGGTCAACGGGGATTTTCTCGGCTATGCAGAGTCCTTCCTCATGTACGAAATTGGGACCCGAATGGCCCACACCGGGCAAGAGCAAGCCCTGCTTTACGTCTGTTATTGGGTAGTGGGCGCCTTTTTCCTGAAAAACCTTTTCCGTTACGCCTCCACCTTTGTCATAGCGCCCCTGCGCAATGGGGTTACCCGCGATCTACGCAACGAAATGCATAGCAAGGTCCTCGCCCTGCCCCTGGGCTATTTTTCTGAAAAGCGCAAGGGAGATGTTATATCCCGCATGACGGCCGATCTCAAGGAAATCGAAAATAGCATCCTGGCCACCGTGGAGTCCATCTTTCGGGAACCGGTCATGATCCTGGCTTCCCTGGCCGTACTCTTGGCCATGAATTACCGCCTTACCCTTTTTGTGCTGGTCCTGCTCCCCGTGGTGTCTATCCTGATCACCCGCATAGGCAAGAGCCTGAAGCGAGCCAGCACCCGTGCGCAGGGGATGGCCGGCCAAATCCTTTCGCAAATTGAAGAAGACATCGGCGGCCTGCGCGTGATCAAAGCCTTCAACGCCGAGGATCAAAAACGGGCCGGCTACCACCAAAAAACGCATGCTTATTATCAATTCATGAACCGCGTGCTGCGCCGGCACGACCTGGCTTCTCCCGTAAGTGAATTCCTGGGGGCGGTCGTCATGGCGGTGGTCATCTGGTACGGCGGCACCCTGGTACTGGATTTGCCTTCCTTCACCGCCGAAAAGTTCATTGCCTACGTCCTTTTCTTCTACCAACTCATCCCGCCGGCCAAAAACCTTTCTAAGGTCAACCACAAAATTCAGCGGGGGAATGCCTCCAGCGAGCGGGTCCTGGAAATCCTGGATGCCCACAACCCCATCAGCGACGCGCCGGATGCCATGCGCAAACCCTCCTTTGAGGAGTCCCTGCAGTTTGATCAGGTCTCCTTTGGCTATGATCCGCATGCCTATGTGCTAAAAGACGTTTCTTTACGGGTAGCCAAGGGGCGCACCGTAGCTTTGGTGGGCGAAAGTGGAGGCGGTAAGAGCACGCTCACCAATCTGGTGCCCCGTTTTTACGAAGCAGACCATGGTACGGTACGCCTGGATGGTACCGACTTGCGTAAGATTAAGCTTCAAGATTTGCGCCAGCTCCTGGGCATTGTGACACAGGATACCATCCTTTTTAATGCTACGGTGGCGGAGAATATCGCTTTGGGCCAGCCGGATGCTTCGCTGGAACAAATCCAAAATGCCGCCCGTATTGCCAACGCCCACCGCTTTATCGCGGAGCTGGAGGAGGGCTATCATACCAATATAGGGGATGGGGGCAACAAACTCAGCGGCGGGCAGCGGCAGCGCCTCAGTATAGCCCGGGCCGTCCTTAAGAACCCGCCCATTCTGATTTTGGACGAGGCCACCAGCGCTCTGGATACGGAGTCCGAAAAACTGGTGCAAGAAGCGCTGTTTAAGCTCATGGAAAACCGCACTTCCCTGGTCATCGCCCATCGCCTTAGCACCATCCAGCACGCCGATGAGATCATCGTTATGCGCCAGGGGCAAATCGCGGAGCGGGGCACCCACTCTCAGCTACTGGAAAAGAAAGGCATCTACGCCAAGCTGGTGGAAATGCAGAGCTTTGCCTAACTTCTAAGACACCGAAAATGAATAAAATTGAGCACTTGGGTATAGCAGTTCGCAACCTGGAAGAGGCCTGTGCCAACTATGAAAAACTATTCGGGAAGCCGGCCTACAAAACGGAAACAGTAGAAAGAGAAGGGGTCAGAACGGCCTTTTTCGCGGCGGGCCCCAACAAGATAGAACTGCTGGAACCTACCCGGCCGGAAAGTGCCATCGCCAAGTATCTGGCGAAAAAGGGGGAAGGTTTGCACCACGTGGCTTATGCGGTAAGCGATATCAGGGAAGAGCTCCTCCGTTTGCGTAAGGCGGGATACCGCATCCTCAATGAGGAACCACAAAAAGGCGCCGATAATAAGTGGGTAGCTTTCGTGCACCCCAAGGACGCGCAGGGCGTGCTTACGGAGCTTTGTCAAGAACGGGACTAGGGAGGGCTTTCACCTTTTTTTCCAGATCGGAAAAGCCCATCGCTTCCCGGTTGAGGTGCCATACCTGCATACCCAGCGATTGGGCGGGTTTGAGGTTTTCTTTTTTGTCATCTACGTAGAAGCAGGCACTGGCCTCCAATTCCTGCTCTTCCAGCAGGCGTTCATAAATCTTCTTCTGGGGCTTGCGCAGACCCACTTCCTGGCTGTAGTAAACGCCGTGGAAGAGCTTTAAAAACTGGCGATAATCAAAAGGCCCGCTGAGGGCCCGGATGCGGCTTATGTGCAGGGTGTTGGTGTTGCTCAAAAGGAACAGCCGGTAGCCCTGGCGCCGTAGGCGCCGGAGAAAACGCCTGGTGTCTTCCGGAATGGGATGATAGCACATGGCGCACCAGGCTTCGGCCAGCTCCTGCTTAAAAATGTTTTTCCGGAAAAAATGCGGTTGCAAGCCCGCCAGGAACTCCTCTTCCGATAGGGCCCCTTTTTCAAAGCTTTCGAAGAGTTTTTTTTGTGCGCCCAGGGATTCTTGGGCCCCCAGCCTTTCAAAAGCCTGCCAGGTTTTTTCTTCTTCTATGGGGAGTAAGACCCCACCGAAATCAAATATGAGGTTTTGGATGGCGGCCGGGGATGCTGTCTTTTTCATAGGGATCTTATGACCATACGGTGGCCTCAAAAATAAGGTGCTTTTATTGACCTTCTTTCCTACAGCAAGGCCCGGGCAGTTTTCAAGGCGGCAGAGGCAGGAGGGGTTCTGCTAGTTTACCGAGATGCCCTACCTTTGTGCCGGGCCCATAGCTCAGTTGGTTAGAGTAGATGACTCATAATCATTTGGTCGCCGGTTCGAGCCCGGCTGGGCCCACCAA
>JAVLBR010000034.1:0-8271 GCA_031581125.1 Schleiferiaceae bacterium | reverse complement strand
ACAACCTTTTCCAGTGGTGCGCAGGATTTTAAGGCGCAAAACCTTTGGTTTTGCTTATGGGTGTGATTTTTAAGTGGGGGCTGTTGACCTGGGGAAGAACCCCAGGCTTATATTCTAAAGATTTACGATCTTTCCGGGCAGGGCGCAGGCTTAAAGGAAGCAAAACCTCTGTTTTGCTTCCTTGGGGTAAGATGTTAAGGGCGGTCCAATCCTGGGCTGGGGCTAATAAGGGGAAGCCTTTCCGGCTTTACCGGATTTATTGGCAGGCGCTTCCTTCCGAGGGAATAAGGGGGCAGCCAGGCAGGTCACATTTGGCCGGGAGGCCCTAAAAAAAGCGCGGGCGCTAGGCCATAAAAGCTCCAATGCCGCCCGCGATGAGGGCAAAAAGGATGATGAGGGCGTAGAGCCCGAGAAAGGCGATGGCCACGATGGCGATGATCCGGAAAAAAAGGTGAAGGGGCTCAAAGCAGGCGTGCAGGTCTTGTTCCTGTCCACTCTGGAGGGCTTGCTGGAACTTACGGCTGGCCCGGTAGAGATAGCGCCCCAGGTAGTAGTAAAGGAGAGCTATGCCCGCGTAAAGAAGGCCCATCAGGACGCCACTGATGCCGCCCATGACGCCGCTTCCGGCCAGCTTCCCCAAGCTGCCGCCCAGGCCCATGATAAAGAGGCCTGCCAGGAGCACTAGACCGGCCGCTACCCAGGTGAGGATGCCCAGGAAGCGGGTGCTCTTTTGGAGGGAATGCAAATAACGGCGGAGCGTGGCGCTCCACTCGGGGGTAGAAGGGGGGGTGGGGGTTTCCATGCGCTGTTATTTGAGGTCTAAAAGGTTGTCCATGTCGGTCATAGCGCCGAAAAGTACTAAAATATCATCTTCTTCAAACTTTCGGTCGGGGGCAAATACGCCCACCACGTTTTCTTTTTTGAGCTCTACCCCGAGGGAGTTGGTTGATTTTTCTTTCTTGACGATGGTAACGATGTTGACATTGTAGTTTTTCCGAAAGTCTACTTCGGCCACGGTTTTGCCTACGTAGCGTTCTGGGACGGCCGCTTCCACAATTTTGTAACCGCTGGCGATGTCAAAGCTGTCGAGGACCCCTTTAATTTCCAGGCGATGGGCCAGCCGCTCGGCGGTTTCCTGCTCGGGGTGGATAATCTCATCTACGCCGATGGCTTCCAGTACGGTCTGGTGCACGGCCGTTATGGCCCGGGCGATGAGGCGGGGAACGCCGATTTGCTTCAGGTTGGCCGTTACCTCTACGGAAGAGCCAAAGTCTTCCCCGATGCCTACGATCACGGCGTCGGCGTTCTGGAGGGGAAGGGTGCGCAGGGCGTTCATTTCCCGCCCATTGACCTGGATGGTATGGGTGATCTGGTCTTTGTAGCTTTCCACCTTGTTCATGTCGTAGTCGGCCGCTACCACCTCGTGGCCCATGTGGGTGAGGCTGATGGAAAGCGCGGAGCCGAAGTTGCCCAGACCGATGATGACGAATTTCATAGAGGGAGTTTTAGTTTATAAAAATGCTTTCGCGGGGGTAGCGATAGCTCAAGGTGCGGATTTTCTGGGTGAGGGCCACGATGAGGGTAAGCGTCCCCACCCGGCCTACGAACATAGTAGCAATGATGACCCCCTTGCTGGCGGTACTCAGGGCGCTGGTGATCCCCAGGCTGAGGCCCACGGTACTGAAGGCGGAAAAGCACTCGAAAATGATGTCAATGAGGCGCATTTGAGGTTGGAAGGCGGCCACCAAAAAGATGGAAAAACCGATAAAAATAAAGGACAGCAGGATGATGGCGAAGGCCCGGCGAATGGATTCATTATCGATCTCGCGGCGGAAAATCTCTACCCGGTTTTTGGCTTTGGCCAGGCTGAGGGTGTTGAGCAGGGCCACGGCTACCGTACTGGTTTTGATACCTCCGCCCGTGGAGGCCGGGGAGGCGCCAATCCACATCAGCAGGAGGTAAATGAGGATGGTGGGCATGGCCAGCTGGGTCATGTCTACCGTGTTGA
This sequence comes from Schleiferiaceae bacterium, assembly GCA_031581125.1. Taxonomy (GTDB): domain Bacteria; phylum Bacteroidota; class Bacteroidia; order Flavobacteriales; family Schleiferiaceae; genus CAJXMS01. Next base: position 6,263 of record JAVLBR010000034.1, on the reverse strand, counting down.
AACCCGCTGTACGGGGCGTTACGCTGGCAAAGAAGGCGGTCACCGTTTTGCCATACCAGCCTTTTTGGTCGAGCGTATTGCCGTATTCGGCAATGGCAAAAAAGGCCATGCCGGAAAAGATCAGGATGAGGGTGGTGGTGACCACGATCTTGGTGTTGATATTGATGATGCGGGGAATGTGGATGTAGGGAATATTGCTGCGGAATTTCCGGATAAAGCGCAGGAGCATAGACTTCAGCAGGTGGGCGTAGTTAAAAATGATGGGGAAGCCCAGCCCGCCGATAACGATGAGCATACCGATGACCAACTGCAGGTGGTAGGCACTGCGAAAGCCCGGTTCGTAAAGGCTCTGCGAAAGGGTAGAGAAGCCCGCGTTGCAAAAGGCCGATATGGCGTGAAACACGCTAAACCAAACTTGCTCTCCCTGGCTATTAAATACGTCCTGAGGGGCCAGCAGGTAAATAAGCCCCGCCCCCAGTAGTTCCAGGCTGAGGGTGAAAACCACGATGCGGATCAGGGTTTTAAAAATGGCGCCTACCTGGCTTTCGTTTACAAAGTCCTTAAAAAACATCTGGCTTTGAAAAGAGGTGTTTCCTTTAAAAAAGAAGCCAAAAAAGCTGGTGAAGGTCATGATCCCCAGCCCCCCGATCTGGAGCAGAATGAGGATAAAAGTTTGCCCTAAAAAGGTAAAATCCTGCGCGGTATCCAGCACGATGAGCCCGGTAACACACACGGCACTGGTGCTGGTGAAAAGGGCATCGATAAAACTTATATCCCCCACCGTGGCATTGGGCAGCAGCAGGAGGCCAGTGCCCAAAAGGATGATGATAAGAAAACTAAGGACAAAGATCAGCGCCGGATGCAGGGAAGCGTCCAGAAAGCCGAAACTGCTTTTGCTGGCTTCGATCAAAAAGATGGCGATGAAGAGGAGGTTGAGCACGCCGTCTCCTACCAGCCAGGTGAGGAAGGGACCGGCCGCTTCGGGGGCGGCAAAGAACAGCCCCCGTCCGGTTAAAACCGCCGCCAGGAGCAGGGTGGGGATAAATTCGGTAGTGCGCCGCCAGAGGACCAGCTCCGGATGGAAAAGGCGCAGCATGGCCCGCAGCAGTAGTAAGCCCAAAAGCACAATGGCGGAGCCCAGGTAAAAGCGCTGGAGCCAAAAGCTAAAAGCGGGCTCGATGCTAAAGCCTACCCGGTAGAGGATCACCCCTACATTAAAAAGGCTAATCCAAAAGATAAGGGGCGTGCATAGCTGGAGCAGGCGGTTTTTCACCCCCAGCCAGAAATCGATATTACGCAGCTGTTGCCAAATCATAAGAGCGCCACAAATGTATTATAATCAAGGACTAAGCCCCGGAAGAAGAGGTGGGTTTGCCGGTAGCTTCACTCAGCTGGTCTTCTCGCTTCATGATCGCGGCCAGGGTAGAGGCTTTAAGCTTGCGCACCGTTTCGTTGCGGATCTCCATGAAAACTTCCCGAATGCCACAGGTCTCTTCGTCGGTACATTCCTCACAGCGCTCGTAAAACTTGTAAGTGACGCAAGGCAGCAGGGCAATGGCCCCGTCAAAAAGCCGCATCACATCCGCCATGTGGATCTCTTCTGGGGGCTTTTGTAGTTTATAGCCGCCGTTTTTGCCCTTGCGACTCAGCAGAATACCGGCGTGGCGCAGATCCAGCAAAATGGCTTCTAGAAATTTGGAGGGGATGTTTTGCGCCTCCGCAATCACGCCGGCCGGGATGGGGGTAGCATTCTCCTGCGCCTCTTGGCGGGCTATATACACCAATGCATTGATGGCGTATTTGGCTTTTTTGGATAACACGCCGCGAAGGTAGGGAAACCGCTTAAGCCAGGAGGCACTAAAGCAGGTTGCGCAGCAGCCAGTACCCCAGGATCACCGTAAGCACTACGTAAATGGCCCGCCTCCCGTAAAGGCGCTGCCGCCAGCGCAGCAATTGCGCCGAAGGGCGCCGTAACTGGTCCAGGATAGCCCCCAGCAAGAGATAGGGCAGGCTCAGCAATAGAAGGGGATGTAGCTGCCAGGCCCGGAACCATTCGCCGTGCAGCAGGGCATGCAGCGCCCGCTGGCTGCCGCAGCCGGGGCATAGCCAGCCCGTGTAGTGCCGCACCGGGCACCGGGGAAATAAGACGTGGTTGGCCGGATCCCAGCTGCCGTATACCAGCAGTAAGGACAGCCCCAGCAGGGCAAGCCCGTATTTATACCACTTGTTGCGCATCGGGCAGGTTTACCCCGGCCGCTACCCCCAGCACCAGTAAGATGACGTAAAGCACCACCCCGGCCACGGCCAGTCCCAGGCCTATGAGCGTCCACCGGCGGGCTTCCTGGGAAGCGCGCTGAGCGCCTACCGTGTCGCCACCGTAAAAGCGCGATTCTACTTTACTGGCGTTTATAATGCCCGCTATGCCTAGAGGCAAGCAGCAGAATAAGGTCACCAGAATGGATTCTACCAGCCAGCTCTTGGGCGGACGGCCGGGGTTCTCGAGCGTTTCCATAAAATGTAACTTGGTTTGTTGAAAGGCCCTAAGATAGTATCTACCACTAAAAAGGAGGCCCGCCTTTCATTTGCCCCGCGGCTGTTCCTGCCGAGGCCATCTTACAACGGCTTCTGCCAGCCTGGAAAGTGGTGTACCTTTGCTGGTTTACGCGTAAGTACATGGACATTTACAACCGCAAAAATTATTGGAAAGGCGCGCTGCTCATTTTTGCCATTCTTATCGGGGGGGGGACTCTTTTCTACACGGAAAGCTTCCTGGCCGATCTCCGGCAGGCCGAGGTCAAAAAAGCCAATCTCTGGGCCCAGGCCATGAGCGCCGTTCAGCGCGCCGATGCCAAAACAGACCTCACCCTGGCCTATCAGATTATCCAGGCCAATACCACCATTCCCGTGATCCTGGCCAATGAGGCCGATAGCATTCTGGCCCATAAAAACCTGCCCCAGCGCGTGCAAAGCAGCCCCGCAAAAATGCGCGCCCGCTTACGCCAAATGCAGGCCGAAGGCCAGCGCATCGAGGTCCAATTTGCCAATAATCAAAGCAATTACCTCTACTACCAAAACAGCACCTTGCTCACCCAGCTACGGCTTTACCCGGTGGTCCTCCTGGTGGTGATCTCCCTCTTTCTCAGCCTTGCCTACTGGGCCTTCAGTGGCTCCCGGCGCGCCGAACAAAACCAGGTGTGGAACGGGCTGGCCAAAGAAACCGCCCACCAAATAGGCACTCCGCTCAGCTCCCTCCTCGGCTGGCTCGAAATGCTGCGCCTCAAAGAGGTGGACGAAACCACCCTGGCCGAAATGGAAAAAGACATCCACCGCCTGCAGACCATCACCGATCGTTTTAGCAAAATAGGCTCCCAGCCCGCCATCGAAAAGCAAGACGTCAATGAAGTGACCCGCCAGGCCGTGCATTACCTCCGCAGCCGGAGCCCCCGCCTCATCAGTGTGGAACTCCACGAGGCCGCTCAGCCCGCTTACGCAGAACTCAATATAGCCCTCTATGAATGGGTTATCGAAAACCTCATTCGCAATGCCATCGATGCCATAGAAGGCGCCGGCCGCATTACCGTAGAGCTCACCACCACCGCCCGGTCAGTGCAAATAGACGTAAGCGATACCGGCCGCGGCATTCCGGCCAGCCGCATGGGGCAGGTATTCCGGCCGGGCTACTCTACCAAAAAACGCGGCTGGGGCCTCGGCTTAAGTCTGGCCCGGCGCATCATACAGGAGTACCACCACGGGCGTATTACCGTAGCGGCCTCCGAGCCTGGTCAGGGCACTACTTTCCGCATCCTCCTTAAGCGCCTGGACTCATGAGCGGATTGTACCTCCACATCCCCTTTTGCCGGCAGGCCTGCACCTACTGCGATTTCCACTTCTCCACCCGGCGGCAGCAGCAGCCTGCCATGGTAGCCGCCATTCTTCAGGAGCTTGAGCAGCGTGCAGGTACCGGGCCTTACGGCCAAATGAAAAGCATCTACCTCGGTGGCGGCACCCCTTCCTTATTAAGCCTTTCCCAGCTGGAAAGCTTGCTCCAGGCGGCGCAGGCCCACTTTTCCGTAGATCCGGCTGCCGAGATTACCCTGGAAGCCAACCCCGATGACCTCAGCCTGCCTTACCTCAAGCAACTGCGCCAGCTCGGAATAAATCGCCTCAGCATAGGCCTCCAAAGCTTTGACGATGCCCATCTTCAGCTCATGAACCGCGCCCATAGTGCCCGGCAATCCCGGCAGTGCCTGGAGTGGATCCGGGCTGCCGGTTTTGACAATTTTACGGTGGACCTCATTTACGGTGTGCCCCGGCAGTCTCAGGCCCACTGGGAGGGCCAGCTGGCAGCGCTGGCCCAGTTCCAGCCGCCCCACTTCTCCGCTTATGCCCTTACCGTGGAGCCCCGCACCGTCCTGGCCCACCAGGTAGCCCGCGGTACGCTACCTGCTCCGGAAGATGAGGTCGTAGCGGCCCATTTCGCCTACCTTCAGCAATGGGCCGCCGCGCAAGGCTACGAACATTACGAGCTGAGCAATTTGGCGCTGCCCGGTAGGCAGGCCCGTCATAACAGCTCTTATTGGCAAGGCCTGCCCTATCTTGGCTTAGGCCCTGGGGCGCACAGCTTTGATGGAAAGCAGCGCTACGCCAATGTGGCCAGCAACCCTCGCTACCTCAAAGCCATCAAGGAAGGCAAGCCCACGGGCACCAGCGAATGGCTCCGGCCGGAAGACCACCTCAACGAGTACCTCATGACCCGTCTCCGGCTGGCCGGAGGTTTTTCCTGGGCGGACCTCACCGATCGTTTCGGGCCGCGGTGGGCCAGCTTTGTGCGCCGGGAAGCCAAACCCTTTTTAGAAGAAGGGCGTTTTCAAGAAGCAACGGGGCGGCTTTTTATCCCGACGGCCTGGCGCTTCCATAGCGATGGCCTGGCGGCAGAGCTCTTTGCTTTGCAAGCCCCGGCTTAGCGAACTTAAGGCGGTAAGTTTGGGTTCCTTTCCCTTACTTTACAACCTCATTTCGCTAGCTTCTCTTCGCATGGCCATCTTTCTGCGCATAAGCATCTTTCTTCTTTTCCTGGGCTTAATTGATTGGTACGCTTATCAGGCGGTAAAGACCGGATTGGGCGCCAGCTTGCCCACCCGTCTCATTTATTGGGGTTTATCGGGGGGGATGTGGATCTTTTTGCTGGTTTTGGTGGCTTCTTTTGATCGCCAGAGCGGCCCGCATGATGCCCTTTTTAAATGGTATGCGGGCGCCCTCATCCTTTTATTGGTGCCCAAGCTGATCCTCATTATCGCCATGACGGGGGAAGATGTGCTCCGTTTTTTAGGCGGCCTGGTGCAAAAAATAAAAGGGGGCCAAGGCGCCTTTTGGCCGGAGCGCCGGCGGGTGGTTAGTCTCATTGGCCTGGGCCTGGCGGCCATCCCTTTTGCCGGTATTTTACACGGCATCTGGAAGGGGCGCTACAATTACCGGGTTATCCGCAAAACCCTTTATTTCCCAGATTTACCTCCCGCTTTTGACGGCTTGCGGATCACTCAGATATCGGATATCCACAGCGGCAGTTTCGACAATCGCCAAAAGATCCGCTACGGCATTGATCTGATCAATGCCCAAAAAAGTGACCTACTTCTTTTTACGGGCGACCTGGTCAATAACCGGGCCGGGGAAATGGAGCCCTGGATCAAAGAGTTTAAGCGCCTGAAAGCCCCGCTGGGCAAGTATTCTATCCTGGGCAATCATGACTACGGCGATTACGTGGAGTGGGAAAGCCCGGAGGCCAAAGAAGCCAATATGCGAAGGCTTTACGCCATTGAAGCGGAACTGGGTTTTGACCTGTTGCGCAATGAAAACCGCCGCCTCTCCCGGGGAAGTGATTCCATCCGCCTGGCCGGCGTAGAAAACTGGGGGGGCGGCGGCTTTGCCAAGTATGGCGACCTCAATAAGGCCGTGCAGGACCTGGCGCCGGGGGACTTTACCATCCTTCTTTCCCATGATCCTTCCCACTTTGATTACCAAGTAGTAAAGCACCGCCAGCCCATTCAGCTCACCCTTAGCGGCCATACCCACGGTATGCAGTTTGGCATCGAAATTCCCGGCTGGGTCAAGTGGAGCCCCGTCAAGTACCGCTACCCCCGCTGGGCCGGGCTCTACGAAGAAGCCGGTCGTAAGCTATACGTCAACCGCGGCTTTGGCTTTCTGGCTTTTCCGGGCCGGGTGGGCATTTGGCCCGAAATAACGGTGCTAGAACTCCGGCGCGGCTC
>JAVLBR010000270.1:0-2274 GCA_031581125.1 Schleiferiaceae bacterium | reverse complement strand
TTAAAAATTGGCAAAAAGGCCTTCCCCTGCCGGGGGTTTTGCTAAAAATCCGTAAAGTGATTAGGAAAGTCATGGGGTAAAGGCTTTTTTCGGCAATTTCCTCCCCGCAAGGCGAGGAAATAGGGAGGGTGAAGTCCTTTAAAATTAATCGCTACTTCGGGCTTAAGCCCACAAATCAGCGCTTTGGTCGGCTGAAATGCTAAAAAGGAAATAAACCCTACCTTTGCCGCTCCTTTCTTAGCAGGGCCCTACCGTAGGATCGCCCCTTCTCCCCAGATTCAGCTAAGTTTCGGATGCTGACATCACGAGTGGCAAGGCATGCGCTTTTGCCGGGAAGACCTTAAGAACTGAATATTCCCCTCTCCTTTATTGCTGGTTCCGGTATCCGGAATGCCAGTAGAATTTTAGCCGGCCTTTCCCACATTTGGGCGAAGCCCTAATAAAGACGAATGCCCCGCCGCTCTAATTTTTATTACATGCCCAACACGCAAAACTCCCGCAGGCGCTCTAAGCCTGCCCACGGCCGCAAAGGCCCCCAATCAAGACCCCAAGCGGGCAAAGCCAACCGCCGCAAACAAAGCTCGGTGGACGTGAACCTCCTGAGCCAAAAGGCCGTAAAACGCGAGGTGAAAACCTACGAAGCGCAGCGCCGCTTTGCCGATATGCCCTTGCATGCGGCCCTGCTGGCCAACATAGCCAAAAAAGGCTATGCCCAACCCACCGAAATCCAGGACCGCAGCCTGGAAGCCCTGCTAGAACGACGCGACCTGATGGGCGTGGCCCAAACGGGTACCGGCAAAACGGGCGCTTTCCTGATCCCCCTCATCCATCATCTCCTGGAAAATAAAGGCGATGAACGGGTGCTGGTACTCGCCCCTACCCGCGAACTGGCGGTGCAGATAGAACAGGAATACCGCGAGCTGACCCAGGGCATGCGCCTGAAAAGTGCCTGCTTTATAGGCGGCACCAATATGAACCGCGACCTGGAACGGGCCGGCCGGCCGGTAGCCCTTACCGTGGCTACCCCGGGACGGCTCCTGGACCTGGCGCAGCGCGGTAAGATAGACTTCAAGCGCTTTGGCACACTGGTGCTGGACGAGTTTGACCGCATGCTGGACATGGGCTTTGCCAAAGATGTGCAGCGGATCACCGAGGCCATGACCCGGCGAGAGCACACCCTCCTCTTTTCCGCAACCCTGGACCCGGCGCAAAAACCGCACATAGACCGCCTTCTCCACAAGCCCGTGGAAGTAAAGGTGAGCAGTGGCGCCGTGACGGCCGACCACGTGGACCAAGAGATCATCCGGCTTAAAGAGGGCGAAGACAAATTTGCCGCCTTCCTGGCGCTGATCAATCAGCCCGGATTTGAAAAGGTGCTGGTCTTTGCCGAAACGAAGCGCTGGGTAAGCAAGGTGCGCAAAAAACTGGGCCAAAGCGGCTTGCAAGCCGAAGAGATCCACGGCAATAAAACCCAAAATTACCGCCAAAAAGCCCTCCAAAAGTTTAAATCCGGTAAAGTACAAGTGCTGGTGGCCACGGACGTGGCGGCCCGGGGCCTGGACGTATCGGACGTAACCCACGTGATCAATTACCAACTTCCCGGTAGCATGGACAGCTACATTCACCGCATAGGCCGTACCGGCCGCGCGGGCAAAGCCGGGAAGGCTTACACTTTTGTGAACTAATCCGGGGCGGGGCTTAGCCCTGGGCGCTAGTAGTCCGGGCCTAGCCCCCTCTCCTCCCCCGGCCCGGCAGGAGCGCTTATGAACATGCGCCCCAAAACTGGCCTTTATATCCTTAAATCCCCCTTTAAACAAATTACTTTAAGACAATATGGGTAGATCGCAAGAAACCTTTGGTAAAAAAGAACGCGAAAAGAAAAAGCAAAAGAAAAAAGAACTGAAAGCCAAGCGCAAACAGGAGCGCCGCCAAATGGAAGGCGATAAGGGCGACAACATCACCTACCAAGATGTGTACGGCAATTTTCACGAAACCCCGCCCGAAAAAGCGGAAAAAGTGAAAGCGGAAAACGTAAACCTGGGCGCCGCGCCCCGCGAAGATATGGGCGACCTCGACCCCATTCGCAAAGGCGTAGTGACCTTCTTTAATCACGACAAGGGTTACGGCTTTATCCGCGATAAGGCTACCCAGGAAAGCATCTTCGTGCACGTGAAAAACCTGGAAGAAGAGATCAACGAAGACAACGCGGTGACCTTCGAAGTGGAGCAAGGCCCCAAAGGCCTGAGCGCTTTTAACGTGAAGGTGACGCGGTAG
>JAVLBR010000033.1:11531-18538 GCA_031581125.1 Schleiferiaceae bacterium | reverse complement strand
AGGGGCCATTTCGTGGCCATATCGGCGCAATTGGCGCCCATTATACGCGCCGCAAAACCGGTTCAGCAGCCGCTCTATCTGCAGTTTTGCCCCATGGCCAATCAAAATAAAGGTGCTTACTGGCTTAGCCGAAAAGTAGAGGTGAAAAATCCCTATTACGGAGCGGCTATGCTTACCTGCGGGGAGGTAAAAGAAACGTTTCCCTAAGCTCCCATTTTCTCCTGGATAAAGGGTAAAGCATGGTTGCCCGGGGAATATTCTTACTACGCCTCTTCCGTTTGTTTTAAAAGACCGGTCATGGTGTCCGCAATGGATTGCGAAGCGCCGGTCTGGCCGGTAAAAAAGCGGCTTGTTGCGGCCGCTTGCCTTTGATATTCCGCCGCGTTTTCTACTAAGGGGGTCATCCAGTGGAGTAGTGCCTGAACATCGCTAATTTCCCGGGCACCACCGGCTTTAATCAAGGCGCCGGGCTCTAAAAACTTCTGGTGCGCCGGGCCAAAAGCCAGCGGTAAGCCGTAGGCCATGGGCTCGATGGTGCTGTGCACGCTTTTGCCAAAGCCGCCCCCTACCAGGGCCGCCTGGCCGTAGCGGTAGAGGTATTTCAGCTCGCCAATGGTATCTACCAGCAGTACACGCGCAGCCCTTTGTGCCTCTCCTGAGCTCCACCGTACCAATCCGTAAGGCCCAAAGGCCGCTTCCAATTTTTCCAGGTGCCCTGGGCTGAGGTCGTGCGGTGCCAAGATTAGTTCCAGCCCCGGGAAGGCGTCCAGCATGGCGGGAAGCATTTCCTCTTCCGGCGGCCAGCTACTGCCCGCCACCAGGGTAAAGCGCTCCCTCTGCTGCCATTCTGTTACTGGAAAAGCCGGCTGGTAGCTGCTGTCCCGGAGGGCTAGGCCCCGGTCAAAGCGCGGGTCGCCGCCCACCACCACGGGTTTAAAAAGATGGGGCTTGATGCGCTTGGCTGATCCTTCATCCTGAGTAAGGATGACCGTAAAGTGGCTCAGCGCTTGCCGGAAGTAGGCCCCGGCCCCTGGCCAAAAGTAAATTTGCCCCGCCCGAAATAGGGCAGGTGCCAAAAGAGTGGGTATTTCTCGCCGGGAAAGGGCTTCCAAATAGCGGGGCCAAACATCGTACTTGACAAACCAGGCCGCGCGCGGCTGCAGGGTCTCTACAAAAATCTGGGCATTGCGCGGCGTATCCAGGGGCAGGTAAGTGGTTTGCACCAAGGGGTCCTCACTTCGGTAATGCTCAAAGCCGGAGGGGGAGAAAAAGCTGATCAAAAAAGGCAGTTGGGGTTGCTTTTCCCGTAGCAATGCCAGTACGGGCAGGGCTTGTTCCAGCTCGCCCAGCGAAGCTACATGCACCCAGAGCGGGGCGGCTGGAAGAGCGTCTCGTTTCTGGCGAAGGGTTTGGGGCCAGTTTTGCCGGCCGGCCCACCAGCGCCGGGCTTTGGCGGAGCGAAAGGCCGCCAGGCGGATGGCGGCCCCGTAAAGCCAGATGGCTAAGCGGTAGAGGGCCCCCATCTTTTTTACTCGTAGTATTCTTGGGTTCGGGCGCCCCGGTATATGGGGATGTACCAGCTCAGTTTTAGGGCGTAAAGCATGCTCAGCTCCTCCTGGGGCGCCAGGCTACCCGTGGCGTAGTGGTATTTGCGCACGCTGCTGGTCATCATCTGAGAAGCTTCCAGGCTCAGCGAAAAATTGACCCGCCTGTTGGGGCTCATGTAGTGGTAGCCCAGGCTTTGCCGGAGCAGTAGTCCCTGGCGCATTTGGTCATAACCCTTGCTGTAGGGGGCATTGAGGTGGGGAATGTCGTTGGTGGTATTCTGCAGCGCCAGCCAGTGCCAGACCATCCCCGCTCCCAGGCCGGCTATGGGGCCGGAGTTTTTATTGGCCTGCCAAAAGGAGAAAACCTTCTGCACGCTTAGTAAGCCGGTAGCATAGCGCTGGTAAACGCCTATTTCGGCGGGGGTTCCCCGTTCGTTGATCACCTGATTGCGCTGGGTAAGGGCCGGAGCGATCACCGCTTGGGCATTGGGGGATAGCCCGCCAAATCCAAATCCGCCTTCCAGGGTGATGATCCAGTTCTGAACCGTTTTTATGCCCACACGCGGGCCTACCACCATCAGGTCGTTATAGTTTTCTTGCCAGTCTCCGGCCGGTAGCCCGTAACCCGCATTAAAGCCAATGAGCCAGGCCCGGCCGTATTCGTAACCCGTTTGGCCGCTGCACCATCCGGCCACCAATAACAGTCCCAGCAAAAGGTTTCTCTTGCGGGCTCGTACATGCTTATAGCGGCGGATAAGTGGCATGGGAGGTACATTTTTTCCGGCGGCCGCTAGCACTTTTGGCCGGGAGGCCAAAGGAAATACCGGCGAGCCTTAAAATCGAGGACAAAAGTAGCATTCTGGAACGGGAAGAAGGAGAGAAGCTCCAGGGGCAATGCTTATGGCGCCTATATTTGCAGCAACAGAAGACGATACGATGCGAAAAATTCAGATGGTAGACCTGCAGACGCAGTACCAAAAGATAAAGCCGCAAGTGGATGAAGCGATGAACCGCGTGGTGGATTCGGCGGCTTTTATTAACGGACCGGAAGTAAAATCCTTTCAAGCGGAGCTGGAAGATTATCTGGCGGTGCAGCATGTAATACCGTGTGCCAATGGTACCGACGCGCTGCAAATAGCTATGATGGGCCTGGGGCTGAAGCCGGGCGATGAGGTGATAACGGCCACCTTTACTTACGTGGCCACCGCCGAAGTGATAGCGCTGCTGCAGCTCAAACCCGTGCTGGTAGACGTAGATCCGGAAACTTATACCCTGGACCCCGAAAAGGTACGGGAAGCGGTAACGCCGCGTACCAAGGCGATAGTGCCGGTACACCTTTTTGGGCAATGTGCTGATATGGACGCTATTCGCGCTATAGCTCGGGAGCACCACTTGCACATAGTGGAAGATACCGCTCAGGCCATAGGTGCAGATTTTTACGCTCAGAATGGGGAAGTAGGCAAGGCCGGCACTCTGGGCGATGTGGGAGCTACCTCCTTTTTCCCTAGCAAAAACCTGGGCTGCTATGGAGATGGGGGTGCGCTTTTTACCAATGATGATGAGCTGGCCGCCAAAATTCGCATGGTAGCCAATCACGGCCAAAGCCGCCGCTATTATCACGACCGCGTAGGGGTAAACTCCCGGCTGGATAGCCTTCAGGCGGCCATCTTGCGGCAAAAATTGCCGCACCTGGACGCTTATAATGCCGCCCGCCGGAAGGCGGCGGATTTTTATGATCAGGCCCTGGCGGACCTGCCCCAACTCCAAACGCCAGTGCGCAGCCCCCAATCCAGCCACGTGTTTCACCAGTATACCCTGCGCATAAGGGATGAGGCGATAGAGCGCGATGCCTTAATAGCCCACCTTAAGGAAAAGGAAATTCCCGCTATGATCTACTATCCCGTGGCCCTGCATATGCAAAAGGCCTACCGGGATGAACGTTACGCCCCCGGGCATTTTCCGGTAACGGAGGGGCTCGTAAATACGGTGTTTTCCCTACCTATGCATACAGAAATATCTGAAGATCAACAGAGATACATCACCGAAACTATTATCAACTACTTTAAATAAAAAAACATGAAAATCGTAATTGTGGGGACTGGCTATGTAGGGCTGGTCACTGGAACTTGCCTGGCCCAGGTAGGTATTGACGTTACCTGTGTGGACGTAGACCAGGAGAAGATCGAAAACCTGAAGAAGGGCATTTTGCCCATTTATGAGCCCGGCCTGGAAGGGATGGTCACCAAGAACTACAGCAAAGGCCGCCTAAAATTTTCCACCAAGCTGGCCGAAGCCATTAAAGGGGCCGATGCGGCCTTTATAGCCGTAGGAACGCCGCCCGGCGACGATGGCAGCGCCGATCTGAAGTACGTGCTGATGGTGGCCCGTGAAATTGGGGAAAATATGGATGATTACTGCGTGGTGATCACCAAGAGTACGGTGCCTGTGGGTACCGCGGCCAAAGTGAAAAAAGAGGTTCAAGATGCGCTGGAATCCCGCGGCGCTCAAATGGACTTTGACGTGGCTTCCAATCCTGAATTCCTCAAAGAAGGGGCCGCGGTAGAGGACTTTATGAAGCCGGACCGGATCGTGATAGGCGTGGAAAGCGAGCGGGCCCGCAAAATCCTGGACAAGGTGTATCACCCCTTCGTCCTCAATGGGCATCCAGTGCTTTTCATGGATGTGCCTTCTGCTGAAATGACTAAGTACGCCGCCAACTCTCTACTGGCTACCAAAATAAGCTTCATGAACGATGTGGCGAACCTCTGCGAGATCATGGGGGCCGATGTGAATATGGTGCGCAAGGGCATCGGTACCGACCCACGTATTGGCAATAAATTTATTTACCCGGGTATAGGATACGGCGGGAGTTGCTTCCCCAAGGATGTAAAAGCCCTGGCGCGTACCGCTCGCCAAAACGGGCACGAAATGCGCATTCTCCAGGCGGTGGAAGATGTAAACGAAGACCAAAAAATGGTGCTTTTCAATAAGGTGAACAAAGCCTTTGGGGGCGTCCTCTCCGGTAAGCACTTTGCCATGTGGGGCCTCTCCTTTAAACCCAATACCGACGATATGCGCGAGGCGCCCTCCCTGGTCATCATAGACCAACTCCTCAAGGCAGGCGCTACCGTAAAAGCGTACGACCCAGTGGCGATGGAAGAAGCCCAGCATCAGCACCTGGGCAATACGATTCAGTACGCCCAGGACGAATACGATGCCCTGAAAGATGCAGACGCCCTTCTCCTGGTTACCGAGTGGAGTGAGTTCCGGGTTCCTGATTTTGACGAGATGAAATCCCTGATGAAAAACCCGATTGTCTTCGACGGACGCAACGTCTTTGAGGTAGATCGCATGGCCGACCTCGGTTTTGAGTATCACTGCATCGGGCTCAAATCTTAAATTTTAGCACATGGCTACTTCTCGCGTCCTTATCACCGGTGCCGCTGGATTTCTGGGTTCTCACCTCTGCGATCGCTTCATAGAAGAAGGGTTTCGGGTAGTGGGCATGGACAACCTCATAACGGGCGACCTCAAAAATATTGAGCACCTCTTTAAGCTCCCGGAATTCGAGTTTTATCATGCTGATGTGTCCCAGTTTATCCACGTGCCAGGAGAGCTAGATTACATCTTGCATTTTGCCTCACCGGCCAGTCCTATCGATTACCTTAAAATCCCCATTCAGACTTTGAAAGTGGGTTCACTGGGTATTCATAACTGCCTGGGGTTGGGCATGGCCAAGGACGCCCGGGTGCTCATCGCCTCTACGAGCGAGGTGTACGGCGACCCCCAGGTGCACCCCCAAAATGAAGAATATCGCGGCAGTGTAAATCCGGTAGGCCCCCGCGGCGTATATGACGAGGCCAAACGCTTTCAGGAGGCCATGACCATGGCCTATCACACTTATCACGGATTGGAAACCCGCATCGTGCGGATATTCAATACCTATGGGCCCCGCATGCGGCTCAACGACGGCCGCGTATTGCCCGCCTTCATCGGCCAGGCCTTGCGGGGGGAAGACCTCACCGTTTTTGGCGATGGTTCCCAAACGCGTTCCTTCTGCTACGTAGACGATCTCATCGAGGGGATTTACCGGCTTCTGATGAGTGATTATGTACATCCCGTTAATGTGGGCAATCCCGATGAGATCTCCATCGGCGATTTTGCCGAGGAGATCATAAAGCTCACCGGAACAGATCAAAAGGTTATTTACAAGCCCCTACCTAAAGATGACCCCACTCAGCGCCAGCCGGACATTAGCCGAGCACAAGAAATCCTGGGGTGGAAACCGCAGGTGCCCCGCCAAGAAGGCCTTAAACGCACCTACGCCTATTTTCAGTCTCTACCCAAGGAAGACCTTTACAAGAAGGAACACAAGGATTTCGCCCCTTACGTGCGCAAACTGCAAAAGGAAAACCCCTAATGGCTAAAATAATCGTCACCGGCGGCCTGGGCTTCATCGGTTCTCATACCGTAGTAGAACTGCTGGAGGCCGGCCATGACCCCGTTATCGTAGATAATTTAAGCAATAGCTCAGCTTCCGTTCTGGAAAGAATTGAGAATATAACCGGCCAAAAGCCCCTTTTTCTCCAACTTGACCTCAAACAAAAGCAGCAGGTTACCCGCCTTTTTGACCAAGTACCGGACCCCGATGGCCTCATTCACTTTGCCGCCTACAAGGCCGTAGGAGAATCTACCGAAAAGCCCCTGGCGTACTACGAAAACAACCTGGGTACCCTAATTTACCTCCTCCAGGCATTACGCGATCGCCAGCTCAGCAATCTTATTTTTAGTTCCAGCTGCACCGTATACGGCCAGGCCGAAAAACTACCCATTACCGAAGACAGTCCGGTGGTTCCCGCCGAATCCCCTTATGGCAATACCAAACAAATAGGAGAAGAGATCATTCAAGACGCCTGTCGGGCCCACGGCTTACAGGGTATCTCGCTGCGCTACTTTAATCCCATCGGCGCCCATCCCAGCGCTGAGATAGGGGAGCTACCCCTGGGGGTGCCCCTTAACCTGGTTCCCTTCGTTACCCAAACGGGCATCGGGCTGCGCGAACAACTATCTGTTTTTGGCACCGATTATCCCACCCGGGACGGTACCGCTATCCGTGATTATATACACGTGGTAGACCTTGCCAAGGCCCACGTTACGGCCGTGGAAAGGCTGGTGGCCGGAGATAATCACCAAGCCTACGAATACTTTAACCTGGGCACCGGTACCGGCAGTACCGTACTGGAAGTGATCCAGGCTTTTGAAAAAGTAGCCGGTAAACCCCTCAACTATAAAACCGTGGCGCGGCGTCCGGGCGACGTTACCGAGGCCTATGCGGATACCACCAAGGCCAATCAAATCCTCGGCTGGACCGCCCAGAAAACCATGGAAGACGCCCTGGCCGATGCCTGGCGTTGGGAACAAAAGCTGGCTCAGGCTCGCGCGGCCCAAGCGGAATAATCA
>JAVLBR010000033.1:0-11431 GCA_031581125.1 Schleiferiaceae bacterium | reverse complement strand
CAAAAAAGTAAAACATGGCTGAGCAAAACAAAAAGATCCTCATCACTGGCGGCGCCGGCTTCATCGGCTCCCACGTAGTACGGCGATTTGTGCAAAACTACCCGCACTACCAGATCTACAACCTGGACGCCCTTACTTACGCCGGTAATCTGGAAAATCTGCAGGATGTAGAAGACGCGCCCCATTACCACTTCATCAAAGCCGATATCGTGGAAGCCCAGCAGGTGCAAGCGCTCTTTCAGGAACACCGCTTTGACGCCGTCATCCACCTCGCGGCGGAAAGTCACGTAGATCGCTCCATAAGCGACCCGCTGGCCTTTGTAAAGACCAATATCATCGGCACCGTAAACCTGCTCAACGCTTTCCGCGATCTCTGGGAAAATGACTTTGCCGGCAAGCTTTTTTACCACATTAGCACCGATGAGGTGTACGGTACCCTGGGCGCAGAGGGCCTCTTTGAAGAGACGACCGCCTACGATCCCAATTCCCCTTATTCTGCTTCCAAGGCCAGTTCCGACCATTTCGTACGGGCTTACGGAGAAACCTACGGCCTTCCCCACGTCATCACCAATTGCTCCAATAATTACGGCCCCCATCAGTTCCCCGAGAAGCTTATTCCCCTCTTTATCAATAACATTCAGAACAAGAAGCCCTTGCCCGTTTATGGCGACGGGAAGTACACCCGCGATTGGCTTTACGTGATCGATCACGCCCGGGCCATCGACACCGTATTTCACCACGGCCGGGAAGGGGAAACCTACAATATTGGCGGCTTTAACGAATGGCAAAACATCGAGCTTATCCACGCCCTTTGTAAACTCATGGACCAAAAACTGGGTCGCCCAGCAGGCAGCTCCGCGGAGTTGATCTCCTACGTAAAGGATCGGCCCGGCCACGACCGGCGCTACGCCATCGATGCCAGCAAGATCAAGGAAGAGCTGGGTTGGGAGCCTTCGGTAACCTTCGAAGAGGGCCTGGCCGAAACCATCGATTGGTACCTCAGCCACCGCTCCTGGATGGAGCGGGTCACCTCTGGTGATTATCAGCGTTACTACGAAAAAATGTACGACCAGCGCTAGCCCTGTTGCACAATTCCACTTCCTGCCGGGGCGCTTGTTAGTGTCTGTCCATAGAGTCGGGTGTCTGTCCTAGAAAGTTCGCTAACGAGGCTTGCGAAGCCCAAAAAAGCGGAGTTTACTAGGGTAAATGAGCATTTTTTGGGCAAGCGTCTCGCCAATGGCGAGAGCGGACTTTATAGACAGACACTTGTTAGGCCTCACCGGCCAAATGTAATTCTGGGACGTTTCAGCTTTTGCGGTGGGCCAGCAGGAGCCCGTCCCGGAAGGGCAAGATCAGCTTCTCCAGCTCTTCGGCCTCCGCTACCGCCTGATTAAATTTACGCAGCGCGGCGGTTTGCTTATCCTGCGCCGCGGGGTCTCCCACTTTGCCATTCCACAGCACATTATCCGCTACCAAGAGCCCCTTGGGAGCTAGCTTCGGGCGGATCAGGGCCCAGTATTCGGGGTAGGAAACCTTATCGGCATCGATAAAGACCAGGTCCCAAGGGCCCTGCAAGCGCGGAATAATCTCCTTGGCATCGCCCAGGTGTTGCTGAATGCAGTGGGCCAGGCCCGCTTCTTTAAAATAGCGCTGGGCCAGGGGCGCCAGTTCTTCGTTGGCCTCTATGGTGTGTATCTCACCGCCCGGTGCCAGTCCTTCCGCCAGGCATAAAGCCGAGTAGCCGGTATAGGTGCCTATTTCCAGTACTTTTTGGGCCGCTTGCATCCGGCAGAGCATGGCCAAAAGCCGCCCCTGCAAGGGGCCGCTGAGCATACGGGGCCGCAGCACTTTGAGATGGGTTTCCCGGCGCAACTCGCGCAAATAAGCCGGTTCCGCGCTGGTGTGGGCCAGGCAGTAGTTTTCTATGGCCGGGTCAAAGTAGCTCATGCTCCGGTACCTGCGCTTGGTAGATTAACTGGCTCTGCCGTTCCGGGGCCATGATTTCCTGGGCTACCTCCTGAAGGTCTTCTGCGGTAATGGCCTCCACTTTTTCGGCTATATCGGCAAAGGTGTCAATGGTGTTATGGGTCAGCAGGCTTTTGCCGTAGGAAAGCATCAAGGCGTTATTGTTTTCCCGGGCCATCGCGATCTGGCCCAGCAGCTGTTTTTTGGCCTTGCTTAGTTGAAGGGTCCCTAATTTTTGCTCCCGCAGCCGGCGAAGCTCTTTTTGCACCAGTTGAAGCGCCCGGTTTACCGTTCCCGGGTCGGTGCCCAGGTATATACCGAATAAGCCTGTATCGCTATAAGGTTGGTAAAAGGATTCCAGGTGGTAGGTAAAACCGTATTTCTCCCGGATGTTGAGATTGAGCCGGGAGTTCATGCCGGGGCCGCCCAGTAAGTTGCTGAGCAACATCAGCACCCGGCTTTTGGCATGGTAGGCCGGATAGGCCCGGAAGCCCAGTATGGCGTGGCTCTGGAAACCGGGATGTTGCTCTGTTTTCTGCTGCGGAAGGGTAGGGGGCAGCTGGTTGGTACGTTCTGGCGCCCAGGCTTGATGTGGTCCCAGATACCTCTCCAGCCATTGTTTAAGTTTAGAGCTGCTTATGTTTCCCACACTGCTTACCACCATCCGGTTAAGCCCATAGAGCCGGTGCATGAAGTGCTGCGCCTTTTCCGGTCCCAGCTGCCGTACCGATTGCGGCGTGCCCAGGATATTATGCCCCAGGGGATGCTCCGCAAAGAGCTGGTCTTCAAATTCATCAAAAATCCGCTCCGAAGGGGTGTCCCGGTAGGCATTGATCTCATCCAGGATCACTTCCTGCTCTTTCCGGCACTCGTGGAGCGGGAAGGTGCTGTGAAAGGCTACGTCGGTAAGGAGTTCCAGGGCCCGGGGGTAGTATTCCTTGAGAAAGCTGCTATACAGCACAGTTTCTTCCTTGCTGGTGTAGGCATTAAGCTCGCCGCCTACGTTTTCCATCCGGCTTAGGATGTGGTAGGCGCGCCGGCGCTGAGTACCTTTAAAAAGGCAGTGCTCGATAAAGTGGGCCAGGCCTTCCTCGTCTGGGCTTTCGTCGCGAGAGCCCGCGGCAATGCTCAGCCCCAGGTGCGCCACGGGTCGTTTTACCGGTTTATGCACCACCCGCAGCCCGTTGCTTAGTTCAAAAATGTCAAATTCCATAATAAGGAGGGCAAAGGTAAGGCCTGGCAAGCCCCACGCATCACCTGCTCAATACCCTGAGGGCGAGGTATGCCGTCCTAAGGGGCAAAGGCCCGTCAAGTGCCCTCTACTGGCTACTTTTGCCCACAAGCACCGTAGCATCCATGAAAATATTCAAATTTGGCGGCGCCTCCATTCGCGATGCGGCCAGCGTAAAGCGGGTGGCTTCCGTCCTTAGGCAATTTCCCGGCGAGGATATTCTGATCGTGGTTTCCGCCATGGGCAAGACCACCAACGCCCTGGAACGACTTACCCAGCACTATTTGGAGGGCCATCAAGCGGAAGTTAAGGCCCAGCTGGAAGAGCTTCAAAACGCCCATCTGGCGGTGGTCCAGGAATTATTTCCCGGGCAGGAGCCTTCGGTAAGCAAGGAAGTGGAAGTCCTCTTTACGCAATTGGAAGTGATCACCCAAAGACCGCCAGAAGGGCACTTTAATGAGGTTTACGATCAGATCGTTTCTTTTGGAGAGCTCCTTTCTACCAAAATTGTGGGGCATTACCTCCATCACAATGAATTTGCCAACCAGTGGCTGGATGCCCGCCGGCTCATTCGCACCGATCAAAACCACCGCTTCGCCCGGGTAGATTGGAATTTTACGCAGCGGCTGGTCCGGGAAACCATCCGGCCCGGGCAGCGCTACATTACCCAGGGATTTATCGGTTCTACCGATGATTACCGTCCTACCACCCTGGGGCGGGAAGGATCAGACTACACGGCATCGGTGCTGGCGTATGTGCTGGACGCAGCGGAAGTGAGCATATGGAAAGATGTGCCCGGCGTGCTCAATGGCGACCCCAAGGTTTTTGAAAAAACCCAACTGCTGCGGCAGATCAGCTACGAAGAAGCCATCGAGCTGGCCTACTACGGCGCTTCCGTTATTCATCCCAAAACCATCCAACCCCTACGCCAAAAAGGGATTCCCTTGCGGGTGCGGTCTTTTCTGGCCCCCGAAACGCCCGGTACCCGCATTTACGCAAATGCTGAGCTCGATCCGGTAATCCCCTGCTTTATCCGTAAGGAAAACCAGGTGCTTTTAACGCTGGCCACTCGCGATCTGGCCTTCATCGTAGAAGACCACCTAAGCCGTATTTACAAGCTTTTTCACCAATATGGCGTGCGGGTAAATCTCTCCCAAAATACCGCGGTAAGTACTTCTTTCTGTATCAATTATGACCCGGTGAGTGTGCCGCCTCTGCGGGAAGAGCTCAGCAGAGAGTTTGCCGTGCAGTACCAGCCCGGGCTCTGTCTTTACACCGTGCGCCACCACCACCTGGCCGCCAGGGAAAGAGTGCAGGCCGCCGGAGCTTTGTTGATGGAACAGCTGGCCAGCCATACCTATCAGGTGGTGATAAACCCAGGGGACTCCTAAATTTTCACCCCCAGCCAATTGAGGATACGCAGGCCCACAATTTTCAGTGATTTGGAATCGGCGGCGCTGTAGTAGAACTCGGAGCGCTGGTTTTGGCCGCGCTTGTGGTAGAAGCGGCCGGCTTCCATGAATTTCCTTCGCCGCGCTTCTTCCAGGTTTCGCTTAGGAAAGTAATCTTGCTCGTAGAGGTCCTGCAGCACGGCAAAAACCTTGCGGAGATGTTCTTCCAGGCGGCTGCTCATCCCGCCGGTTTCCCGGTAATAGCTATAAGTATCGGGCCAGGCCCGGAATTGGGTCCCCAGGCTAAGCAAGCGGATCCAGAGGTGCAGGTCTTCGGCGCCCGCGTAGCGTTCTTCTTCGGTGAAGGGCGTTTCTAGCAGCACGGCGCGCCGCAGCACCGTAGCGGACGGTACCAGCGGATTGGGCCCTTGCAGTAGTTTTTCCAGCGTCAGCGGGGCGGTTACCGGCCGGCTGCGCTCCTTGCCCAGCCCAAAGGTGTGCACCGGGTGGTACAGCACATCGCATTCTGGCATGCTCTGGAGGGCTTCGTAGCAGCTGCTCAGTTTGGCCTCCGGCCAAATGTCATCCGCGTCCAATAAGGCTATGTAGGTCCCCGAAGCCTGTTGTATACCCAGGTTACGAGCAGCGCCCAGCCCCGCGTGGGACTGTTCTGCCAGGAACAGGTCCTGCCCGGGGTGTTGATTTTTTACGGCCGCAAATAGTTCCGGCGTATCGTCGGTAGATCCATCGTTTACCACGATGATCTCCCGGTCGGCAAAATCCTGGGCCAGGGCGGACAGAAGGGTTTCTTCCAGGGTGTCAGCGCCGTTGTAAACGGGGATTACGACGGAAAAGGTGGGATTCATTGGTTCCAGTATTTGCCAGGAAAAAGATGGCCGCGCCATTTCTTGAGGGGCTTAAGCAAATGGGCCCAGCGAAGAAAATCGCGCAGATAGCTGATCGCGTAGGTGAGCAAGATACGGTAGGGCAGGTGTTTTTTTACGGGGGCAAAGCGGCGGTACAGTTGCCGGTTGAGCCGCCAGTTTTCGCGCGTTAGGGCATGATAGGGAAGGTTACCGATCCACCAATTGGCAAATTCACTTTTGGCCGATGAGGCCTCCTGCGTAGCTTCCGGCAGGGCCCCGCTGATGAGGTCATGGATGGCGAGGAGCTCTTGATACACGGTGGCCCGGCGGCGGGAAGCGCTGCGCTGGCTCTGGGTATGGGTGCGAAAGTAATTGAGCACTTCGGCTACGAAGGCCAGGTTGTAGTGCAGCAGGATGCGGGCGTAGAGGTGCCAGTCGCCGTTGAGGCGCATTTTTTCATCGGCGCCACCTACTTCCTGGTAAGCGCTGCGGCGGATGAGCAGGCCGCTGGCATTGGGGATGGGGTTGTGATAAAACAGCCAGCGCCGGCAGGCTTCCGGCCCGGCTACCACAAAGTCTTTCTGCCAGGCATCGCTTTGATATATGAAGCGGAGATTTTCCTCGTAGCTGTGTAGCTCCCTTCCGTCCTCATCCACCAGCATGGATTGGGCATAGGCCAGGGCTACTTGGGGATGGCGCTCCATTTGGGCCACCAGTTTTTCCACCAGGTCTGGGTGGGCGTAGTCGTCGCTTTCGGCTATCCAGAGGTAGCGTCCCCGGGCCCGGGCCGCGCCGCGGTTCCACTGAATAAAAGGGCTCCCGGAGTTTTGCGCGTTGGCTATCACCTGGGTGCGGGGCCGGCCGGCGGCCCATTCTTTAAGAATAGAGAGGCTGTGGTCGGGACTGGCATCGTCCAGGAGGATAAATTCCAGATGAGGGTAGCGCTGGGCTTCCAGGCTCTCCAACCGCTGGGGCAAATAGCGGGCGTGGTTATAACAAGGCACGATAACGGAAACCAGGGGCTTCATCGGCGCAGCTGTTTTACCTGAGGCGCCAGCTCCACCTGGCAGTAGGCGGTCAATTTTTGGTAAACCGGGCCGGAGGCCGGCTCTTCCATGAGGTCCTCATAAGCCACCTCGTGATAGCGCGCGCCCAGCGATGCTTGATAACTGCGGCCGGTGTTTACGTAATTTTCCCAGAGCCGCTGGGCGTAAGCCTGGTCCTGGAGGGCCTCTACCCGGGGTTCGCTGCGGAGCTGGTTGCGGGCCATGAGGCTGCGCACCACCCCCTCGCGCTCCCGCACTACGTGCAGTACCCGGGCCTTGGGGAAAAGGGCGAGCCACATCGGGAGGGTGAAAGTATTGCGGGGTTCTTTCCAGCCCCAGCGGGGGGACTGCCAGCGCAAGCAGGCTTTCTGCAGCCGGGTGTTGGCCTTGAAATGTTCGTGATAAAGGGCTTTAGCAGGGGGGTGTTTCCAGTAAATGCGGTCGGGGATGAGCGGTTGGTGCCAGCTTCCACCAGCGGCCCAAAGCACTTGCTGGTTGAGGCTTAAGAAGTGCATGGCCTCGTAGTTGTGGTCTTTTACCACCCCCATGAAAATGCCACTTTTTTCCAGCAGCCGGGCTACGTAAGAGGTGCCGCTGCGGTGCATGCCAATGATGATGAGGGGCGCTTTCACAGGCTTTGCCAATTTTGAGGAATGAAAAGGCCCTGGAGGTTTTTGCGGAAATACTGCCCGTTATGGTAGTAATCGCCCTCTTCCACGGTAAACTCCAGGGCGTGCTCCACGATGTCGGCCGCCTGGCCGTCCAGGAAGAGGTGGGCGCGCAGGTGGTAAGTACCTGGCATAAGTGGTAGTTGGGGAATTTCACATGTGAAGGCATGGCGTCCCGCGGCGCGGGTAAAAGTTTGGCCCGTGAGGCGGGAATTGAGGGTGGTGAGGAAGTGGCCGGAAGGATGAATAAGGTTCAGCTGAAGGTCTATGGTTCCTTCCTGCTGGGTGAGCACCTGGGCTTTGAGCAGGGCGGGCTGTCCGGTACGGGGTGGGCCCGGCAGGGCCTCCTTCTTTTTGCCTTCCAGGTCCAGGGCTATAAAATGCCCCTGGCCATTTCCCCGCCGGTCTTGGCGCTGGTCTAGCCTTACTTGCCGGGCTTTTTGGGTGTATTTTTCCAGGTAATGATCCACTATTTCGTGGGCTTCCCCCAGCTTTTGGAGGCGGCCGGCTTCCAGGTGGCCCACGCGCTGACAAAGTTCCCGTACGTGGTGGAGCTGATGGCTTACAAATACCACCGTACGCCCTTCTTCCCGCGTCGCTTCCCGCATCCGCTCCAGGCAGCGCTGCTGGAACTCTACATCGCCCACGGCCAGCACTTCATCTATGAGTAAAATGGGGCTACGTAAGTGGGCCGCCACGCTGAAAGCCAGCCGCACAAACATGCCACTGCTGTACCGTTTTACGGGCACTTCCAGAAAGGGTTCTACCCCGGCAAAAGCCACTATTTGGTCAAAGCGCTGGCGGATTTCCCGCCGCTGCATGCCCAAAATAGCCCCGTTGAGGAACACATTTTCCCGCCCGCTGAGTTCGGGATGAAAGCCCGTGCCTACCTCCAGCAGGGCAGAGGCCGTGCCGTGCAGCTTCACCTCCCCGCCGCTGGGGGGCGTAATCCGGGCCAGAATCTTGAGGAGGGTTGATTTGCCGGCCCCATTGCCCCCGATAAACCCCATCACTTCCCCCTCGGGAATTTTTAGGTCAATGCCCTCCAGCGCGGTGAAATGCCGGGTGCCCCCTTTTTCGCGCCACTGGTAGTACTTAGACAGGTTCTTTATTTCGATGGGATAAGACATTAGATCAGATCAGCTAGCTTTTTCTCGGTGCGGTGAAAATAAGCCAGGGCCAGGAAAAGCAGCAGCAAACCAGCCAAAGGAGAAAGCCACCACCACGCCGGTATACCCTGCCCAAAGAGCAGACTGCGCCAGAGCTCGATGAGACCACTTACGGGGTTGAGGTAAAAAAGGGCCAACTGTTCCTTTCCCACAAAGCGGAGGAAAAAATCCATTCCGTAGGCCACGGGACTCAGGAAAAAGAGGAGTTGCAGGAGAAAGGGCAAAATTTGCTGGAGGTCGCGATAGCGGATGCTCAGCGCGCTAATGCCCAGCCCCAGCCCCAGTCCGGCCAGTCCCGTAGCGGCCCATACCAAGGGGATAAGCAGCAAGCCTTGCCCTTGAACCTGTCCGGAAGCCAGGCCCCAGGCCAGCAGCAAGGCGGTTCCGATGATGAAGTCGATGCTTCCCACCAGGGCTTTACTCAAGCCCAGCATTACCCGGGGGAAATAAATTTTACGGATCACATTTTGGGCGTGGATGAGCGCGCTGGCGCTCTGGCTCACCACGTAATTGAAGTAATTCCATACCACAATACCGCTTAGGGCAAAGAGGGGATAGGGCAGGGGATCGGTATTGACCCGCAGTACCTCACTAAAAACCACGTAAAGGACGCCCAGGGTAAGCAGGGGCTGCAGAAGCGCCCATAAGGTGCCCAGCCGGGTTTGGGCATAACGCACTTTAAAGTCACGGCGCAAAAGGGCCCGGAGTAATTCCGGACGTTGCGTTATTTCGCGCCAATGCTGCTGCCACGGAGTGCCGCGGGCGTTGATGATGGTGGGACGGGAACCGGCTGCCATAAGCGTACAAAGATAGGGTTCAGGAAATGCGCCCCCAGTCTGTCTGGCCCGCTTTGCGGCGTTCAAAGGCCCGGAGCACACCCTGGTAGGCGGGCGATTGCAGCTGGGGGTCGTTTTCCAGGATCTCCGCCACCGCCTGCCGTGCGGCTTCCACGATGGGGCCGTCTTGGGTAAGGTCGGCTATTTGGAAGTGGGTAAGGCCGCTCTGGCGGGTGCCCATAAGATCGCCTATGCCCCGCAATTTCATGTCTACTTCCGCTATTTTGAAACCATCCTGGGTTTCGGTCATGGTCCGTAAGCGGGTGCGGGCTTCGTTGCTTAGCTTATGGCTGCTCATAAGGATGCAGTAACTGCGCTCTCCTCCGCGCCCTACCCGCCCCCGTAGCTGGTGAAGCTGGCTGAGGCCAAAGCGCTCCGCACTTTCTATCACCATTACCGTGGCATTGGGTACGTTTACCCCTACTTCAATGACGGTAGTGGCCACCATGATCTGGCTTTTGCCCTGGGCGAAGCGCTGCATTTCTATTTCTTTATCCTCGGGGCGCATTCGGCCGTGAACGATGCTTACGTCGTAATCAGGGCGGGGGAAAGCGCGCATGATGCTTTCGTAGCCATCCATCAAGTCTTTGTAATCCATCTTGGCCGACTCCTCGATAAGCGGGTACACGATGTACACCTGCCGGCCCGCAGTGATCTGTTCTTTTAGAAAATTAAAAACCCGCAGGCGGTGCGTATCATAGCGGTGCTCCGTACGAATGGGCTTCCGCCCCGGCGGTAGCTCATCGATCACTGATACGTCCAGGTTGCCATACAGCGTCATGGCCAGCGTACGGGGAATGGGCGTAGCGGTCATCACCAGGATGTGGGGCGGTAGCTCGTTTTTCTTCCAGAGGCGGGCCCGCTGGGCCACACCAAAGCGGTGCTGCTCATCTACCACGGCCAGGCCCAGGTTGTGATACTGGACCTTTTCTTCCAGCAGGGCATGCGTGCCTATGAGGATGGGAAGGGAACCATCGCGCAGGGCCGCATGAATTTCTTTGCGGCGCGGCGCTTTGGTAGAGCCCGTAAGCAGGGCCACCGAGGTGCCGGTTCCCTCCAGTAGTTCGGCCAGGCTTTGATAGTGCTGTTGGGCCAGGATCTCCGTGGGCGCCATTAGGCAGGCCTGGAAGCCATTGTCCAGGGCCAGGAGCATGGCCATAAGGGCCACGATGGTTTTGCCACTGCCCACATCGCCCTGCAGGAGCCGGTTCATGTGGGCGCCTTGCTGCACATCGCGCCTTATTTCGCGCAGCACGCGTTTTTGGGCCTGGGTAAGCGCAAAGGGTAGTTTTTCCTGATAAAAGTGGTTGAAATGCGGGCCCACTTCCTTAAAGGGGTAGCCCTTAAAGCGCCGGTGGTGGGCTTGTTTTTGGCGCACCAGCTCGAGTTGCAGAAAGAAGAGTTCCTCAAATTTTAGCCGCCAGCGGGCGGCTTTCATGTGCTGCAGGTCCCGGGGAAAATGCACCTCCCGATAGGCTTGTTCCCGGAGCATAAGCTGGTAGCGTTCCAGAAAATCAGCCGGGAAAAACTCGGGAATTTTCCCCTTCACCTGGGGGATTAGCTCCCGGGTAAGCCGGGCTATGCCGCGGTTGTTGAGGCCTTTTTGCTGCAGTTTTTCACTGCTGGGATACAGGGGCTGTAGCCCTTGTACGGGGCTTTTTTTGAAGTCGGCATGAAGTTCCAGCTCTGGATGCGCAAAGTTGAGATTTCCCTTGTACGGTTGTGGTTTGCCGTACAGCACGTAGGGCTGTTTAAGCTTCAGGGTATCTTTCAGGTAGCGGAGGCCTTTAAACCAGATAAGCTCCACCTGGCCGGTATCGTCGGCAAAACTGCCTTTGAGCATTTTCTTGCCGCCGCGGGCACTCACCTCTTCCAGGCGGGTTATTTGTCCCAGAAGCTGTACTTCTGCTTCTGCCTGTCCCAGCTCTTGAATCTGATAAAAGCGCGAACGGTCCACATAGCGATAGGGAAAAAGCTGCAGGAGGTCCGCAAAACGGAAGATCTTGAGCTCTTCTTTCAGGACGTTGGCCTTATTGGGGCCCACTCCCTTGAGGTATTCTATGGCGGTGTGGAGGTCGTTCATGCCCGGCTGCTAAGATAAAGGCTGGTGCCACATTTTGCCCTTTGGGGTTGGCTTAGGCCTGGCGGCCAAAAGAAAATCACCCCTACATAGTGTCTGTCTATAAAGTCCAATCTCGCTTCTAGCGAGACGATCGTCCTTCTCGCTGCTAGCGAGACTCATCTCGCCAGTGGCGAGAC
>JAVLBR010000269.1:0-2294 GCA_031581125.1 Schleiferiaceae bacterium | reverse complement strand
AAGCTACGCAAGCCTTGCTCTCGAACTTTCTAGAACAGACACTCGACTCTATGGATAGGCACTAATTAGGCGGAACCCGGTCCCCTCTTTGGGGGGCCGGGGCCACCGCTTATGGTCTTAAAATGCGAAAAAGAATGGCGAAAGTTTTTAAAGGGGGGAGCTCCTCGAGTGATGTTGCTAAGCGGCCGGCTTCACTTTTGGCCGCAGGCCTAAAAATACCCCTGGCTATGCTGCTGCTGGCAGTAGGCGCTGTGGGCCTGAGCCAGACGCCCGATACTACCGAAGTACTGGACAGGCATGAAGACCTGGCCGAGGTACTGATCCTGGAAGAACGGACAAAGAACTCGGTAGCTCGTCATGCGCTTCGGTACGGCCTGGAAGATAAGATGAAGGCCCTGGCGCCCATCAACTTGGTGGCGCGTGGCCCTTATGCCCGGGAGGTGATGTACCGCGGCCAGACTGGCAAACGGACCCAGGTGCGCGTGGACGGGATGCGCGTGTACATGGCCTGTACAGACCGAATGGACCCGCCGACTTCCTACGTGGCTACTAATAACCTGTCGGAAATATCCTTGCAAGACGCGGCCGGTGGTGGGCAGCAAAGCGGACAAGCAGGTGCCGTAAACTTAAAAATGGCGCGGGCACGCCTGGGGAAACGCCCCGAGTGGCTATGGAATGCGGGCCTTAGAGGACAGACCAACGGGGGCGGGGGACAAGCCAAGATGAACCTGGAGCGCCGAAAGCAAAACTGGGCGGTGCGCCTCAACGGTAGCTGGCAAAAGATGGCTCCTTATACCGACGGCCGGGGGCGAAAGGTGGATTTTACCCAGTATGAAAAACAAAACTGGGCTTTGAGTGGCGTGTACCGCCTCAGTCCGCAAGACAAGCTGCAAGCGCAGGTGGTATACGACCGGGCGGTAGATGTGGGCTACCCTTCCCTCCCCATGGACGTGGGCCTGGCCCGGGGCGTGATAAGCAGCATAAGCTACTTGAGCAGCCGGAACTGGGGGCCTTTTGCCGGAGGCC
This sequence comes from Schleiferiaceae bacterium, assembly GCA_031581125.1. Classification (GTDB taxonomy): domain Bacteria; phylum Bacteroidota; class Bacteroidia; order Flavobacteriales; family Schleiferiaceae; genus CAJXMS01. The sequence goes on along the minus strand of JAVLBR010000269.1, from coordinate 1,268 downwards.
GCGTGAAGGTGTACTATAACGACATTTTTCACGAGATGGATGACACCCAACGTCCCAATGTGCCTATGCATATGGATATGCCCGGCTGGAGTCGTACCTACGGGCTAAACGCCCAGACGGGCCAATGGTCCCTGGGCCAGCATCAGATAAAGGCGCATGCAGAGCTCTACCACAACTACCGCCGGGCAGAGATGACAATGTACCCCGAAGGAGAACCCTCCATGTTTATGCTTACCTGGCCGGATGCCCGCCTGAGTGGGGCGGCGATGGGCCTAAGCCACCAGTGGCAATGGAATAAGTGGTATTTTGAAAATTCCCTGCGCATGGGGGTAGAAGGAACCCGGGTAAGCAACCGCAACGGCCAGCGGCAATGGGAGTCGCAAGGCTATGAGGTGGACCGGGCCCGGCGCCTGTTGCTGCCGCAGGTAGGCTTAAAGCTAGGGCGTAGCCTGGGTGGCCAGCAAAGCCTGGAGGCTTCCTATAGTTATGGCCTACGGGGGCCTACTACACCGGAGCGCTACGGCTATTATCTCTTCAATGCCGCTGATGGTTACGACTATCTGGGCAATCCTAATTTACGTCCGGAACGCCTGGCTACTTATGCCCTGGCCTATAAGCTGCGCCAGAAAAACTGGCAGGTGAAAGGGGAGGCCTACTGGCAAGCCTACCGGGATTACATTTTTGGCGCCTTTGAAGAGGGGAGTCCGCTCACGGCCCGATCGCGCGGAATACGGCGGTATACCAACGAAGCGACGGCTTCCTTCTGGGGGCTTTCTGCGCAGGGGCAATGGCAGCTGAGCGCCTGGGAGCTACGGGGCACCTTGAAGTGGAATCAGGGCCAACTTAGCGATGGCGACTATCCGCCCTTATTGCCGCCCTTACAGGGAAGTGTAAATGGAGCTTATACCTTTAAGAAGCACTGGCAGGTGGGGGGACAGCTACGCTGGGCGCTGGCCCAGCGCCGGTTCAACCGCGATTTTCGGGAGCGGGCCACGCCTGGCTACGCCCTGGCGGACTGTAGGGTGGCGTACCGGGGCCAGGAAAAGGCCTTTGATTGGGAGCTGGCCCTGGCGGGACGTAACTTGCTAGACCAGTACTATTTTCCGCATACCAGCATTAACCGGATTGCTTCTCCGGGCCGTAATCTGGTGCTGGAGCTTAAGCTTATGGGGAAGTAGGAGGGCCCGGTAAGGCATGGAACGCATAGGTAGAAGCGGCCCATTCCAGGAGCCAGGGCAATAGCTTTTTTAGGCGCGGCCAGGCTTTTT
>JAVLBR010000032.1:0-18699 GCA_031581125.1 Schleiferiaceae bacterium | reverse complement strand
TCCACCGTGTCGCAGTTGGCCGGCGTGAGGGTGTCGCAGAGCAGGTAGCTTACCGGATAGCTGCCCGGCGGGGTGCCCGGCGCTACCACGACCGCGCCCGTGCTGTCCAGTGTTATACCGTTTGGCCAGGTGCCCAAAGGATTCGTTGTGGCATTACTACCTGCCTGAGCAGGCAGACCATTAACGGTATCATTCGGCGTGATAAGCGAGCTATCGCCTGTTGAGGGTACAATGAGGGTATCATTTACGCCATCAATAACGGGAGTAACTGTAAGGTCTATTTCCACTGTATCGCAATTGGCAGGCCTTAGCGTGTCACAAAGCAAGTAGCTAAGCGGGTAGTTACCCGGAGTTGTCCCGGGAGCTACCACCACCTGCCCGGTGCTGTCAAGCGTTACCCCGCTGGGCCAGCTGCCAAGTGGATCCGTCGTGGCGTTGCTGCCTACTTGTGCGGGGATACCATTTACGCTATCATTAGGGGTAATGGCGAGGCTATCACCCGTAGCAGGCACAAGTAAAGTGTCATTTTCACCATCAATGACCGGTGTAACGGTAACCGTTACTTCTACCAAATCGCAATTGGGAGGTGACAGCGTATCACACAGAAGGTAATCTAAGGGATATGTGCCCGGAGTAGTACCCGGTGCGACGACAACTTCACCAGCGCTATTCAAACTTATTCCGTTTGGCCAATTACCCACCGTGTTTACCGTCGCATTAACACCTATCTGAGCGGGTATACCATTTACACTATCGTTAGGTAAGATACCAACATCGCCTCCCGTAGCGGGCACGATGGCAGAATCGTTTTTTCCGTCTATGTCAGGGATCACATCAATATCCACATTAACTGTGTCACAATTAGCCGGAGTTAAAGTATCGCAAAGCAGGTATTCCAAAGGATAATTGCCAGGAGGAGTACCAGGCGCCACATTAACGGCACCGGTGCTATCAATGGTTATACCTGCGGGCCATGTACCTAAGGGGTCTACCGTAGCATTCCTACCAGCTCGTGCTGGTTGTCCATTCACGCTGTCGTTGGGGTCTACGTTTGCGCCCCCCCCAGAAGCGGGAATCACGAAACCATCGTCTTCCCCATCTATGACGGGTACCACAGTGACATCAACCTCAACGGTATCACAGTTTTCGGGGGTCATGGTATCGCAGAGCAAATAACGCAGCGGATAACTGCCAGGCGTGGTCCCCGGTGCCACCTGCACCGTTCCAGTGCTATCCAGTGTTAGCCCCTTGGGCCAGTTACCGATGGGATCCACGCTGGCATTGTCACCCGGTTGAGCAGGCTCGCCATTCACACTATCATTCGGGGTAACCGGCGCACTCGCCCCCGTAGCCGGCTCTGTTACAGTGTCATTTTCTCCATTGATATCGGGAAGAACCGTAACATCCACTTGCACCACGTCACAATTTGGTGGGGTAAGGGTATCGCAAAGAAGGTAACTTAAGGGATAATTACCGGGAGGGGTACCCGGAGCAACCACTAAGTTGCCATTACTATCTAATGAAATTCCATTTGGCCAATTACCAACGGTCGTTAAAGACGCATTCCCTCCAGCTTGGCCGGCTTGGCCATTAACCGTATCGTTTTGGGTGAGCGACAAACTACCCCCAGAGGCAGGCGTGATGAGCGTATCATTTTCTCCTTCAACCTCCGGCGTAACAACCACATCCACATCTACAATATCGCAATTAGGTGGGGTCAACGTATCACAAAGGACATATTGCAGCGGATAGTTGCCGGGTGGTGTACCAGGAGCCACCTCTAAGATACCATTACTGTCTAAACTTATCCCGCTGGGCCAGTTTCCAACATTATCTACCGTGGCGTTAATGCCAACCTGAGCTGGCTCGCCATTCACACTATCATTGGGGGCGATAGGCCCACTTCCCCCGGTTGAGGAGGCAACCACTGTATCTTTATCCCCATTAATGACCGGATCTACTATCACGTCCACCAATACTGTATCACAATTGGGTGGTGAAAGGGTGTCACAAAGCAAATAGCTCAGCGGGTAATTGCCAGGCACGGTACCTGGGGCCACCACAACCTCGCCAACATTATTAAGCGTTACCCCATTAGGCCATGTTCCTACTGTGTCCACAGTGGCATTAGTTCCAACCTGGGCTGGTTCGCCATTTACACTATCGTTCGGCGCAATAACCCCGCCGCCACCAGTAGAGGGCGCCACTATGGTGTCGTTTTCACCGTCAATAACCGGTGCTACAATAAGCTCTACCGCTACTTCTTCACAATTAGGGGGCGATAAAGTATCACATAACAAGTAATTCAATGGATAGGTAGCCGGGGGAGTACCAGGGGCCACCACTACTGCGCCTTTACTGTCTAGCGTCACTCCCGTAGGCCAGCTGCCTACCGTATCCACCGTAGCATTGGTGCCCACTAGGGCTGGCTCTCCATTTACACTGTCATCAGGGGCAATAAGACCATCACCTCCGTTAGAAGGGACTACAATGGTGTCATTTTCGCCATCGATTACCGGATCAATGGTTAATTCTACATCTACCGTATCACAATTGGGGGGCGAAAAAGTATCGCACAGCAAGTAGTTCAAAGGATAAGTACCAGGCACAGTGCCAGGGGCGACCAAAACCTCACCTGAGTTGTCTAGGGTAACCCCGTTGGGCCAAAAGCCCAACGTATCTACCGTGGCATTGGTACCCACCTGGGCCGGCTCACCATTTACGCTGTCATTGGGGGTAACTGCCGCATCTCCACCGGTGGCCGGCACCGCCAGCGTATCATTCACCCCTTCAATTTCCGGGGCCACGATCACCTCTACGGCCACCGTATCACAATTGGCTGGGCTAGCATTGTCGCAGAGCAAGTAGTCTAAAGAATAGTTACCCGGCGTGGTGCCAGGAGCCACGTCTGCGAAACCCGAGGCGCTTAAAGTAATTCCATTAGGCCAGCTTCCAAAGGGATTAACCGAGGCATTGGTTCCGACCTGGACGGATTGACCACTCACACTATCGTTTGCCGTGACATTAATACTCCCACCGGTAGCAGCAAGCACTGAAAGGGTATCATTATCACCGTCCACGGCTGGCGCACAACCGCCACAGGAACTCTCACTCCCTGCTATACCAAGGAAAGCCGAAAGTTTATTGGAACTCCCCCCTGTTTCAAATTCAATACGTTTGGCGCCGCCCGCTGCTCTGATTTGTGATTCAATTGACGAGTTAAAGCGGATTACAAAGCCCGCCTGATCATTTGATTTTGATCCTGAACTTGTAATTAAAGCAGGATCAGTATTAGCTCGCCGAGCCGGTTCTCCTGTTGTACTGTAGTACTGCCATACGTAAGGGAGCGGAGCCGGATAATTAACATCAAAATACCAATCCTTACCCACGGAAAGCACCCCACCATTCTGAAGAATTACCCGGAAGTTACCGATAAAATTAGAGTACTCTAAATTATCCACAAAAACCTCTATATCGTAAAGCGGAAATTCAAATTCCACGGCGAAGTCCCCCACTACTCCTTCTGCAAACTGAACCTTCCCCGTAGAAATTTTTTCAAGATTATTCTTAGCGTCGGTAATTGTTGCTTCCTGACAGGATACGGTCTTGGATGAATTCGCAAGATTTCCATCTGCAATGCCGCTAGTAAGATTGCTCCAGGACACATAAGAACTCTTATCACTCGCATCTGAGGTGGGGCAGAGAAAGGTTGTCAGGGTTTTATCGTTATCTGCTATTCCATCCCCGTCACTATCCGTTCCTAAGGGGTTATCAAGCGCCCCATTATCTGCATCAGACACTAAAGGCTCGCATAATTCATCAGCATATAAAAGAGCCTGGTTTTCGACTAACCCCTTGTCCGAGTCTGCCTGCGTAAGTACATAATCAGCTTCGTACGTAGCCTTTGCTCCGATGGGAATCGTATCTGCCGTGGCACCACCCGTTCCGGAAATAAATTTTATAGAAGGAAAAGCTCCCGTTCCGGAGAATTTATTATCATCAAGAATAGAAACATTTGTTGCATCAGCCCCCCCATAGTTTTCTACGGTGAAAGTGTAGGTAATGGAGTCACCAGGATCAACCGAACCATCGCCGCCGTCTTTTAAAAATGCAGACTTGAGGAAGCTAAGGCTGGGTTGTGTCGCCGTTTCAAAGACGATATCCGTTATATTGATACGTTTACTCTTCGTCCCGTTGCTAGAAAATTCGTTTATCGAAAAAGCAGAAACCGGCCCTTTTATCTTTACCAGGACAGAGCCCTCCGGGGAATCATAAGCTACGGCTTCATTTGGAATATAAGGTCTAGCCTCTACCGGATGGCCATTATTTTTTACAATAACGGGACTGGAGGGAGTACCGGGTGTCAGAGAAGCTGAAACGGCAGTGCCCCCAATAAAATCGGCAAAAGCAAACAGGGAAATGGCATCACCAAAAGTAGACTGCCGATCAAGGTCATTTATTCTAAATCTAACATTCCTAACCGGCTGATTAAACACAAAATCCGCAGTGTGTGTCCCTGGTGCATCAGGACTCCAATATAATCCATTATTACTTTGAACCGGTAAACTATCTACGTTAAAAGGATCATTATTGTGTTCAAAGCGGCCGGTTTGGGGACTGCGATAAGTAACCTGTAAATCTACTCCGGTTCCATCTATATCGGTTCGATTAGCCCCCCCATTCATATATGAGGTGCCACCACTGGGCCAAACGTAAATTGCTTGTTGAGCCTGAGAGCGTTTGGGTAAAGACAGAATGGTTTGATCATTGTCCAACACCCCATCACCATCCGTATCGGTATTTAAAGGGTCGCTTATACTGCTTCCGTTGGGTCTTACGTCAGTATCAGAAAGTTCATATCCACATAGTTGATCAGCATATACCCGGGCTTGGTTAATGATAACACCACTATCGAGATCCGTTTGTGTCAAAGCGTAGGTAGACTGGTAGATGGACTTCTCCCCTGCTGGAATAATATCCGCGGTAGCGCCCCCCGTTCCTGAGACAAAGTTGATCGCCGGAAACGAACTTCCACCCAAAAATCCTAAACTGTCCACTAAGTTCACATTAGTGGCGTCCTCACCGCCGATATTTTCTACCGTAAATGTGTAAGTAACCTCATCTCCAACATCGAAGGAACAATCCCCTCCATCGTCAATTGATGCAGACTTAATAAAAGTTAATTCGGTAGATGGAGATGCGGCAGAGGGCGCGTAAACAGATACCCCGTCTATGGTCATACCTGCGGCCGTAAAAGGAAGCGGATAATCTTTTTGGTTAAATTCAATCGTTTCGGCCGTATCCGTCGCCACAAATTCAAGGGAGGCTTTTACCCAGTTAGTCCCTGATCCTGAATAGGTAACGCTGGTATCTAAATTGGCAATACGCACCCCTAATTCCACCTCCTGGGGCCTTCGGAAATATACCCGGTGTCTGGTGTAATAAAAGTCTACGCGATAGGTTCTCCCGGGCAAGAAACCGTATACCCGCTGTTCTAACTTACCAGCCGAAATACCAGCCATATCTATGGAGATATCTCCTATTTGGGGTATCCAAAAACTTTTGTCGATCTGATCTAGTGAGCCATCGGATAAATACCAGCTATCTAATGTGCTATCAGGCGCATTGAGTTGATTAAAACCGGCACCACCACTGGGAAAATTATTCGCACTATTCTCAAAACTACCATTGTTTACGAGATTTATCTCCCTGATAGTCAGTACTGTGGCGTCATTTGCATTAATGTTGTCACCGTCTGAATCCATATTCAAAGACGAAGTGATACTAGACCCGTTAGGTCTAGTTTCTGTATCGGAAATAACGGGATCACATAACTGATCAGCGTAAACAAGCGCTTGGTTTTGTATTAATCCCGAATCGAGATCCGCCTGAGTCAAAACATATTCGGACTGGAAAACAGCCTTTTCCCCCTGCGGAATGAAGTTGGCGGCTGCAGCGCCCGTACCAGAAATAAAGTTAATGGCAGGAGTAGTACCGGTGCCCGTGAATCCCAGGGTATCTTTAATAAATACATTAGTGGCGTCCGCCCCTCCCACGTTTTCTACGGTAAAGGTGTAAATAACTTTATCTCCGACGTCTATGCTACAATCGCCGCCATCTTCAATCGATGCGGATAGTTTATGAGTCAAATTCGTGGACGACTCAGTGGCCGCCGGCGCATAAATCGAAACATCGTCAAGCGCCATACCTGCCGCGTCAAAAGGTAGTGGAAAATCTGCTTGATTAAATTCTAAGGTCTCCGTAGGCGAGGTAGCCTTAAAGGTCTTTGAGAAGCGAATCCAATTGGTGCCGGTGCCCTCGATCACAACCGACGTGTCTAAATTCGCAATACTTACCCCCATTTCTACCTTCCGAGCTCTGCGAAAGTAAGTTCGATGCCTATTAATAGAGAATTCCAGCCGATACGTATTCCCCACGATAAAGCCACTTACATCTTGTTCCAATTTGGAGGCCGACACACCAGACATATCTATAGATACGTCTCCATCGCTCGGGGGCCAGTAGCTTTTGTAGATCTGATCAACTGAACCTGTTGTAATCAACCAGTTGTCTAAAGTGTTATTCGGGGCGTTAAGCTGGTTATAACCCCTATTGGTGGAGGGGAAGTTATTGGCACTGTTCTCAAAACTTCCATTTTTAACGAGATTGATCTCTCTAATCCCCAGAACGGTGGGATCGTTATTGGCCAAACCATCCCCGTCGCTGTCCTTCGTGTAGGGAGCTGAAATAAGGTCACCAACCCGGTTGGTCTTCGCGTCTGACAAGGTTGGTAAAGTTATTTCCGCTGCATTTGCTTCCACTTGGAGATTTAATACGCCAACATTTATATCATTCGGGCTCAAAGGATAGCGACTGGTAAAGGTAACAGAACCACTCGCCGGGACCGTTGCCTGAGTGGCTCCACCCACTAAAGATGGCACCGGCAAACTGTTACTGCCATTAAAACTTGATTGCGAAATATTTACCTTAGTCGCATCTACAGTGCCGGTGTTTTCTACCGTAAAGGTGTATACGATCTCGTCGTTCTGTTCAGCTTGGCAATTACCTCCATCTTCTAAGGATGCGGCCGCGGTTAGTTTTAAATCGGGTATATCGTCGGTACAGCCTCCGCCTGGGCTGGCCGGATTAAACGAGTTAAAGTCACCTGGCGCCAGGTCTTGCCAATTTCCCCCTGGCGCCCGATATTGAAGAAAGTATTTATCATCAACTACCCAAGGATCATATTTACCAAAAGCGAAATAATTCCCACATGGTGCCACGGCAATAGTAGCTACCCAGTTTTTAGCCAGCCCACCATTAGAGGAGTAACCTTGTCTCATCCAACGGTTATTTTTATTGTAGCTCTGATCACCGATGGGCCAATTTGGTGTTGTTGGCGGGCCTAAAAGACCTTGAGGTTGAGGGGAAGTTGCATAAATTGAATCTGGAACACGGTATGTTTGAGGCAATTGATCTACACTTTGCGGATCAACCCAGTCACTCGGATTACCACTATTGGAGATAGCCCACCAAATAGCGTCTACAGGGAAACCATTGGGATTATCCTTTCGCACTCTCACCTCCACACTATCTCCAACCCCTTGGCCCGGAAAGCGAACCCAGGCTGTAAAGCGGTTAGCTCTGCTAGAATTTCTTTTAAAATTATTCGTAGCGCCTACGGTACCTTTTCGAGTAGGCAACGTTGGAAGCCCAGCACTGTCTCTTGTGCTGAAAGAATACTTCCCGATGGGCATAAAAAATCTATCACTTTCTATTTGCTCTGATACAGTATCACTTTCTTGGAGTAATTGTAATCCGTCAAAAGTTAAGCTATTGGACGGAGCCACTTGCCCAAACGAAAGTTTGGTAGTGCCAAAGAGCAGTAAAAAACTGCCCAAGGAGAAAATCGCAATCCGACAGCAAGCGTTAATTATATTAGAGTTACCAAGCATTAGTTTAAATAAAAATTTTTTCATGGTCTAAATACTTTTTGTCAAACGGCTATACCAATGAATAGATAGTGGGCGAGCCTGTTGCCATTTTCGCTCAGCAGCGGTGCGCGTTAAAAAATGACTTGAATTCGGATTTCTGCAGTTACTTTATGATAACGCTTTAAGTCAGACGCGAAATTAATGATGTCCTTAGTTGCGGCTTGAACACATCTTTGGGTATATGGACGGGTAATTTTATTATTGATCCTTGCTACTCCTTCTCTGTCTAACCTAACCTATTGTAAAATAGAATTTTGTAATATTAAAACAAACTATTATGATTACATCATAGTAAAATTTAACACAGAATAAATTGTTTTTTTAATATTCACTTTACATATTTTCAGCCACTTATATATTTATCATATTTTATATTAGTACTTTCTTATTAATTTATCTTTTTTGAGTGCTATTTTATTGAAGTTTATTTTTATATACTATTTTTTAATATTGTATTTCAGCTAATTATACAATTTTATCCGTATATTAGATGATGGGTTCCCCTGCAGCCTTTGCCTTTACCCGCCGCTTCCAGCTTTGGACCTTGTTGGACCCGAGTCTCTGCCTTAAAAGCGCCTTGCTCTCACAGGGCTTGGCGTCAATCGAATATTCCCGTTTTCCGCGGACAAGCGCTGTTTTGAATTGAGCGACCTTCGCTCTAAAATCTCCGCTACCTTTGGGCACGTGATCCAGTCTATCGCTATCATCGGAAACGGAAAAGTAGGCCGCTACCTCCTGGCCCAGCTCCGCCAAAACGGCTGGTCCGTGCAGGCCTACGCCCGCCGGCCTCGGCCCCAGGAGAAGCCGCTTGATGCCCTCAAGCCCGGTGAGCACGACCTGCTCCTGCTGGCCGTCAGCGACGATGCCCTGGCCCCCGTGGCCCAGGCGCTAGCTGTAAGCAATAGCCTGGTGGCGCACGTCTCTGGAGCCACCCCACTGGAAGCCCTGGCCCCGCATGCCCGGCGGGCTATTTGGTACCCGCTCATGAGTCTTAAGCCGGACCTGGGCCTGCCCATCGGCCGCATCCCCTTTTGTCTGGAAGCCGCCCAGGGCGCCGATCTGGAAGCGCTGGAAGATTTCACCCACCGCCTGAAAGCCACCCCCTACCGGGTGGATTCCCGGCAGCGGCCCTACCTCCACCTCGCGGCGGTGTTTGCCCATAATTTTAGCAACCACCTCTACCACCTCGCCTACCAGATCTTGCAGCAGCAAAACCTCCCCTGGCCCTTGCTCCACCCCCTCTTGCAGCAGGCTACCCAGCAGCTCAGTGCGGCCGATCCCGCCCAGCGGCAAACCGGCCCCGCGGTGCGCCAAGACCAGCAAACCCTGGAGCGCCACCGCGCCCTCCTGGACGATCCCCAACTGAAAGAACTGTACAACCGCCTCACCGAACACATCATCCGTACCCATGAAAAAGAACTATAAAGAACTGCTTCACCATGTACGCGCCTTTCTCTTTGACCTGGACGGCGTGCTTACCAGTGGCAATTTTCAAATCGGAACCGACGGGCAACCCGTGCGCAACCTCCACAGCCGCGATGGCTACGCCATCCAGCTGGCCATCAAGAAAGGTTATCCCGTAGGCCTCATTACCGGCGGCTACTGCCCCGGCGTAAAGGCCTCGCTCCAGCGCCTGGGCATGACCGATATCTACATGCAGGCCGCCCATAAAATGGACGCCTGGAAAGATTTCCTGGCCGTGTACGAGCACCGCGACCTCCGGCCAGAAAATGTGCTCTACATGGGCGATGACATCCCCGATTTTCCCGTGCTCCAAGCCTGCGGACTGGCCTGTGCGCCCCAAAACGCCGCCGCCGAGGTGCGCGCCATAGCCCAGTACGTATCCCACAGCCCGGGCGGCCAGGGCTGCGCGCGGGACGTGATCGAGCAAACCCTCAAGCTCCAGGACAACTGGATGCTGGAAGAAGACTTTGCCTGGTGAGCTGGCTCCGCATCTTACGCTGGCCCAATCTGGTGATGATCGCCCTCACCCAGTACCTTATCCGCCTGGCCATTGTGGAACCCCTGGCCATCCCCCACCGGCTGGACCACTGGCACTACGCGCTGGGCGTGCTTATCTCCGTATGCCTGGCCGCCGCGGGTTACCTAGTCAATGACCTCCACGATGTGGAAGTAGACCAGCGCAATAAGCCGGGCCGCGTCCAGCTAGGCCGTCACATTTCCGAAAACACGGCCTGGTGGGTGTACGGGCTGCTCAATCTGGTGGCGGTGGTGGGGGGCTACTATCTGGCCGGCCACGTGGCCCTGGAAGACCTCTGGCTGCTGCCCCCCGTGGCGGCCGGTCTGCTGTACCTCTATGCCACTGATTTTAAGAGCCGTCCCGTGCTGGGCAATTTTTTGGTATCCCTGCTTACCGCCCTGCCCGTGGCCCTGGTGGCCGTGTACGACATCCTGCCCGCCCGGCCCGAAGGCGCCGCCCAGATCCGGGCCGTGCAGCAGGCCTTTCAGGTAGTGATGGCTTACGCCCTTTTTGCCTTTTGGTTTAACTGGATCCGCGAAATGGTCAAAGACGCCGAAGACCGCGAAGGCGATGCCGCCGAAGGTTACCGCACCCTGGCGGTGATCCTGGGCGTGCGGCGCCTGCGCTGGATCCCCTGGGGCATGGCCCTCCTGGCCTGGCTGCTCATCGGCTACTATGCCTTAGGCCTTTGGCCAAATGATAAGATCTCCGCCCTGTACTTATTACTTTTTGTCTTGGCCCCGCTCATGTACCTTATTGTGGTGCTGCCCGGCAGCCAAAGTAAGGCCCACTTTCGGCGCCTGAGTACCCTCCTGAAAATCATTATGCTCACCGGTATTTTGTCCATGGTGGTCTTCACCTTAAGTCTGCAAGCCCAGTTGTAAAGCCTCCCTGGCCCTAAAACGTATCCCTATGTCCTATCCCTTCACCCCTTACCGGCTGGTGCTCGGCTCCCAATCGCCCCGGCGGGCCCACTTACTGCGGGCGCTGGGCTTACCCTTCCGGCAGCTCAGTGCCGATATAGACGAATCGCACCCGCCGGAACTTACGGGCCGCGAAATAGCCGAATATCTGGCGCGGCAAAAGGCCCACGCCCTGCGGGATCAACTGGCGGCAGACGAGCTGCTGATCACTTCCGATACGGTGGTAATGTGCGACGAAACACATTTGGCCAAAGGCCAAAACGAAAGCGCCGCCCGGGCCATGCTGGAGCAGCTCAGCGGGCGCAGCCACGAGGTGATCACCGGCCTGTGCCTGGCCAGCCGGCAGGAGGAACGCTGCCTGAGCGACCGCACCGCGGTGCACTTTAGACCCCTGAGTGGCGCGGAAATAGATCACTACCTAAGCCAGTACAACCCTTACGATAAGGCCGGCGCCTACGGCATCCAGGAGTGGATCGGGATGGTGGGCATCACCGGCATAGAAGGTTCCTATTTTACGGTTATGGGCCTGCCCACCCACCGCCTGGTGGAAGAATTGCAGCGCTTTCCCGGACCCGGTCAAAAATGAGTTTCTTTGCGACTCCTTAATTCTGGAAAAGACATGCAGCGTATTTATTTGTTTCTCAAAGGTATGGCCATGGGGGCGGCCGATGTGGTGCCCGGCGTAAGTGGCGGCACCATTGCCTTTATCACCGGTATATACCAGCCGCTCATCGACAGCATCCACGCGGTAACCGCCCGCGGCTGGCCCACCCTCCGCCAGGAAGGACTTGCCGCGGCCTGGCGGACCATCAATGGGCCCTTCCTATTGGTGCTGCTCAGCGGCATTATCGTTTCGGTGCTGAGCCTGGCCCAGGGCATTTCCCACCTCTTGGATACCCAGCCCATCCTGGTATGGGCCTTCTTCTTTGGGCTTATCGTGGCCAGCGCCTACGTGATAGGCCGGAGCGTAGAAAAGTGGAACGCCGGCAGCATCATCGCCTTACTGCTGGGCGGTGGCCTGGCTTTTTACATCACCGTGGCCGCACCCGCGCAGACCAGCGAAGCGGCTTGGTTTGTCTTCCTGAGCGGTTCGCTGGCCATTTGCGCCATGATCCTGCCCGGTATTTCGGGCAGTTTTATCCTGCTCTTGCTCGGTAAGTACCAGTACATCATTGCTTCCATTACGGAGTTTCGCCTCAGCGTCATCGCCCTGTTTGGCGCCGGCTGCGTGGTGGGTTTGCTGAGTTTTGCCCGGCTGCTTTCCTGGATGTTTCGCCACTACCGCAACCTCACCGTGGCCCTGCTCACCGGCTTCATGATCGGCTCGCTCAATAAAGTGTGGCCCTGGAAAAAAACGCTCACCACCACCGTAGACCGCCACGGGGAAACCATCCCCCTCACCCAGCAAAGCGTGCTGCCCCAGCACTATCCCGCCGGTGATCCCCAGTGGGTATGGGCCCTGGTGGCGGCCCTGGCAGGACTCACCGTAATCCTGGTTCTGGCCGGACGGGAACGGCAAAAACCACAGGCGGCATGAAACGCTTTGGACTACTGGGCCGCTTTTTGGGCCATTCCGCTTCGGCCGCTTACTTCAACGAAAAATTCCGCCGGGAAGGGCTAAGCGATCACCACTACCAAAACTTTGAGCTGCCCCGCATCAGTGATTTTCCCACCCTGCTGCAGCAGTACCCCGACCTGGTAGGGCTCAACGTAACCATTCCCTATAAGCAGGCGGTGATGCCCTACCTGGGTCAGCTTTCCTCCACGGCCCAGGCCATCGGGGCGGTCAATACCATCGTCTTTAATCCCGTCCCTTCCGGCTACAATACCGATGCAGAGGGCTTTTGGAATAGCCTGGCCCCGCACCTGCAGCCCCATCACACGCGAGCATTGGTACTGGGCACCGGAGGCGCCAGCCAGGCGGTGAGCTACGCCTTACGGCAAAAGGAGATAGCGGTCCGCCGGGTAAGCCGCTCCCCGCAGGATGATCAGCTCAGCTACCAGGCCGCCGCAGCCGTTTTGCACGAATACCCCCTGCTGATCAATGCCACCCCCGTGGGCACCTTTCCCGATACCGATGCCCTACCGCCCCTGGCGCTGGATGGCCTGGGCCCCGGCCACCTGGTGGTAGACCTGATCTACAATCCCCCCCAAACCGCCCTGCTCAAGGCGGCCCAACAAAGGGGCGCCGCCGTGCTAAACGGCCGCCCTATGCTGGAAGCCCAGGCCGAGGCCGCCTGGCAGCTATGGCAATAATGATACCTTTGCATGCCTAAGACTGGACGCCCTATGGACGAGAAGGAAAAAAATAAAGCGCAGGCCCCCCAAGGGAAGCACCCGGAAGCCCCGCGCCCCGAATCGGCCCCGAACGCCGTAAAGCCCTCCCCGGAGCAGCCGGAAGATGCCCAGGAGCAAACCACCCAGGAGGAAACCAAACCGGCGCCGGAGAAGGCAACCCCAGCAGCGGAATCGGCTCCGAAAAGCCCGGAAAAAGCCTCCAGTACGGCGCCCGAAAAACCGGCGGAAACCCCCGAAAAAGATTCGGTAGAAAAAGCGGCACCCAAAGCAGAAAATACGCCCGCAAGCACGGATAAGTCGGAAGCGTCCACGCCCGCCGATGCTGCCCCCTCGGAAGCCAGCCCTGCGGCACAAGCAGCGGATGAACTGGACCAGGACGATGATACCGAAGAGATCCAGGGCGACGATAGTGAGCACGAGGAAGAGCACCCCGAGGAGCTCCAGATGCCCGAATACGGCGATTACACCCCCGAGCAGCTGGTAGCCGCCGCCGAAAAGCTCCTCAAAGAGCAGCCCATTCAAAAGATCAAGGAGCACTTCGAAGCCATTCGCAAGCATCTTCTGCGGCAGCTCAACGAAGAGCGCCAGCAGAAACTTGAAAAATTCAAAGCCGAAGGCGGCCATGAGATAGACTTTGCCTACCAGCAGCCCCTACGCGACCAGTTTCGCGACATTTACGGCCGCTACCGCAAGCAGCGCCGCCAGTATTACGACGAGCTCCGCCAGCAGCTCCATACCAACCTGGAGATCAAAAAAGGACTCATCGAAAAGCTCAAAGCCCTCATCGGTAAAGAAGAATCCATCGGTGACACCTTTAAGGAATTTAACGCCCTGATGCAGGAGTGGCGCAATACCGGCCCCGTTCCCCGGGCTGAAAGCCGCGACCTGTGGCGCACCTGGCACCACCACGTAGAGAACTTCTACGAGTTTATCAAAATCAACAAAGAGCTCCGCGATCTCGACTACCAAAAAAACCAAAAAGCGAAGGAGGAGCTCATCGAAAAAGCGCGGGCGCTCCTCTCCTGGGAAGATGCCCCTAAAGCCTTTCGCGAACTCCAAAAACTTCACCAAGAGTGGAAGCACACCGGCCCCGTAGCCCCCGAGAAGCGGGAAGCCCTCTGGGAGCAGTTTAGCGAGCTTACCCGCCAGCTCCGCGAAAAACGGGAGGCCTTTTACGAACAGCTCCGGGCCCGCCGGGGCGAGCTCGTGGAACAAAAACGCCAGATTGTGGAAGAGATGAAGGCCCTGGGCCGGGAATTCTCTACCCACCGCCAGTGGCAGGATGCCCTCCAAAAAATGCAGGCGCTTACCGGGCGTTTTAAAAAAATAGGGCGGCTTAACCACCCCCAAAACGACGAAGTGTGGGAGGCGTACCGGGAAACCCTCCGTGCCTTCAACCACGCCAAAAACGACTTTTACAAAGAACTTAAGAAAACCCAAAAGGCCCACCTCCAGGCCAAAAAAGCCCTGGTAGAAAAAGCCGAAGCCTTAAAAGACAGCACCGACTGGGGCGCCACCGCGGCCGAGCTCAAAAAGCTCCAGGCCGAGTGGAAAAAAACCGGCCACGTAGCCCGGAAAGACGGGGAAAAGGTCTGGAAGCATTTCCGCACCGCTTGCGACCACTTTTTTGAACGCCTGGCCGAACACAACAAAGTGCAGGACCAAGCGCGCGAAGGCCACTACGAGCAAAAGAAAGCCCTCCTGAGCGAATTGGAAAACCTGGATGTGAAAAACGGGGAATCGCAAAAGATGATAGGCCATATCAAAAGGCTCATCGGCGAGTGGAAAAAGGTAGGCCCCGTGCCCCGCGGGAAGGGCAAAATCGAAAAACGCTTCAGCGAGGTGCTCGATGCGCATTTTAAAGCCCTGGATGTAGACCGGCAGCAGAGCAACCGCCTGCGCGTAGAAAACAAAGTAGCCCAGGTAGCCCAGAGCGGAGGCGCCCAGGCCCTGGAACGCCAAAAACGCGAAGTAGGCCGCAAATTGGAAGAAGCCCAGCGGGAGCTTAATCAACTGGAGACCAACCTGAGCTTTTTCAGCAGCAGCGACCCCAAAAGCCCCATCGTAAAAGAGGCCAAGCAAAAACTGGAAAAGCAGCAGAACCAAATAGACCGCCTTCGCGAGGAACAAAAAATGCTCAGCGTAAAAAAACGCAAGCTCAAAGAAGCGGAAACCGCCGGCGAAGAAAAAGCCCTCACCGCTGACGATAACTCCGAAGCCTAACCCCCTACTTCAAAGCCCAGCCAGAATGATCCCCGCCGCATTTGCGGCTCCGACCCGCCTATGCAG
The DNA here is from genome assembly GCA_031581125.1 of Schleiferiaceae bacterium. GTDB lineage: Bacteria > Bacteroidota > Bacteroidia > Flavobacteriales > Schleiferiaceae > CAJXMS01. The sequence continues at coordinate 3,217 of JAVLBR010000032.1, read as the reverse complement.
TACAATAGCAACGACCTCATGCCCATCGCCATTGCCATTATTATGTTTGGCATTGGGCTAAATTTACAGTTTCGAGATTTCAGGCGGGTGTTCATTTACCCCAAAGCCATCCTCATCGGGCTGGCCTGCCAGATGCTCCTCCTGCCGGCCCTGGCCTTTCTTCTGGTGTGGGTATGGCCCATGGATCCGCTTTATCAGGTAGGCATCATCCTCATCGCCTCCGCACCCGGGGGCACCGCCTCAAATCTGGTTACCAACATGTTACAAGGAAGGGTAGCCCTCTCCGTCTCCCTTACCAGTTTCAACAGCTTCTTAATCCTCTTCAGCATTCCGGCCCTGGTGGGCCTGTCGCTGGAAATATTCCTCGGCAAGCACACCACCATAGAACTGGGGTTTGGCGATACTTTCTTGCAAATCCTTTTCACGGTAGTCCTACCGGTCATTGCCGGCGTGCTGGTCAATGAATACGGCCCGCAAAAATGGCTGGCCCGGAGCCGGCAGCCCCTGCGTTACATTCTCCCCGGTATTTTATTGGGCGTATTTGCTTTGGCCTTTTTCTCCGGCGAGGGCCACCAGGGCGGCGCCCTCCTGGATCAGTGGACCCTCTTATTTCCCCTTTTCGTTTTCAATCTACTTACCATGGCTACCGGGTTTTACGTAGCCCGCTGGAGCCAGCTCCGCCACGACGGGGCCTTCACCATAGCCGTAGAAATGGGGCTGCAAAACAGCGCTCTGGCCATCTTCATAGCCACCCAGGTGCTCCAGAGCCAGGAGATAGCCCTGGTTTCCATCCTTTACAGCAGTTTTAGCTTTTTCACCACCTTCCTGGCCGCTTGGTTGCTTAAGCACTACTTTCGCTACGGCCGGCCTCCGGCCAAAAGTGATTCGGGCAGCCTATCTGACCAAGGTTCTATGGAGTGGCACTAAACTTCAACCAATTTCGACGCCCTTAGGAAGTGAGCCGATCTTAAGCAGTTAAAATGCCCCTTTTGAACGGCTCCTCAGCAATCAGGGGTGGAAAATAAAAATTGCTGCACAAGGCAGGCTAAACGAGGCCAGCCAAAAAAAGCCCCACCCGCTGGGTGAGGCTCTTCTTAAAATTTATAAAGAACCGCGGTTTAAGCGTCCTTGGCCGCTTCTTTTTGACCACCCAGTTGATCGAAGTGCTTTTCCACAAAGTTGGTCAGCGCTTCGCCATGAAGGAGGTTTTGGGCCAGAAGCGCCAGATCTTTGGCTTCAGTGATCTTTTGCTTACAGCGCTCCTCGTCTTGTTCTTCCAGGATTTCTCCCACCAGCGGATGGTTGGCGTTTACCACCAGATTGTACATCTCAGGCATGTCTCCCATGCCCATCATACCGCCGCCGGTCATGCTCATCTCTTTCATGCGGCGCATAAATTCGGGCACGGTGATGGAGAATGGACTGTCGTCACTGGAAAGATCTTCGACTTGAACGGTAAATTTATCTTTATTTACCTGCTCTTCTACCAGCGGCTTAAGCTTATCTTTTTCCTCTTGGCTGAGCTTAGCGGGCTGATCTTCCTCTTTTTTAATGAGCTTATCTACGGAATCAGAATCTACCCGGGCAAAGCGGATTTTGCCGTCCCCACTCTCCAGTTTTTGCATGAGGTGGCTCACGATGGGGCTGTCTAGGAGGAGTACGTCGTAGCCTTTATTTTCCGCTTTGCGGATGTAGCTATGCTGGGCATCCTTATCGGCCGCGTAGAGGATCACCAGGTTATCGTCTTTATCGGTCTGCTGGTCTTTTATCTTCTCCTTGTATTCTTCTAGCGTAGAGGATTCTCCTTTTACGTTCTGGTAGAGGGCAAAGTCTTGCGCCTTTTCGTAAAACTTCTCATCGCTCACCATGCCGTACTCGATGATGACTTTGATGTCGCTCCATTTGCTTTCAAAGTCTTCCCGGTCTTTTTTGAAGAGGGTTTTCAGCTTATCAGCCACTTTTTTGGTAATGTGCCCACTGATCTTTTTAACGGCGGCATCGCTTTGGAGATAAGAGCGGGACACGTTGAGGGGAATATCCCGGGAGTCGATCACCCCGTGGAGCAGCGTAAGGAAGTCTGGCACCACCCCTTCCAGATTATCCGTCACAAATACCTGGTTTTGATAAAGCTGGATTTTATTGCGCTGGAGCTCCATTTGGGGTTTGATACGGGGAAAGAACAAGATCCCGTTCAAGTCAAAGGGATAATCCACATTGAGGTGAATATGAAAGAGCGGCTGCTCAAAAGTCATGGGATAGAGCTGCTTATAAAACTCCTGATAATCCTCATCACTGAGTTCATTGGGCGCTTTGGTCCAAGCCGGATCCGTCACGTTAATGATATCGGGTACCTGTTTTTTGGTTTCCTTCTCATCATCGCCTTCTCCTTCTTTTTCGGTGATCTCTTTTTCCCCAAACTGAATAGGCACCGGCAGGAACTTACAGTACTTGGTAAGTAGGTTGCGGATGCGCTCTTCTTCTAAAAACTCCTCCGCATCCTCATTTAGATGCAGCACGATGGCGGTGCCCCGGTCTTTACGTTCATCGCTTTGCTTGAGCTCAAATTCAGGGGTGCCTTCACAGCTCCAGTAGGCTCCCGCTTCCCCGTCCCGGTGCGAACGGCTAAAAATCTCTACTTTTTTGGCCACCATGAAGGAAGAATAGAAGCCCAGGCCAAAATGCCCGATGATATCGGCGCCTTCAGCTTTGTCTTCATACTTCTTCACGAATTCTTCCGCTCCGGAAAAAGCCAGCTCGTTTATATACTTATCGATTTCTTCCGTGGTCATACCCACGCCCCGATCTATAATGGAAAGCTTTTTGGCTTCTTTATCTAGTTTGATCTGGATGGTAAGGTCCCCCAACTCGGCCTGGGAATCGCCGATGCGGGTAAGGGTTTTTAACTTTTGGGTGGCATCTACCGCGTTAGACACCAATTCCCGCAAGAAAATTTCCTGATCGCTGTAAAGGAATTTTTTAATGATGGGAAAAATGTTATCCGCCGTAACATTGATTTTACCGGTACTCATGGGCTATATGGATTTAATTTAAGGTCTTTAAGTGGGCGTCCAGCAAGGGGTGTGCCGCCTTCTATCGGCTGACAATTTGACCGTCTCCTGCGAAAACCATCCTCGACGGCCTCTTGGCACCCGTAAGGGGTCCAGCTAGTGTCTGTCTATAAAGTCCGATAGCTGCGTTATGCTTGCTTTGAAAACAG
>JAVLBR010000268.1:0-2353 GCA_031581125.1 Schleiferiaceae bacterium | reverse complement strand
TGAGCAGCAAACTAGGCTTTTAACTTACTCCCGCGCCTCCCCGAATATGTCGGGATGGGCCTTCTTGAACGTTCTAGACGAGATAGCTAACTGTATGGACAGACACTAAAAAGCTTTTCCTCCGGTACGATCAGCTCCCGCGTTTCATCCCGGCTGCTCAGCACCATCGAAGCGCGGAGATGATCTACCAGCTGGGTAGGGCTCATTTGGCCCCAGGCCGGAACATCCGTAGCCTTAAGCTGCGCTAGCGCTGCCGGGAATATTTCTTCCACAAAGTAGCGGTCTTGCCTTTTTTGATCCATCATGGGCGGGGGATTATTTCTACCATCACCGCATTGCTGCCCGTGGTGGTGGGCATCCACTCCGGGGCTGGCCGGTGCAGTACGTTGTAGGATTTGGCGGGTACGCCCTTGCGGCGCAGTAAGCGTTGGAGGGTGGTTTTTCGGCGGGCGGTCATGCTAGGGTCGCCCAGGTTATCATATACCACAAACTCGTAAAGGTAGCCTTCGGCTGTTTTCATCATTTCTGCCACCAGGGTAAGCATAAAGTCGCCGGCCGGGGTAAGGTTGGGCGAGTCGCGGATAAATTCCAGGTCCAGCACGGGCGCCCGAGCGGGCTGCGGCTTGGGTATCTCCGGGTTTGGATTTTCCCGGTCGGTATTGCGCAGGACCTTGATTTCTACCCGCCGGTTGAGCGCTTTGGTGCGCTCATCCACCTCTTCGTAGAGGGGGCGGGTATTGCTATAGCCCCGGTATTCCATTCGCTTGGCAGCTATGCCGTGGTCGCGCAGAAAATGATACACCATCCGGGCCCGGGCCTCGCTCAGCTGCTGATCGCCCGAGCAGCATACGTGGCCTTGCAGCTCTATGGCCAGGTCCGGGTAGCGCTTCATAACCCGAACCAGCTCGTAGAGCACCGGCATGCTTTGCCAGGTAGGTACCGCTTGATTGCCTACAAACTGGAGGTTGGGAATGCGCAGCTTATCGCCTTTGCGGAAGGCGTAATCGATCAATTTTTTCTCCGGACTGGGCAGGCGCTGTTTGTCCACGTACAGCAGCAGCTCCACCCGCCGGTTTTTGGCGCGGAGGGTATCTTTTAGGTAGCGGGGGCGTTCCTCGCCGTAATAGCCCGTTTGCACCTTGCGAGGGTCCAGCCCTGTACTGATCAAGTATTGGAGCAGCTTCACTACGCGCCGCTTGGAGAGGTCTAGATTGTAGTTGGCACTGGCCAGGCTATCCGTATGGCCTTCCAGCTGCACCATGCGCACCACCGTCCAGGGCCACTGGGCCAGCAGACTGTCTAGCCGTGACCGGGCGGCCGCATTAACCCGGGCCTCGTCCAGGGCAAAATAAGCTTCATGGTACACCAGACTATCGGTGGCCAGGCGTTCTTTTACGGGCGTTTGCCCCCTAAGTAAGCTTACCGTCACCAGGAAGAAGAACGCGACGGGGAGCCACGGGAAGCAGTAGGCCTGCCGGCCAAATGTGTTTCTTGCGCAGAGCTGCATCTAAGGGGTTAAATATCTATAAAATACCTTTGCCAGAAGCAATATCCAAGCGGCGCGCAAAGCTTCGTTGCTTCTGCGCTTGGCCAAATAAGCGAAAATACAGCTACTATGCGATCTAAGCGTCTTTCCTGGTACCTGCACAGCATCGGCGGCCTTTTGCTCACCGGGGCCGGCATCAGTTTGATAGGCGAAGCCGTGCTGCTCAAAGGCCAGGGAGGCGATTGGCTGCCTTGGTTTTCCCTGGGCACCCTGGGCCTAATCGTTTTCAATAGCGGCCTGGCCGTGGTAGCCAAGGCGGCCGTACTACTGGCGGAATTACGACAGAAGAACCGCCACGAGCGCCACCGCAAACGCAAGCAGCAGTGGGCCGCTCGCGACCAAGGCCGCTAAATAGTGTCTGTCTATAAAGTCCCATCTCGCTCGTGGAGAGACGATCGTCCTTCTCGCTTCTAGCTTGACGCATCCCGCCTTTGCCGAAATCAAACTAAAGAATGAAAGCCCTCCAGGTTTTAAGGGTCGTCTGCAGAAAGACGCCGGGCAGGAGGGTATGCATTTTCGGGTCTGCTTGCAGATACTTGCATGCCAGTGTTTTGAAGAGCGCACCCCCGCTCTCCCCTCCTTAAAAAAGGAGGGGTAGGGGTGGTTATAATTTTGCTATTTAGTGTCTGTCTATAAAGTCCGATAGCTGCGTTATGCTTGCTTTGAAAACAGTCATCCCGAAAGCATTCGGGACCCTTGATTTTCAAAGCTACGTCTCGCCAGTGGTGAGACGATCGTCCTCAAAATCCTCATCTCGCCAGTGGTGAGAGTGCGGATTTATCGTCCTCTCGCGCCTCCCCGAATGCT
>JAVLBR010000267.1:0-2356 GCA_031581125.1 Schleiferiaceae bacterium | reverse complement strand
GAGCCACCAGCGCCGGCGGGGCAGCTGTTGTAAAAAAGGCCGTGCTTGGGCCAGGGCTTTTTTTCTATATTTGGCTACAGCTTTATAAATCTAACCTATTTAATGATGCGTAAATTCTTTTTAAGCACCATGGTTTTGGTGCTACTGGCCCTGCCTACCTGCCAGGTGCAAAAACTGCGCTTAAAGCAGCAGTACCGCCAGCTTAACGAACTGGTGCACCGGGAAGCCCAAAAGGACTCTATCCCCTTTATCAAATGCCACTTGCAAAACGGCGGTGTGGTGGTTTTTCAAAAAAACTGGCACCTGGACACCGCGGCCGCCGAAATAAGTGGCCAGGGACGATATTTTGACTTTAACCGCGAACGCTTGAAGGAAGGATTCCTAAGAGTAGGCATGGATAGCGTAGCCCTCTACGAGGCCAACAGGTTGGAACCGGGGCTAGAGTCGCGGCGGCTGGCGGGCCTTATGATTTTATCCAGTCTCAATATAGCGGGAACGATCTTTTGTGCGCATAATCCCAAAGCTTGCTTTGGCTCCTGCCCTACTTTCTATACCGGGCCTGGGAAAAGCGTACACGAGGCGGCCGCAGAAGGCTTTTCCCGGGCCATATTTCCCTCCCTGGCCTATGCTGATGTGGATGACCTGGATACGGTAACCACGGGAAAAAGCTTTTCCCTCTACATGAAAAACGAGGCCCTGGAGACCCACGTGGTGCGCGATGCGGCGCTCCTGGCCCTCCCCTGCAAAAAAGAAGAGCAAATTTACCAAAGTCCGCAGGACGATTTTTACGCGGGTAGCCGGCCGCAAGCGCCAAGCAAGGCGCTCAGCGCGGAGGAGGGCTCTATTCTGCAGGCGATTAGGGCGGTAGACGATAAGGCTTACTTCTCCCCCGCAGATGGGCATAATCTCTACTCGCCAGAGGAGCTTCTTTTAGAACTGCCCCTGCCGGCGGAAAGCGGGGATAGCCTGGGACTGGTGCTGGATTTTCGGCAGAGCCTTATGACCACTTATTTCATTTACAGTGCGCTCTCGTACATGGGGCCCGAGGCCAGCGATTATCTTAGTCAGCGGGAAATAGCCAACCAAAAGCAAGCGCTGGGGCGCTTGGCCATCCTGAAGAAACTAGGGGGCATTGAGGTCTCTGTTTACAAGGCCAGGGAAGAGTCCTGGAAAAAGCTGGGCAACTTCTACGAAACGGGACCCATTGCCATTAACCGCCAGGTGCTGCCCTTTGCGCAGGAAGACCAGAAAGGGCCCATCAGGCTTAAATTACGGCTCAACCGAGGCTTGTGGCGGATCAACCGGGTAGGGCTTACCCGCCTACACCGGGTGGTGAAACCCGAGGTTGTGAAACCCCGTGCCGTACGCCGGGCAGGCGTAAAAGCAGCTAAAGAACTCCGCCTGCTCCAGGATTCTACCGAACAGCTTATCTCCTGGCCCGGCCAAACCCGGCGGCTTGAATACCAACTGCCCACGGAGGCGCCTGCGTACGCCCTTTTTCTCCGCAGCGAAGGTTATTACCTGGAGTGGATGCGCGAACAATGGCTGGAAGACCAAGATCTGCTGAAATTAAGGCAAATGATGAAAAACCCCGAGGCCTACCTCCGGGAGGAAGCCCAGCCTTATAAACGCTACGAGGAGCACATGGAAGAAGTTTTTTGGTCTTCCCAAGTAAAACCCAATGCCCTGAGCCATTATGAAAACCCTTAAGCCCTCCCTTCTGCTTTTACCGGTGCTGCCACTGCTGCTCAGCAGCTGTGGCATACCGCGTTACATTCCCAAACCCGACAATCTTTCAGAAAATCACTACGGTGCTTACATAAAAGTGCAAAAGGCATCGGGAGAAAGCCATAAAGGCGAGCTCTTAAGCGTAAGCGATAGGGGGCTATATCTGCTGGAATTGTGGAAGCAGGATAGCGTGATCCACATGGCCCGGGATCAGATCAAGGACTACAAATTGGTGTACGCGGAAGGAACCGATTACGGATTGGCCTATGTAGGCGCTTTAGCGTTTTCAATAAGTCACGGCGCTGGCTCCATTATAAGCCTGCCCATCAACCTCTTTGCCCTTTCTACCATCCAGTACTGGCGCAAAGCGCCTTACACCTTTAAGCCAAAAGATTCTCGGTGGGAAGAACTCCATCAGTACGCCCGCTTTCCCATGGGCCTGCCGCCGGAGGTGGCCTTGGAAGCGGTAAAGGCACCGAAATAGTGCCTGTCCATAGAGTCGAGTGTCTGGGCTAGAAAGTTCGTTAACGAGGCTTGCGCAGCCAAAAAAACCGGAGTCTCGCCACTGGCGAGATGAGCATTTTTTGGGCAAGCATCTCGCCACGGGCGAGAGCGGACTTTATAGACA
>JAVLBR010000031.1:0-19298 GCA_031581125.1 Schleiferiaceae bacterium | reverse complement strand
TTGACACCTGGGGTAAAACCCCAGGCTATTGGGCTTTAGGCTTTCAGCCTAAAATTGCATGGGATAATCATCCAATTCATCCCTGGTCAAGATTTCATGGCGGCCCACAGGCAAGGCTGTATGCCTTATGTCCCCCAGCCTGGGGCGTCCCCTGCGGTTTTGATAGGCGGCTCCATGTTCAAGGTGACATCCCTTGCCTCACCGCCGGGCGGCCTTCGGTAGCTTTAAGGTTTCTGCCGCCCCATCCCCGCGCAAATAGGCCACTTTAAGCAGACCCGCTACGCTCAGGCTGTCTTGAATCTCCCCGTTTAGCACCGCCTGGATAGCTTCTTGCAATGGGACTTTTTTGAGCGTTAATTTTTCCGTTTCCTCCGGCGCCTTGGGAAGCGCCGACAGACCGGTGGCCAAATAAATGATCGCTTGTTCGGTGGTAGCCGAATTGCTGAGGTCCATTTTTTGCAAAAGCTGCCAGTGCTGGGCCGCCAGCCCCGCCTCTTCCTGCAGCTCGCGCTGGGCGCTGGCCAGGGGATCGTGATCCAAGGGACCGCCCCCTTCTATGATCTCCCAGGTGTACTTTCCCCCCAGGGGCAAGCGCTCCTGGCCCACCAGATAGGTGTAGCCTTCGGTATCCACGGGAATAATGCCTATCGCCAAATTCTTAAAATGCACCACCCCGTAAATCCCTTTCCCGCCGTTGGGATTGCGCACCGGGCTGTGGGTAACCCGTATCCAGGCATTCTCATAAACCACTTCGCGGTCTATTTCCCGCCACTCGCCCACCGATTGCGGCCACTGGTCTGGAGCTTTTAAAAAATGGGCTTGATCGCGCTGCTGTTCCGTTTCCATGCGGCCTAAGGACGATTTTGTTTAATCTTGCTGCCGTTGATGGCCACTTCTTTGCCCTCTTGGTAGGTAACGGTGAGTTCGCGGTTTCCCTGAGGGCTAAAGTATTCCCAGACGCCATTGCGCTTACCGCCTTGATAATTGCCCCGGCGTTTAAGCGTACCGTCCGGATAGTACCACTCGTGGGTGCCCGAGGGGGCGCCGTTTTCGTAACGGCCTTTAAAACGGAGCTTGCCGTTGCTGAGGTAATAATAGCGCCACATGCCATTGCGACGCCCCTCCAGGTAAGCCCCCTCTTCCCGGTGATCGTTGATGATAAGGGTCCAGCGACCGTCTTTTTGCCCCTCTACGTACTGGCCTTCGGCTATTACCGCACCCGAGTCGTTGTATTCGATGGAGGCGCCATCGGCCAGCCCTTGCAGGTATTCTTCTTCCCGGCGGATATCCCCATCGGGGAAGTACCAGGTCCATAAACCATCGGCCTGCCCCAGGAGGTAAGTGCCCTCCTGCTCCAAACTACCGTCCGGATAATAATACTTCCAGCGGCCTACTTTTTTATCGTTTTGGTAGCGTCCCTCTGCTTTGAGGGTTCCATCAGGATAAAAATACTTCCAGGGGCCTTGCTTTTGGCCTTTTTCATCTACAATGCCTTCATACAGCACCCGTCCTTCTTTATAGGTAACGCTGCTGTCCACTTCTCCTTTTTCGTTGTACCAGCGATGCACCCCTACCTTTTGGCCATCCCGGTAGGCGCCTTTGTATTTAAGCTCTCCGGTTTGCTGATTGATTTCCCGGCGTATGTCCACTTTAGACACCTCACTGGCCCCTTCCTGGAGTTCTCCGTTTACCCATTTCTCTACCCGCAGCAGGTCCCCTGCCGCCGTGTAGTATTTCCAATAGCCGTGTTTGAGGTCATTCCGGTAAGTACCTTCTACTTTGATCTTCTTATTGGGATGAAGTTTTACCCAGAGCCCTTGCTTTTGTCGTTGTTTATCGTAGCGATTTACCTCTTTGCGGCGCTTAAGCTTCCCCGCTTCAAAGCTCAGTAAGCTTACCACTCGGCCATCTTCTGCGTATTCCAGGCCCATTCCCTCCTGTTTGCCCTCTACGTAGGGAATGGTTTTGCGCAGGCTGCTATCGGAATAGAGGTAACGCACCGTGCCGTCGATCTGATCGGCCTCAAAAGGTTCTATTTTCACCAGCTTGCCCGCCTCATAAGTCCGGCGCGGCCCTTGCTTAGTGCCCATGTCATAGTTTATCGCCACCGTCTTCTCGCCTTCCCGGTTATAAAAGGTCCAGAGGCTATCCAGCTTAAAATTGCGCCGGTTGCCCTCCGATTTGAGTTGACCGTTCCGGTAGTAGCTGCGCCAGTAGCCATCGGGCACACCGTTGCGCAGGTACCCCTCGCTGCTTTTGGCGCCTCCTTCGAAGTAGTAAGTTTTGAAACGTAGACTGTCATCGCTGCTTTGTTGAGCCAGCGAAATTAAGGGAAGCAGGAAAAGGACGGCGGGCAACAGGGTTCTTAATACTCTTATTATTATTGTTTTATATAGTAAATACATATAGGGTAATGATAATGGCCTGTTGATAGCCGGGATAAGTTCTGGGCGCAATACTTGCTTTTTAATAAGGCTTCTAATATCACAAAAATACGAACAGCCTTTCCACCGGGCATAGTCCTGAAAGTGAAGGAAGGAGCCCGCTTATCCACATGCCGGCCCGAAAAGCGGGCAATGTGTTATTTTTGAAAACTAAAAGCCAGTACGGCTGTGCAAAACCCGGACCAACCTGTGCATAGCTTGCGGACAGATTCTAAAAAGTAAGGCGAGCTATTTTGGCGGATTTGTATATGCAAGCCCTGCGGGCTAAATGTCAAGCGAAAATTACCAGAATGTTTCCACAAGCTTAGGGAGCTCTTTACCCCGGTACTGTGAATAACAAAAACCTGACTTTGTGCAGCTTTGTCCAATTATTAAAAATTATTAACAGATGAAAATTGCCCTGGGAGCCGATCATGCCGGTTATGAGCTGAAAGGCCAGGTGGCCGCGGTCTTGGAAGAACATGGTCACGAAGTACTCAATTATGGTACCAACGAAGCCAGCAGTGTGGACTATCCGGACTATGGCCACCCGGTGGCTGGCGCTATTCTGGAGGGGGCGGCTGACCTGGGCGTGGTTATCTGCGGAAGTGGAAACGGGATCAATATGACCGTAAATAAACATGCAGGCATTCGTTCCGCCCTTTGCTGGAACGAAGAACTGGCCGCGCTGGCCCGGCAGCACAACGATGCCAACATGCTGGCCCTGCCAGCGCGTTTTATTACAGAAAAAGAGGCCCTGGCCATTACCCGTCGCTTTTTGGAGGCCGAGTTTGAAGGGGGGCGCCATGCCCGGCGGGTGGCGAAGATAGCGCCGCAGGAAAAAAGTAGTTAGGGGGCTAGGTGTTCTATAGCCTTCCTTAAGCCAGCTCGGGTGCGGGGATCTTGGAAATAGCCGGTTCCGGGTAATTCCAGCATGTCCCCCTTCTGGCCACGTACCTGGTTGAGGATGCGTACGTAATCGGCATCTGGTTTAAAGTGAAGGGGATAATCTTCAAAAAAGAGCCACAGAAAATAGCCCGGGGCCTGTTGGTAGCTTTCGGCTTGATTGGACTGGTTAAAGGTAATCCAATACCGATTGGTGCGGGGGCCGAGGTCCATTTTATCCAGGCGCCCTCCTTTGGTAACCTGGTTAATAGCTTTCCGGAAAGCTGCCGTGTCGGTTTGCTCAAAAAGGGCCATAAGGGTGCTATCCGCTTCGGTTAAGGTCGTATCCTGGGTCCAGCGTTTCAGTTGGCTTATCGGGCCAAAGGGATCGGCATTGATCACCACGGTGGTATCGGTGTGCAGGCTACGACTCAATTCGGGAGCTAGGTAGCCACCTTCTTCGCTGCTTATAAGGAGGAAGTTTTGGGTGGTATCGATAATTCCTTTGGCCGCCAGGCCAAAAACAGCCTGCTGTACATCGCCGTGGCGGCGGCTCATATCGCTGCGCTGGGCTTGCTTGTAAAAGCCTTCCGGATGAGGACGGTCTATCACCAAAAAAGAATAGCCCGCCTTCCATAAAGGGTCGGTCCATGCTTGGTCAAATACGGGTAAACTATCCATTAAAGGGCCTACGAACAGGGCCAGGCCTTTTTCCTTACGGGGTTGCTGGGCCAGGCGATACGGAATGGTATCCGGCAGATAAGTGGTGGTAATACGGCCGGATTGTACCTGTTGGGGGGCACACTGGCTAAAGAGGCCCAGGGCGGCGGCCAGGGCGATTAATCTAAGATTCATCATATTTGTGTTGATTTGATCCACCCGGTAGATCTTTCCATATTCATTGTGTACCTCCTGGCTATGCTCGGAGTGGGCCTTTATTTCTTACGGCGAAACAAAGATATCGATGATTATTATGTAGGCGGCCGGGGAATGAGTAGCTGGCATATAGGACTGAGTGTGGTAGCTACCGACGTAGGGGGCGGTTTTTCTATCGGATTGGGCGGACTGGGCTTTGCCATGGGCATTTCGGGTAGCTGGATGCTCTTTACGGGCCTCCTGGGCGCTTGGCTGGCGGGTACCTTTTTGATACCCAAGGTCTTTAAGCTCTTGGGCCAGCATAAAATGTATACTTTTCCGGAAATATTCGGTCACTTGTTTAACCCCCAGGTAGCTTTGGTGGCGGGTATCGTATCGGCCATTGGCTACATGGGTTTTACCAGTGCGCAGATATTGGCGGGCGCGAAGCTGGCTACGGCTACTTTTCCGAGTATGGATTTGAATACGGCCATTTGGGTGATGGGGATCACGGCGGTGGTGTACACTGTATTTGGGGGCTTAAAGGCTGTCATTTATACCGATACGGTGCAGTGGGCCCTGCTTATGGGGGGATTGGTTTTTATAGGGATTCCCCTGGCCTACCTGGAAGTGGGCGGATACGCAGCCATACGGGATACGGTGGAGCCTTCTTTCTTGGCGCTTACCAATGTAGCCCCGGTAAAATTGCTCAACTGGGCGGTTACCATTATTCCCATCTGGTTCGTTGGGATGACGCTTTACCAAAGGATTTATGCCTGCCGCGACGAAAAGACTGCGCGCAAGGCCTGGTTTCTGGCCGGTTTGTTTGAATACCCGGTTATGGCTTTCATGGGTGTCTTGCTGGGTCTATTTGCCCGGGTGGCTTTGGACCAGGGGATGTTTGCTTCCATGGGCTATACTTCTCTGGCTGGCATGGACGCCGAGATGGGCTTACCCGTATTGCTGCGGACCATCTTGCCCGTGGGCCTGATGGGCTTGATGATGTCCGCTTATTTTTCAGCTATTATGTCTACCGCTGATAGTTGCCTTATGGCCGCCAGCGGAAATTTGGTAACGGATATTGCCGCACGGTTTTTTCCTATCCCTAAGGAGGTATTGCTTCGTTATTCCCAGGTGGCTACTTTCGTTACAGGGGCGCTGGCCCTTACTTTGGCTACTTTCATGACTCAGGTATTGGACCTAATGCTGCTGAGCTATTCTTTCATGGTATCGGGCTTGCTGGTGCCCTTGCTTGCTGCCTTTTTCTTTAAAAAGAAAGATGCGAGGGCGGCCCTGGTGGCCATGCTGGTGGGTGGGGGTACCACGCTGGTCCTGGAAATTGGCAAAATAGTCCTTGACCTGGGCATGCCTCTGGGCCTTGACCCCAATATATTTGGGATTTCGGCCGCATTTGTATCGTATTTTAGTACGGCCAAAATCAACGAAACATGAACATAAATATTTTACCGGGCCACAAGGGCCCTGATGCGGTTTTTACCAATGAGCGCATCGCTAATTTTCTGTATAAGCATTTGGAGGAATTTGGAGATCCCCAGGAGGACATTTTGGCCTGCCTCGATTACGTGCATCAAAAAGGGGGCTTCGTAACGGTAGGTACCGTGGAAGACGAAATGGTGGGCGTAGTGGTGATCAATGAAACCGGGATGCGGCGCTATATCCCGGAGAATATCCTGGTTTATATTGCAGTAGATGGTAAGTTCCGGGGTAAAGGCTATGGTCAGGATCTCATGCGCGCCGCTCTTCAGCAAGCGGAGGGTAATGTAGCCCTGCACGTAGAGCCCCATAATCCCGCGAAGCACCTCTACGAGAAATTGGGCTTTACCAATAAGTATTTGGAAATGCGCTACGAAAAGTAAAAGATGCTAGATCTGCCCGCCATAAGGCATCATATGCACCAAAACCCGGAGTTAAGCGGGGAAGAGCAGCATACCCAAGCTTATCTGCGGGAGCAGCTGGCGGCCTTGCCGGGCGTACAGGTGCGCACTGTGGGCGGCACGGGGTTACTGGCCATCTTAGAAGGGGCGGCTCCTGGTACGGGCCTCCTGTTGCGGGCAGATATTGATGCTCTGCCCATAACAGAAGATATGCCTGGGCTGGCTTACCAAAGCCAAAACCCTGGGGTGGCCCATAAATGTGGGCACGACGGGCACGCGACTTCCTTGCTCGGGGCCGTGGCGGAAGTGGCCCAGCAATCCCGGGTGAAGCGCGGCTGTTTGTATGCCTTATTCCAACCCGCAGAGGAAACCGGACAAGGGGCCGCCCAGGTACTGAACGATAGTGCCTTCCCCGCGGCGGATATCCAAAAGGCCTTTGCCTACCACAATGTGCCCAAGGCGCCGGTGGGGCAGCTGCTTTTTAAAGAGGGTGCTTTTTCGGCAGGGGTTATCAGTGTGGCCATTCGGTTTTACGGGAAAAATACGCATGCCGCTGAGCCGGAAGGTGGGGTTAATCCCAGTGGCGCCCTTAGCGCATTGCTTCAGCAGGCCGCTCATATGGAAAACCGGGCTACGGAAGACGCAGATTTTGCCTTACTTACGCCTATTTTCGGGCGGTTTGGCGAAAAAGCTTACGGAACGGCCGCAGGGGCGGGGGAGGTACATTTTACGCTACGCTGTTGGAACGCAAAGCGCCTGGATGCCTTAAAAAATCAGTTGGCCGAGGTGGTGGAGCGCCTGGCCGCCCAAGAGGGACTTACCCACGAGCTAGCTTGGTTTGAAGAGTTCAGGCCTACCCAAAACACGGCTAAGGAGCGTATCTGGGAAGCGGGGAAAAGGCTGCAACTGGACCTGCGCGAGTTGCAAGGGCCGTTTAAATGGGGGGAGGATTTTGGTCTTTTTACGGAGCGCTATGAAGGGGGCATGTACGGGCTGGGCTCCGGAACTGAACAAGTGGCCCTTCACCACCCCGATTTTGACTATCCGGATGATTTACTCAACTACGCCAAGGCTATGTTTGTACAATTGGTAGAAATGGAATTAGGTAATGGATAATACCAGTTATCTGGAGCTAGATGCTTCGGCCCTACATAATAATTTTGAATACATCCGCAATCGCTTGTCGGAACGTACCACTCTGTCCCACGTGATTAAGGGCAATGCCTATGGACACGGCGTAGGGCAATTTGTGCCTCTGGCCATGAAATATGGGGCGCGTCATTTTTCGGTTTTTGATTCTTTTGAAGCCTATGAGCTTAAGCAATGTTTTGGGGCGCATCCCGCGCGCATTATGATCATGGGTATGATTTTCGATGAGCAAATCGAGTGGGCCATTGAAAACGATATTGAGTTCTTCGTCTTTGAGCTGCACCGGCTCAAACGCGCCCTGGCGACGGCTAGAAAAATGAAGAAACCGGCCTTAATTCACCTGGAACTGGAGACGGGCATGAACCGGACCGGACTGGAAAAGGCTTACTGGCCTACGGTGGCACGGCTCTTGAAAGAATACGAGGACTGCGTGGAACTAATGGGCTTTTGTACCCACTTTGCCGGAGCGGAAAGCATTGCCAATCACATTCGAATTCGTCGCCAAATTAAGCGATTTCGCCAAGGGGTAAGCCGCTTCAACGAGCATGGCGTTAAAGCTCATTATCACCACACCGCCTGCAGTGCTGCTTTTATGAGGTTTCCGCAAACGCACATGGACATGGTCCGCATCGGTATTATGCAGTACGGTTTCTGGCCTAGTATGGAGACCTATATCGCTACCGAGGGCGCCTCCGAAAACCCTTCCGATCCGCTACGTAGGGTGATAAGTTGGAAGAGCACTGTCATGAGCACCAAGCGAGTAGATAAGGGGGATTACATCGGTTATGGGACCAGTTTTCTGGCCACCCAGGACATGGTGGTGGCCGCGGTTCCGGTGGGTTACGGACACGGCTTTTCTCGTAGCCTGAGCAATAGCGGAAGAGCCCTGGTGCGGGGGGAGCGTGTATCCGTCATTGGCACCGTTAATATGAACATGATGGTGCTGGATGTAGGTAATTTAGATAATGTAGAAACGGGCGATGAGGTGGTCCTCATCGGTCAGCAGGGGGAGCGGCGCATCGATGTAAGCTCCTTTAGTGACTACAGTGATCAACTAAACTATGAACTCTTAACCAGGTTACCTAAAGATATACCGCGGTACGTGGTAAATGCCTCCTGATATGGCTTATATAACCTTCAATAAAAGCAAGCTTAAAAAGAATTATCAATACCTGGAAAATCTCTTCCGCGGAGAAGATATAGAATGGGCCATTGTCACCAAGCTCTTGTGTGGTTATGAACCCTATCTAAAGGAAGTGATTGACTTGGGCATTAAAGAGATTTGCGATGCCCGCATCACCAATCTCCGCCGCATAAAGGAAATGGCGGGGGAGGCCGTGCAAACCGTCTACATAAAGCCGCCCGCTAAAAAAGCCATCCCAGGTGTGATTCGGTACGCGGATGTCAGCTTCAATAGCGAGTATTACACCATCAAGGCCCTGAGCGATGAAGCGGTTAAGCAAAGCCGGCGCCATAAAGTGATCATCATGGTTGAGCTAGGTGATTTACGGGAAGGCGTCATGGGCGAAGAACTGGTTGATTTCTACGGTTCCATCTTTGAGCTGCCCAATATTGAGGTAACCGGTATAGGTTCTAACCTTAATTGCCTGCACGGAGTAATGCCCAGCCAGGATAAGCTGGTGCAACTCTCTCTTTACAAACAACTTATTGAGGCCCGATTTAACCGCAAAATACCCTGGGTCACCGGGGGAACCTCGGTGGTGATACCGCTTATTTCCAATCGGCAGCTGCCGGTTGGGATCAATCACTTTCGGGTGGGGGAAACCCTCTTTTTTGGTACCGACCTGGTCAACGATTGCCAATTTGAAGAAATGGAGCAAGGGGTAATCAAACTCTACGCGCAGATTATTGAGATCACGGAGAAGCCTATGGTCCCCATTGGCCAAATGGAAGCCAATCCCCAGGGAGAGGTCTACGAGGTGGATGAATCGCTTTATGGGAAAACCTCCCACCGGGCCATTCTAGATGTAGGTTCCCTGGACATCTCTAGCGATTACCTCATTACCGATGATAAAGACCTGGAATTTTTAGGCTCTAGCAGCGATATGTTGGTAATCGATATTCACGAAAATAAGCAGGGCTACAAGGTGGGGGACTTCCTAAGTTTTGATCTGAAGTATATGGGCGCGCTCACCCTGCTTAACTCTCCGTACATAGAAAAGCGGGTTATAGACTAGGGTTAGAGTCCCGGCCTTAGAAGCCATTCCGGGTTGGGACAATTCGCCCTGCATTGGTCCGCCTTTTCCGAGAGGACCACGCCGGGATAGTCACCCTGGGCGTTTCCCATATCGATGATTAGCTGAAAATGAAGATGAGGAGGCCATTGTACGTTTTCGTGCACCTGACCCAGTTCCGCGATTTTCTGGCCGGCCAAAATGGTGTCCCCGGGATGGAAGTGGGAAATACTCCCGGGCTTCAGGTGTCCATAGAGACTATGAAAAGTAAAGTCCTCGAGGCGATGTTGGAGCACCAGCGTACCTCCGTAATCGCCGGGCTGGTCATTATGGGCCAGGCTGTGTACATGTCCGCGTAAGGGGGCCATAACGGGCGTTTGCGCAGCGGCCCAAATATCGACTCCTAAATGGTGGCTTCGTGCCTGCTGGCCCCCGTGAAAGTGCGGAAAACGGGCGTAAAAGCCGCGTTCCTCCCCGTAGCCCCCCAATGCATAGAGGTAGGGCCCAAGGGCCAAATGTGCTTCTATGTAGGCCTGAAGCTTTCCCACCGTATCAGCGGCTTTGAAGTCCGGATCGTCATTGGCCTTAGAGAGGTCCAAGCGGATGGTGTTTTCTGCTGTAAGCGGATGGGGCATAACGGGTTTCACCCGCGGGGCGCGGAGAAGCTGCTCGATGTGCTCTTGGTCCATAAACGGGGGATGGGCTAATGACCTCTAGTGATACATTTGGCCCGCAGGGCCGGCAAAAAAAAAGCTTGCCGTGCGGCAAGCTTTATTTGTAGCGCTGAGGTCCCGAGCGGATTCGAACCGCTGTGAAAGGTTTTGCAGACCTCCGCCTAGCCACTCGGCCACGGGACCATTGGGGAGCGGCAAAGATAAGAAATTGGCCTCGATTATCGGCTGCGCTCCATGGTAACACTCACGCGGTCTACATCGCCGTTGATAGGAGGATAACATTTGGACAGCTTAACCCGGGCGGTTTGGACCTGGGGTAGGGCTGCTAATAAGTGATCCAGGATACGTTGAACCACGGTTTCTATTAGTTTGGAGCGCTGCGAGACTTCCTTTTCCACGATGGCATTGATGGTTACGTAGTCTACCGTTTGGCTTAGTTTATCGCTGGTGGCGGGTTTGCTGAGATCGGCCCACACGCTTACTTCGGCGTGATACTCGGTCCCTATTTTACCTTCTTCATCCAGGCAGCCGTGGAATCCGTAAAGTCTTATGCCTTCCAAATCTATTCTATCCATGGGCAGGAAGCTTTTCCAGGGCTTGATCCAGGCGGGCCAGGCTTTCCTCTTTTCCTAAGATGGCCATGATGGCGAAGAGGGAGGGGCCCATACCCTTACCCGTAAGCGCCAGGCGCAATCCTGGGCCTACTTTACCAAAGCCGGTTTCCTGTTCCTGGAGGTAAGATTTAAAGCTGTCCTCCAGAACCGAGGCCTGGAAGCTGTCTAATTGGGCAAATCGGTTGCGGAGGTTTTTAATGTGTTCCCGGGCCTGCGCATTCCATTTTTTACGGGTGGTTTTTTCGTCGTAGCTTTTCGGGGGTTCCAGCAGAAATTGGCCTTCCGCCAGGAGATCCGAGGGGAATACGGCCCGGTCCAGGAGCAATTTGGTTATTTGCTGGGCCTTCTCCTCCGCTAAGGTGTATCCCTGTTGATGGGCCTCTTGCCGAAGCCGATCGGCCAGGACTTCGAGAGGTTGCTGGCGGAGGTATTGCTGGTTAAACCAGCGGGTTTTGTCATGGTCGTAGCGGGCACCGGCCTTATTTACTTTTTCCAGGCTAAAGGCTTCGATAAGTGCTTCCTTTGAAAATATTTCTTGTTCCGTACCGGGATTCCAGCCTAGGAAGGCTAGCATATTGAGGAATGCCTCGGGGAAGTATCCCTGCTCGCGGTAGCCAGAAAATACTTCGTCGGTGGTGGGGTTTTTCCACTCCAGTGGAAATACCGGGAAACCCAGGCGGTCGCCATCTCTTTTGCTGAGCTTGCCATTGCCATCTGGCTTGAGGAGAAGGGGAAGGTGGGCCATTTCCGGTCGGGTATCTTCCCAGCCCAGGTATCGGTAAAGCATGATGTGCAGCGGGGCGGAGGGCAGCCATTCCTCCCCGCGAATCACGTGGGTGATGCCCATGAGGTGGTCGTCCACGATATTGGCCAGGTGATAAGTAGGCATGCCGTCGCTTTTAAAAAGGACCTTATCGTCCATATTGTTAGTGTTTACCTGCACCCAACCGCGCACGATGTCATAAAACTTAACTTCTTCGTTGCGCGGTAATTTTATGCGGATCACGTAGGGGTCCCCGGCAGCTATTCTTTTCTCTGTTTCGGAGGTCGAAAGGGTAAGGGAGTTTTTCATACGGCCGCGGGTTACGTGGTTGTATTGCCAGTTAGGCGTACCCGCTTTTTTGGCCAGGGTTCGCATTTCCTCGAGCTCCTCGCCGGTATCAAAGGCATAGTAGGCGTATCCGGCGTTTACCAGTTGATCGGCGTACTGTCGGTAAAGGTGCTTGCGTTCGCTCTGGCGGTAGGGGCCGTAATCACCCCCCCTTTCCGGACCTTCATCGGGGGCTATTCCGCACCAGTTTAGGGCTTCCTGGATATATTCCTCGGCCCCTGGCACATAGCGGGTTTGGTCCGTATCCTCTATTCGTAAAACGAAGCTTCCCTGGTGTTTTTTGGCGAATAGATAGTTGTAAAGGGCGGTACGTACGCCCCCCATATGAAGTGGTCCCGTGGGACTGGGGGCAAATCTGACCCTTACGGCTTTTGCTGACATATATTTTGGGCTGCGTTTAAGAAGGGGCAAAGATAAGGTTAGAGCTGGCAAAGACCTTGCATACTACAGGAGATGTGAGCTGGCAATCGATGCCAGTAGGCTGGCCTCCTAAGCGGACTGGATAGGAAGGAAAGCTTCGTACCTTTGAACTATGTTTCCCTTGGGGAGGAAATCTGTTTAGAAACCCATTGTGATGAGTGTTATTGAAGAGAAGATCGCCGCGTTTAAGCGTGCTTATTTTGGAAATGAATTGCTCAAAGGATTAATTCGTTTTTTGGGAATCACTTTCATGGTGGCCCTTTTGGCCATTGCCCTAGAATCGTTGGGTCGCTTTACCTCGGAAGTACGTTTTTGGATTTTCTGGACCATCTTGGGGACGGCGGGTATACTCATGGGCCGCTATCTCATTTGGCCGCTAGGCCGCTGGCTAGGCTGGTGGAGCCCTTTGAACCACCGTCGGATTGCGGAGATCATCGCGCGCAAATTCCCAGGGGCGGACGATCCCTTGCTGTCTGCCTTGGAATTTGGGGGCTCAAACCAGAGTGGTCTCCACAGAGCCGCCCTGGAACAGGCCATTGCACGCTTGCAGCCTTTGCGGTTTCGGCAGGCTATAAACTGGCGCGCTACTTATCGCCTATGGCCTGTCCTGGTGGTGCCGGTGGGCGTATTCTTAATCCTGCTTACGGGACCTGCAACGCGACACTGGCTAGACGGGGGCGAACGGATTGTAGCGTATGATCAGGCCTTCTTACCGCCGGCGCCCTTCCGTTTCGTATTGGAGAATGATTCGCTGCGGGTGGCCAGGGGTGATGACGTTAAATTAAGGCTGCGATTGGAAGGTGAAGAACTGCCCGCTTCGGTAGTGGTAAGAAGCACGGGCCAAACTTTTCGGATGATTCAAGAGGGGAATGGCTTTTATACGGTGCTTTTGCCTAGTGTGAAAGAAGATCGTACTTTCCGCTTCCAGGCGGGCCCGTATCGAAGTAGGAGTTATGATATTAGCGTGTTCGATCGGCCCGGATTTGATGGACTGCAGCTTGAGGTGGTGCCGCCTCCATATACCGGCCTTCGGCCAAAAGTGCTTCCGTTTAAACCACAAATTCTGGTCCCGGAGGGAAGCAAGGTTCGCTGGAAAGTAGCGACCCATCCCCATTCCCATGCCTTTATGAAGGTGGGAGAGCAGAAGGTGCTTTTTACGCAAGGAAGTTTGGACTCCAGTATTATGAGACCTATAAAGTATCGATTGGGTGTTGAGAATAATTACCAGCAAATGTGGATCTCTCCAAAGGGTAAAATTGCGGTACGGAAAGATAAAGCCCCCCAGGTAAAAGCCCGGCTAGCGGTAGATAGTAGCGGGGAGGAGAATTTGCTTTTACAAAGCCTCGATTACCAGGATGATTACGGAATTAGTGCGGTGAAGCGGATTGTGCGGGGCAGGGATTCGGTTAAACGGCTTTCTCTGGTTGTTTCCGATCAAGGAAAGTGGTCCACTATGACCCCACTTAAGGAGGCCCTGAAGGGTTTGCAGGGAGAAGTGGAGGTCTACTTTGCGGTGTATGACAATGATGGGCTTAATGGCCCCAAAATGACGCGGACCAAGGGTTTTTTTATTAAGCAGTTAAGTGACGCAGAAAGGGAAGCGCGACGGGAGCAGGCCTTTCGTAACGCGCAGCGAAGTGCCCAATCCCTCCGGCAAAAACGCCAGGAAATGGATAAGGCGGCGGAAGAGCTGCGGGAGGATTTGATGATGGATGACCAATTGGGCTGGAAAGAGCAGCAAAAGCTTAAAGACTTACTGCGGGAGATGAAGGAGGCGCAGAAGGCCACCGAAAAGATGAAAGAGCAGGTTAAAAAGGCGGTTAAGAAAGAGGACGACTCGGCCGATGCCTACGAGAAACGCTTGGAGGAGCTTACCGAGGAGGAGAAAGAAATGGAAAAGCTGAAGGAGGAAATCGAGAAGCTTTCGGAGTCGCTAAACAAAGAAAAGCTGGAAAAGAAGCTGCAAGAGCTTCAAAAGGAAAACAAACAAAGGCTACGGCAGGAAGAGCGCATGGAAAAGGTGCTGGAGGACCTTAAGCGGCAAAGGGATATCTTAAAGACGGCTAAGCAACTCCAGGAGCTAGGAGAAAAGCAGGAGGCGCTAAGTAAAGAAAAGAAGAGTGGAGAGCGCCAGCAGCAAAAAGAACAAATGGATAAGGCGCGTAAAGCCCTGGAGAAGATGCAGGAGCTTCAAAAGGAGAGCGATTCTTTTTCTGAGGCCATGGAGGAATCCAAGGCCAGTGAAAAGGGTCGCCAGGCAGAGGAGCAAATGAAGGAGGGCCTGGAGAAGCTCCAAAAAGGAAAGTTTCAAGAGGCCAATCCTGAGCAAAAAGAAGCGGGAGAAAAGCTGCAGGAGCTGAGTAAAGATATGCAAAGCGCTTTGTCAAAAATGCAGCAAAATGGCTTAGAGGTAAATATGAAGAGCCTACGACGAATCCTGGCGAATTTGGAAGTTTTCTCAGAGGGGGTGGAAAGCGCCGGGAAAGAGATAAGAGAGCTGGAAAAGGGAGACCCCAGGTACCGTGCCCTCTTAAAAGAGCAGGAGCGGCTGGCCCAAGGGGCTAAGGTGATTGAGGATAGCTTAACGCTACTGGCCGAGCGGGCTCCTGAAGTTAAGGAAAAGGTTTTTGGAGAACTGGAAAAGATGCAGGGCAACTTGCAACAGGCCCAGGTGGCCTTACAAGAGACGGAACGGAACAAGTCCGCTAATGAACATCGATTCTCAATGATGGCGGCTAATGAGCTGGCGCTGTTGCTAGATGAAAGTATGCAACAAATGATGAGCATGATGGCTATGCAAAAGCCGGGCAAGCAAAATTGCCAAAAGCCCGGTGGGAAGAAACCGAAGCCGGGAATGGGGCAAAAGCTGGATCAGATGGGTAAAAAGATGCAGCGCATGCGGCAAGGGCAAAAAAAGGGAGGTAAGAAAGGAAACAGGGGACTGGGCGGAAAGGAACTGGTTAAAATCCTTAGTGAACAGGAAAAACTGCGGAAGAGCCTTCAAGAGATGGCCGAAAAGGTTAAGGGTAAAGGCCGCAAGGGAGATTTACAAAAGGCGGCGGAAGAGATGGAAGAGGTGGAAAAGGATTTAGCGCAAGGAAGGGAAAGCAATTACCGGGAGCGGCTGCAAGAAATCAAGACCCGTTTATTGGAAAGCGAGAAGGCAGAGCTCAAACGAAAAAAGAAAGAGCAAAGACAAGCAGAGGAGGCCCAGAATTTATCTCAGGTGGATGCCCCCGCATGGTTTCAAGGCGTTCAAAAAGAAGAAGCCGGACAAGAGGCTATACGCAGCATACCGCTGGATTTGACGCGTTTTTATAAGGAGAGAAGTAATACGCGGTGATTGTATTTAGTCAACCCCCGGCCCATTGGGAATTTCTGGATGTCCCTTTTAAGGACTGGCTGCACCACTGTGCCGCCCACTGGGAGGCCAGGATCGGCGAAATGCAATACCTATTTTTAAGTAATGCGGAGATTAAAGCGGCCAACGGAAGGTTTCTGGGGCATGACTACGTAACGGATATTATCACCTTCTCTTACGCACAAGGCAAGCGGGTAATGGCGGAGTGCCTAATTGGCTATGAGCGCGTGGATGAACAGGCGCGAGAACGTAAACTAGCCCTGGAGGAAGAAGCGGGTAGAGTAATGGTGCACGGACTCTTACACTGTTTGGGATTTGACGATCAAACGCCGGATCAAAAACGGGCTATGCGGGCAGCTGAGGATTATTGCTTACTTTTGCGCGCCAAAAATTTGTAGTTCAACTGGTTAAGGATTGTTCCACGTGAAACCTTTTGTTATGATCGATCAGAAATATGATGTACTGGTAGTAGGGGGCGGCCACGCCGGGGCCGAAGCGGCTCACGCCGCGGCCAAAATGGGAGCGAGCACCTTATTGGTGACTATGAACCTACAAAATATTGCGCAAATGAGTTGTAATCCCGCCATGGGAGGGATAGCGAAAGGGCAAATATTGAGAGAAATCGATGCCCTGGGCGGTATGTCGGCCGTAATTGCAGACAAAACGGCTATACAATTTCGCATGCTGAACCGCAGTAAGGGTCCCGCTATGTGGAGCCCGCGCGTGCAATCCGATCGAATGCGCTTTGCCGAGGAATGGCGCTTGACCCTGGAGCGCACCGAAGGACTGGACTTTTTTCAGGATATGGTAGTAGACCTCCTGGTGGAAAAAGGAAAGGTAACGGGGGTGGTTACTGGAATGGGGACTCACATCCATGCGCGTAAAGTTATTTTGACCAACGGGACCTTCCTCAATGGCCTTATCCATATAGGAGAGAAAAATTTTGGCGGTGGTCGTTCCGGGGAACGCGCCTCCAAGGGAATTACAGAGCGTTTGGTCGACCTTGGTTTTGAAGCCGGAAGAATGAAGACCGGAACCCCACCGCGGGTGGACGGGCGGAGCCTGAATTATAAGGTTATGGAGGAGCAAAAGGGCGATGAAGCCCCCGGGAAATTTTCCTTCCGCCCAAGTACTAAGTCCTTGGATACCCAGCGTAGTTGCTTTTTAAGCGCTACTAATAGCACGGTCCATGAGATATTAAAAACTGGGTTTGATCGTAGTCCTATGTTCAACGGGGCCATAGAAAGTACCGGCCCCCGCTACTGCCCCAGTGTGGAAGATAAAATTTACCGGTTTGCCGATAAGGACTCACATCAAATCTTTGTGGAGCCAGAAGGGTGGGACACCGTGGAGGTGTATGTGAATGGATTTAGCACCAGCCTGCCGGCGGAAATTCAAGTGGAGGCGATGCGGAAAATACGGGGTTTTGAAGAAGCCAAGCTCTTCCGGCCCGGTTACGCCATTGAATACGACTACTTTCCCCCCACCCAAATTAAGGCCTCCCTGGAAACCAAAATATTGGAAGGCCTCTACTTTGCGGGGCAGATAAATGGGACCACGGGCTATGAGGAAGCGGCTTGTCAAGGTTTATTAGCGGGCATCAACGCCGTACAAAGCCTAAGAGGTGAGGCGCCGGTAGTGCTCAATCGGGATGAGGCCTACATAGGGGTCCTTATCAATGATTTGATCACGAAAGGCACCGAAGAGCCCTATCGCATGTTTACCTCCCGGGCAGAATATCGGATCCTGCTCCGACAAGATAATGCCGATGAAAGGCTCACGCCCATCGGACATCAACTCGGTTTAATCGACCAGGGCCAGCTGGAACGTTGCCAAATGAAGTACAAGCGCATTGCCGCTTTAAACCGGGCCCTGCAGGAAATTAAAGTGGCACCGGCCGCCATTAATGATTTACTAGAGTCCAAAGGTTCTAGTCCGATTAAGGAAAAACAAAGCCTGGGTAAATTGCTCGATCGCCCACAGGTGAGCTTGGAAGGCCTGAAGGGTGTGCCTGAACTTCAAGACTGGATTAGCGCGCATGGGCTATCCCGGGAAGAAGGAGAAGCGGTGGAAATTCGGCGTAAATATGCGGGCTACGTTGAGCGGGAGAAGGAAAATGCGGCTAAGCTCAACCGCCTGGAGGAAGTAAAAATCCCTAACGACCTGGATTATTCCCGCCTGGCCAGCATGAGTTACGAAGCGCGCGAGAAACTAGCCTCTGTACAACCGGAAAATATCGCCCAGGCCAAAAAGGTAAGTGGTGTAAGCCCCGCCGATATAAGCGTCCTACTGGTTTACATGGGCCGTTAAAGTTTCACGTGGAACATGAATAAATTAGATGCTTGTTCGCTATGCGGGCACAACCAATTCCGTCCCTTTCGAACGCCCGTTTATTTCCGGGGAGATAATGAGCGCTTTTCTGTGGTACGCTGCGCGAAATGCGGCTTTACCTTTACTAACCCACGGCCGGAAGGGGAGGCGTTGGCGGCCTACTACCAGACCGACGATTACGTTAGCCATACGGAGGCAAAAGACTCCCTGGTTAATCGCCTGTATCTGGCCGTACGTCAGTGGGCGCTGGCGCAAAAGGAGAAGCACATAAAGAAGTCGCTCGGCTTTCGGGGAAAACTGTTAGATTTTGGGGCTGGTACCGGCGCCTTTCTCCAGTACGCCCAGCAAAGGGGGTGGAAAGTTTGGGGTACAGAGCCTGATGAAGGAGCGCGCCAGCTAGCCAAAGAAAAAGGGGTCGAAATATGGGCTCCCGAAGACGATCGGTTGGAAGGCCAAAACTTTGATGTGATCACCCTTTGGCACGTGCTGGAGCACTTACCCGATCTGCAGGGTGACTTTGCCAGGTTGAAAGGTTTGCTTCAGGCAAATGGTGTTCTCGTGATAGCGGTACCTAATCATGAAAGTTGGGATGCGCGCATCTATAAAGATCACTGGGCGGCTTGGGATGTGCCTCTGCACCTTTCCCACTTTCGGAAGGCCGACATAAAAAACTTGGCGCATTACCATGGCATGGAGGTGGTTGAGATTAAAAACATGCCCTTTGATGCCTTCTACGTGGCGATGCTTAGCGAGCAAATTAAATCCGGAAAAACCAATCTACCCCTGGCCTTTGTGAAGGGCTTGATTAGCAATTTAAGTAGTCTGGGGCGGCCTAATATGAGCTCGCTTATTTATACGCTTCGGCTACGTTCTTCTCATTGATGCCAATTTATGAAGACCGGTAGGTGGGCTAAGCGAGCCTGGATATCTATCTTTCGCAAAGTACTGGGGGTCCTTGATTACCTAATTTACGCCTAGGCAAGGCGCTTGAGGTTGGAAGAATGAACACTTTCTCCTCCGTGGAGGTACGTTTTAGTGTCTGTCCCTGCAGTCGAGTGACTTTTCTACCGTGTTGGTTCCCGAATTATTCGGGTTCTGTACCGATTCTTCCGGGAAGATTTGCGCAGCGTCAAAAAGGGGAGTCTCGCTTGTAGCGAGAAAGCAAGCGAAACGAAGCGGACTGATGCTATAAACGGGACCCTATTTTGTTTATGTCCATAAAGTGGAGTGTCTGTTCTAGAACGTTCGCTAACAGCCTTCCCAGAAAGATTTCCGGGCCTGTCCCAATTCTTTCGGGAGGCTTGCGCAGCCCAAAATAGTGCAGTCTCACCGCTGGCAAGAGCGGACATTATAAACAGACACTATTTAGTGTTTGTCCATAGAGT
>JAVLBR010000266.1:0-2389 GCA_031581125.1 Schleiferiaceae bacterium | reverse complement strand
GCTTGCTCACAGGCCGGCATACCAAAAAGCAGCCCCAGGAATACGAGGACGCCCAAGGCTGCTTTACAATAGGGGTAGGATACGTTCATAGCAGAGCTATTCTTTAACGGCGAAGATATAAATTTGATTATCGCCATCACCCGCAATAGGATAATAATCGTGGGTGCCATTGTCGAACTTATCCATCGTTAAGACTTCTTGATCATCTAACTGACTGAGCAGGTTTCCAGAGAGATTTAACTCCTCCTGATGACTTTCAAGGTAGGTGAAGATTTCATCTGTGCTTTGCGAGCTACCATCAGAGTCATCAGCCAAGTCATCCAGGCTTGACATTATGCTTGGCGTTACGTCAACAGTAGCAGATGCACAATCACCCGGGTGTTCCTTGCAACAGTCCCGGTCCCTATGACAATTATCTAAGTCAAGGTATCTACTATTCTCTGGCTTTGCTCTAAGTTTAGTTGATGTGTAAAGTTTCTCTTCAGAGCTACTACCTTTCTCACACCCCACCAGCACCAGGGCCAGCATTACGAGGCTTACACTTAATTTACGTAGCATGATTACATGTTTTAAAGGTTAAACATGCCGCTTCGTCTCTCGATACGGTTTTATTCGCGGGGCCACCGATACGAAACAGGTCAATAAAGCTAAGCAAAAAAGCGAGCCCACGAAATTCTAAGGGCTAATTTTTTAGACCCTAGTGGGTCGAGGCGCTGAAAAGCCGCGCCGGAAGCGGCTTTTGGGGCCTAAAATTTTTTCCGCTCTAACAAGTTGCTTCCTGGCATCTTCGGAAAAGGCTCACCTACCCTTATATAGATATAGAGGCCCCTCATCGCGGATGCTGTTGACCGCCTAGAGCGATTCTCTGGCTAAGGAAATGCCACTATAAGAGTGAACAGGGGACCAAGTATGACTAAAATGTTTCTGGCATTTATTGATTAGAGAAATGGTTTTGGGGTCAACACGATATTCTTTTGTATTGGGTCTACTTGAAAAGCTGCGCATATACATGAGGCAAAAAAAAACAGGCCCCCATTGAAATAGGGACCTGTACTTTTCTTACGGCTTTGGTACCTGAGACTAGTTTAATATCACGGGCAAAGAATTCCAAGTAAAACCAATAAAATCAAATCCTACCGTTTTCCCTTCTAAATCCAAGCTCTCCGTGTATCCTCTTCCATACATTACTTTAACGAATCTATGATCGCTAAGATCTGTTAGCATTTCGGGTGTTACATTGTAAGATCCTTGCTGATCCTCTACTTCGATGAGTATGTGATCTTCTATACCTTCACCAGTAAATGAGGTATCAATTTCCTCTATCGCAAGTACAGAAACGGCGTTTTCTGGCAAATAGGGGTCAGGTGTCCAATGAACGGTAAATCCACTATTTGGATCTATTTCCTCGCCGTTTACCAAACCTTCATATTGAAACCCGTCAGATAGCTCTGGCACGTATTGGGTAGCAGTAAAACTGGGAATAGTACCAACAGGGTTATTTAATTCATATTCAATGTTCTCCCCAAGAAAAACATCCTGCCTATCGTAGGTATTGGCGGTCAGGGAGTAAAAACGATCTCTTTTGAATGGTATGTCATACCCATGCACGGATAAATCTCCTTGGTAGGTTTCCTCTGCAGATGCTGCCTGGATGGACACCCTGCTTTTATATCCATCTTCAGGACTAGGCCCACCATGGGTAGAAGTACTTACCAAAACGTGAAAATCGTAATCAACGTCCTGTTTAAGCGATTCAACCATTTCTATTAATCCACCTCTAGATTTTGAAGGATTTGCTGAGTTTTTGTTTTGTTTTTCACAACTCAACATAAAGAACACACAAACAAGTGCAAAAAGACTATATTTATTCATCGCAAAAAATTTTTAGTTTAACAATCTAAAGTGTAAAGGTTTTCGAACTCACCCAATGTAAAAACTTCCCTTGCAGGATATTCAAGGATGTCGCCAGTAGCCTCCAAAAGGGACTCTCCACCCGTATTAGCGCCAACATTTGATAAAGGTAGAGGCCAACCACATTCCATGGCTTCAACCAATACATCCACTTGAAAATATGCGGCTCCCTTCGGTTTATCTAAATCCTTTGTTATCTTATGATCCCGCTGTGTGGCTAATTGTTGGGGAAGAACATCGTTAAAAGAGGAACCGCCAGGGTATTTTACCACATTTCTTTGAGCATCTAAGGTTTTTACTGAATAAATAATCGTGGACTTAATCACATATCCAGTCATTGTTCCATTAGGTCCCACAGGTTCAGTATTGTAGTAAGGATCCCATATGTCCACACCCGATTTAACAGGTGGCTGATTTGCTCCCGGTTTACAGGACGTCAGTACCATGAGCCCTAAAAGGAAGACGGTGACAATTCTTT
>JAVLBR010000265.1:0-2398 GCA_031581125.1 Schleiferiaceae bacterium | reverse complement strand
GCTCCGACTTGAGGTCTTTCAGCTCTTTTTGCGCGGCGGCAATATCCACCGGCTCTTCCTCTTCAAAGGTGTCCACGTAGCGGGGAATATTCAGGTTGAAGTCATTCTCCTCTATCTCTGCCAGGGTAGCCCGGTAGGCAAACTTTTCCTCCAGGACAGCGCCCTCTTCGGTATTGAGCGGATCGGCCTCGCGGTAGGCCTTATAGGTATCCACGATTTTTTCGATATCCTCCTTTCGCAGCCGGTTCTGGTTTTTATCAGACTCGAAACCCTGGCTGGCATCGACGAAAAGCACATCCTTGTTTTCGCCCTTGGATCGGTTGAAGACCAGGATACAAGCCGGGATGCCGGTGCCGAAGAAAAGATTGGCGGGTAAACCAACCACTGCATCCAGTAGGTTTTCCTCGATCAGTTGCCTGCGGATCTTCCCTTCACTACTGCCGCGGAAAAGCACGCCGTGGGGAACAATCACCCCCACCTTGCCTATATCTTCGTAGGTGGTTTCAATCATGTGGGTGATGAAGGCATAGTCTCCTTTACTCTTGGGAGGTACACCACGATAAAAGCGGTTATATTGATCCGATACGGCGTTATCCGCTCCCCATTTATCGAGGGAAAACGGAGGATTAGCCACTACCACATGGGCTTTCAAAAGGCTATCGCCCTCGAGTAAGCGGGGATTATTGAGCGTATCGCCCCATTCAATGCTCGCGTCGTCGATTTCGTGCAGGAACATATTCATCCGGGCCAGCGCCCAGGTACTACCGTTGAGCTCTTGTCCGTAAAGGGAGAAGTTATGGCTCCCAACCTCTTTGGCCGTTTTGATCAGTAGAGAACCCGAACCACAGGAGGGGTCGGCAATTCGATTGCCCGGTTGGGGATCCACAAGCTTGGCCAGCAATGTGGAAACCTGGGAAGGCGTATAGAATTCCCCTGCTTTTTTACCCGCATCACTGGCAAATTTTTCGATGAGGTATTCGTAGGCATCCCCGATTACATCATTTCCTTCCAGGTGAGAGGGTTGTAAATCCAGCTCCTCAAAATCCACCAGCAGGTTTTTCAACCTGCGGTTGCGGTCTTTGGTTTGCCCCAGGTTGGCCTCAGAATTAAAGTCGATATTGCGGAATACGCGCTCCAGTTTGTGGCGATTGGCATCCTCGAGCTGTTCCAAGGCCAAATTGATCAATTCGCCTACATTAGCTTCGTTGCGGTGCTCGTATAGATAGTCAAAGGTGCCTTCTTCAGGAACTTGAAACCGCTCATTGCGCAAAGCGCGCGCAATTCGCACGTCATCGCCCTGATACTTCTCGTGATACTGCTCTTTCTTATCCTTCCACACATCTGAGAGATACTTTACAAAGAGCATGGTAAGAATGTAATCCTTGTATTGAGAAGGGTCAATGACGCCACGGAAGGTGTCACAGGCTTTCCACACAATGTTGTTAATCTCGCTTTGGGTTACGGGTTTTTGTTGCATAGGGTTAATTGTTAAGATATTAATTTTTTTACCATCGCCTCAAAGAGGTTGCGCTTCGCATCGATAATTTTATGCGATAGCTGCAGGTCTTGGTCGTGAAGTTCTTTTAGTCGCACCATCCGTTCTTGATCGGGCAGAGGTGGGAGCTCAAGGGCAAAATTCAAGAGTTCGGATTTGCGAATAGAGGGAACCGAGCTACCAGCGCCGAGCGTTTGAAAATGTGATCTTGATTCGGGAAGATTAAGGAGCAAAGCGAGAAATTGGGGTACCACTCGGGAGGGGTCTGGCTTGATCACAAAGAAAATGGAAGAAGCAATGGCGGGGCCAAAATCCTCCGTGTAAGTCCAGGCAAAACGCCGCAAGCCCTTTCCTGCCAGTAGAACGTCACCGTCTTCCAGCAAATGGTCTCTGGTTTTGCCATTGGATGGAATGCAGGTATCAATCGGCGTGCTCACATGCCCCCAATCGTCAAAATGTTTGGCTTGAAGATAGGGGATATTTCCTGAGCTCGTGGGTTTGGCGTAGAGCCCAAAATGACATTGGCCGACGTGGCTAAGCTTCATCTTCATGGGTTTAAGAGATCATTTATCACCCGCCAAAGGTAGTTAAAATATTTTAAATGTTGTAGAGTGTTTCAAATTGGTTTGAATGTGCCCGTCGCAGTGGGCAAAATGGGAAGCCTCACGAGGCAAATGAGGCCTGAGCTCCCGGAAGACCTTTTTGTAATCCCCATACCCTTCATCCTGGGGAGTTTCCTCCTTCAACTATGGTTTTTACTTAGTTGCCTTGGAGGAATGCAGCCCGTAGTGGTTTTGCCGCATAGCAAGAGGCAAGTGCTCAGCAGAGAAATCACCTTTTCGAAATCACCGGCCTAGGCCACCCTAATTCTTTCAATGCTCCTGCTTGTCCCGGGAATCCGGG
>JAVLBR010000264.1:0-2399 GCA_031581125.1 Schleiferiaceae bacterium | reverse complement strand
TATCTGCGGGGCGGTTGGCTTGCTTCTCTTGGCCCCCTAAATCCCCCCAAGGGGGGACTTCCCGCCGCGTCAGTCTCGCTGGCGTTCTGATTCGTGGAAGCTAGCATCTCGGGATTGTGGGCTTTTGATGAGGGAGCGGATGTTAAGCCCCCTTGGGGGGTTTGGGGGCCTTTGCCATTAAAGATGAGTGAGCTTAAAGCGCCCCAACCTTCTGTAAACCACATCTTCTCGTCCAAAATCTATCAGCGAAGCGGTCTAAGATCTATTCTCCAAGCCCTCACCAATTAAACAGTTACCCAATTCAACCGCTATCCGGTTACCCAATTCAACAGTTACCCTGTTCAACAATTCAACCTTATCGAGTGCTTCGTATCCTAGTTATAACAGCGGCAGCGGTGCTGCTCCAGGGGGACTAAAGCCCAATCGCCTCCTAGAGAAATAATTCTCGCTTTTAGCAAGAAAGCAAGCTTAACGAGGCTGACCGACTTTATAAACATTCCCTAAATTGCAAAATAACAACCACCCCTACCCCTCCTTTTTTAAGGAGGGGAGAGCGGGGGTGCGCTCTTCAAAATACTGGTATGCAAGTACCTGTAAGTGGTCCCAGAAATGCATACCCTCCAGCCCGGCGACTTTCAGGAGGCCACCGTTAAAACCTGAAGGGCTGTCACTCTTTAGTCTGGTTTCCGCAGCGGCGGGATGCGTCTCGCTAGAAGCGAGAAGGACGATCGTATTGCTACGGGCGAGATTGGACTTTATAGACAGACACCAAGTAAGCCCCCTCTACTCCCCGCAAGGCGCCAAACAGGAACTGCTTTCCCCTGCATCAAGAAGGGTTGCTAAGAAAAAAAGCCATCTCCTCTACCGCTCCGCTTCCGCTTCCGTTTTTTCCAGCGATTCCCCCTCGTAGAGCGTTTCCACCGGTTGGGCGTCTAAACCCTGCTCGCGCAGCCAGCGGCTAAAAATATCGGTGTAACCGTGGGTGGCGTATACGTGTTGGGCCCCGGTTTCGCGCACGGCTTTTTGGAGGCCCGGCCAGTCGGCATGGTCCGAGACCACAAAACCGCGATCGGCGGCGCGGCGGCGACGGGTACCGCGCAGGGCCATCCAGCCGCTGGCAAAGGCGGTGCTCACGGGGCCCAACTTACGGCTCCAGGGCGTCCCGATGGCCGAGGGGGGTGCAACTACCATCGCTCCGGTCCATTCCTTTTTTTGGCGGGGGCCGGTGATGCGCTGGGTGGTGGGGAGCCGGTGACCATCCCGGCGAAGCACTTCGTTTACATTTTCCACCGCCCCGTGGGTAAAGATAGGCCCCATGGACGGGTCAAGGCCCTGGAGGAGCCGCTGGGCTTTGCCCAGGGAATAGCCGGCCAGCAGGGATACTTTCCCGGCGGCGCGATTGGCTTGCCACCAGGCGTTGATGGCCGCTTCTACCCCGGTGGGGTGGGGCCAGCGGTATACCGGCAGCCCAAAAGTGGACTCGGTAATAAAGTGATGGCAAGGCACGGGCTCAAAGGGAGTGGATAAGCCATCGTTTTCTAATTTATAATCGCCGGAGACCACCCATATAGCGCCGCGGTATTCGACCCGCACCTGCGCAGAACCGGGAATATGACCGGCCGGATGAAGGGAGAATTGTACGCCTCGGATGGAAACCGTTCTTCCGTAGCCTACGGTTTGCAGCCTGATGCCCCGCCCCAATCGCTGCCGCAGCACCGAGGCGCTGAGGTGATGCGCCAGATAAGCGTGGTGTCCGGGCCGGGCATGGTCCGCATGGGCATGGGTGATGATGGCCCGGCGCACCGGTCGCCAGGGATCTATGTACACATCGGCCGGTGGGCAGTAAATACCGCGCTCGTCAAAAATGAGGAGAGACATACGCCTTAAGACGCACAAGGGTCCGCCTTGTTCGTCCGCCCCCGATTATGGGTTGAACGAAGAGCGCTTAGATAGTGTTAGTCATCCAGCGTCCGGAAGAGGCTTAGAAAGGCTGTATTTAATCCTTAGGGGCTTAAAAAGGGCTGTACACAAGGTCAGATAGCCGTGGAAAAGCGAGCAGGACAGCCCCTGGGCAAGTAAGCAGCGCCAAAACAGCCTGGCCGACCTCCTCCTTTGCCCATAACGGCAGGAAGGCAAAAGAGGGGGCCGCTCGATGAGAACGGGGCTGGTGAGCCTCCCGCCAGTGGGATTGGCCCCCGGAGAGAAACCGCAAAGCGAAAGGTAGGCTCCCCTGAACAGTTGTAAAAATGCCTTTACAGCTTAAAACCGAGGAGCGCGGCCTTTGGAAAAGCTGCCATCCAGGCCAGGCTACCGCTCCACCTGAGAAAATACCCAGCCTTTAAGTTTTTATTCCTAATAAGAGACCCTTACTTCTACAAAGCGTTGCAGGGCCGACTGAA
>JAVLBR010000030.1:15721-19659 GCA_031581125.1 Schleiferiaceae bacterium | reverse complement strand
ATTAGGCAAACTGCCTTAACTTCCCGTTCTTTGTCAAGTCATTCAATCTCTGCAGTCCGCTTTGCATAAGCTTTTCCACATCGGATGGGTATTGGTCCTTGGCGTGATGCTCGCCTCGGGCTGTCGGCCGGACGTAAAACGTCCCGATTGGGATGTACAAGCGCTGGCTCCCGTATTCAGTACCCGTATCGGGATTAATGATTTGCTGGCCGATAGCACCGTCTCGGTAGGCACGGGGGGCCAGGTTAAGTTGGTCACCCGCCAAAAGTTGGCCAATCTCATGCCCGGCGAGGTGGCCGCCCCGCTTAATGATACGTTTTACAACGTGGCCAATATTCAATCCCTCGAATTAAGCGACCAGACCATCACCCGTCGCCTTAGCCTGGGCCAGCTGGCGGCCGGAGCAGGGCTTACCGGGCAGCTGATCATCGCCAGCCACGGCTCCAGCCAGGTTATTCCCCCGCTAAACGGCATCGGGCCCAACAGCTTCCCGGTAGACGCCACCCAGTTTTTTACTAGCATTACCCTCCGCGATGGCTGGCTGGTACTGCGCCTGGAAAACGGCCTGCCCGTGCCGCTGACCAACATGCAGTACCAAATCATCAATAATGGACCCGGTACCGCCACGCTTATCCAAAATACCATTGATACCCTCGCCGTTAGCGAGGTACATTACGATTCCCTCCGGCTTAACAACAACATCACCATTTCCGGTCAGCTCCAGGCGGAACTGCTCAATGTGGATTCCCCCGGCAGTGATGGGCAGTCTGTGCCCATCGATACCAGCGACGCCATTCTCACCCAGGTAAAGGTCAACCAATTAGATCCCGTGGCCGCCACGGCCGTATTTCCCAGTCAAAATCTCATTGAAGACACTGCCACCTCTGCCGTTGTGGCACCTTCCGCCCGCCTTACCAAAGTGCACGTTAGCGGCGGGCAGCTTTTCCTCAATGCCATCAGTACCGTAGAAGATAAGCTGGAAATGGATTACGTGGTACCCCGGGGGCAGCGCAATGGGCAAACCCTCCAATTCACCGAAACCTTGCCGCCGGCGCCGCCGGGCGGAACCAGCAGCAAAACCACCACCGTGCCCATTCAGGGCTACACCATCGATATGACCGGTTTGCCCGGTGCCAGCAATGTTTTCAATACCTTTTACGCGGTGTTTCGCGGTAGGGTAGACAGCACGGGCCAGCTGGTAAGTCTTTCCCTGGAAGACAGCGTCCGTATCCGTACCGGCACCAGCAATCTCCGCGCCGACCGTGGCTACGGCTTTATGGGCTACGATACCATTCCCTTTGCCGAAAAATCCTGGGTAGAGCCCATCCGCGAGCTCACCGGCGGTCAAATTCGCCTGGACCGGGTAAAGGTGGGGCTGGAACTTGACAATTACATCGGCGCTCCCATGGATATTCGGGTTGATGAGATTTTTGCCGAAAAAGACGCTAGTCAGCGCTCCCTTCAGTGGGCCCAACTGGGCCAGGCCTTTACCCTCCCGCGGGCGCAGGAGAAGCAACCCGGCCTGCGGCCTCAGCCGGGCCGGCTTAGTCTTACCCTGGACAGCAGCAATAGCAACGCCGAGCGCCTCATCGAGATCCGTCCCGACAGCCTTTACACCGACCTCACCGCCTACCTCAATCGCAACGTAGCTTCCAGTGACCTCTCGCAGTTTCTCTACACCGATTTTGGCGTAGAAACTTTCTTGACCCTGGAAGTGCCCCTTCAAGCCAGCCTAAACGACCTGGGCTTCCTGGACACCAATGCCTTTGATTACGCCGAACTGGACCCCGATGGGCGCTTGCAAAGCGGGGCGCTCAAGTTGCTTACGGACAATTACTTCCCCCTGGCTTTTGCCCCCCAGTTGCTCCTCATTGATCCTAATGGTACGCCCCTGGACACCCTCGCCAGCGCTGAGGCCATTCCGCCGGCCCAAACCGATAGCACCGGCCGCGCCCTAATCGCGCAGGAAGGCGCGGTTACGTTTCCCATCACGGCCCGCCAGATCCCCCATTTAAAGGAGACTCAGCAGTTGGTGCTTTTGCTGCGCATCAGTTCCGCCCAGCCCCCGGGAGAAATCACGCTTTACTCCGACAATTATCTCGATGTACAGCTCGTAGGAGATCTTAACATCAGCACCGCACCATGAGTCGCTACCGTCCCGTTTTCTTATGCGTCTTTATACTGTTGAGCCTGTTCCGGCCACTTCAGGCTCAGGAGGCGCGCAGCGGCATTTTCCAGCTTACCCCGGAAACGCATTTTTACCTAAACGGCGCTTTTCAGGCCGCTACCACCGGTTACGACCCGCTCAAGCTCTGGCAGCGTTGGCAAAAACAGCGCTGGACGGCAGCGGATAAGGCCTATCTCATGGACCGGGCCGGCACCCCCCTGCGCATGGGGCTCACCAGCCAGCTAGCCCTCGGTTTGCGGGTGCCTCATGATGATAGCCGAGCCCTTTTTCCCCGTTTTGACCTCTCGCTGAGTTACCGCAATCTGATTGGCGCCCAGCTAGAAAAGCCCCTCCTTGGCTTGGCGCTTTACGGCAATGCCCCTTATGCCGGGCAGGCGCTCCGTTTTCAGAATACCGCCTATACGGCCTTGCAAATGACCACCTTGCGCTTTCGCAAGAGCTACCTGCTCGGTCCCTGGCAGTGGCAGTGGGGCCTGGGGCTGCACGGCATCCATAGCCAGCAGCATTTTGCCCTGGGGCCGGCCCGGTTTCGTACCGCGGCAGCGGGAACTTATTTGGATTTCCAGGGCACTTTTGACCGGCAAGCCAGCCCTCAAAACTTCCTCCCAGGCATGGGCCTGAGCCTTAATGGGGGCCTGGCCTTTCGGGATTTCGCCCTCCGTTTTCAGGACCTGGGTTTTGGTCATTACCCCCAGAACACCCGGCACCAAAGCCCTAATTTTCGCTACCGCTTCACCGGGCAGTTCCTCCCCAATCCCTTTGACCCGCTGGTGTACGATGCTGAAGAAGTGCTCCAAGACTCCGTAGCGGCCTTGCGCAGCGATGGTTATCAGGCGCTGCTGCCCTTCCGGGCTACTTTGCGCCACCATTTCACTCCGGCGGAGGCTTCCTGGCGTTTACGCACCTGGCTCCGCTACCGGCACTTACCCGGCTATGGTTTTCAGGCCGGCGGCCAAATGTATTTCCGTCCCAGCCGGCGACATCATTTTTATGCCCAAGCGGTGTACGGCGGCTGGGAGCAGTTGCGCGTGGGGGGCGGCTACCGCTGGCAGAGCGCCCATTTCCGCCTGCGGGCAGAAATCGGCAGTTTAAGCTATCCCTTACCCGGACGGCTGGGCCATTCCCTGCAGGCCCGCCTGCAGCTCAGCCTGCCCCTGGGCAGTTTTGCCGATCGTATGACCTTGCGGCAAATGGAGCTTTAGAGCGGCATTGACAGCCCCATACCCGCTAGCTTTACTTTTTTGGACTGCAGCTAAAAAGTACGAAGAAAATTAAGGAGGTTTTTTCGCAGAATGGAAGACCGCTTCTTAGCAAGCAAAAAGGGTTTTTAGCTTTATGAGCTAGATGTTGGTATCATGCTAAAGGACAATAAATTGCCAGTTTTGTTAGGGGTAAGAAACCGACAAACGACCGCTCCCGGTAAACCAAAAGGCCCGAGCGCTTGTCCATTCACCAGTGATGCAACTAAGACTGCTTAAACCCGAGGAGGGAAGTTACCAGAAGCTGTATCTGGACTCGGTTCATTACCTGGAACGGTATCAGCAGGTAGCGCCATTTGTCCTGGGAAGCGCTGCTTTTGAGTCGCTTTGGGCCGAACACCCCCGGGATTTTCACGAAATCTTGATCCACGGCAAACGCGTAAAAACGCCCCGGTGGCAACAGGCTTACGGGCAAAACTATGCCTACACTGGCTCGCTAAATAATGCCTTGCCCCTGGACCGAATCAGCGGGGCATACCTCTCCTGGTGCC
>JAVLBR010000030.1:0-15621 GCA_031581125.1 Schleiferiaceae bacterium | reverse complement strand
TGGGATACCAATAAGGCTTATACCCATGAAGTGCCGTCTTTTCAAAAGTACCGACAAAGAAGAATTTCCGTTACCCTCCGGGCTTTTGAGGAGTAGAGGCGAGCGGGGTTTAATTTGCCATAGATTATCCTTTTCATGGAACAGCCCATCATCATAGTATCCGGATTGGAAGCAGCCCACCTGGCCAAGGTGTACCAGCGGGTTTTCCGCACCCATCACCAGGCGCCTGGTTATGCCTTGTTATCCTTTCAGGACGCCATCGGCTCCCGCACTCTGCGCCGCAGTATGCTGGCCCTAAAAAGAGAGCTTGCTTCAAGCTATCAGCAGGATTTTCAGCAGGAGCTGGATGCGCTTTGGCTTACGCGCTTCGATCAACAAAACACCACCCAGTTTCACCGCGATAACGCCCCCCGTGAATCTTTTCTGGTCCTGGGCTACGAACCCACACCGATAAGCAGCCACCTCCAGTTTGCCGATTATCATCGCTTTATGACCGAGCAAGGCCTTACGGCTGCGCAATATTATGAGCGCTACAACCCTTTGTTTCATAACAAGGGGCAGCACTTAAAACCCTACAGGACAGAACCGATTCCCCTGGACAGCCAGGCCTACCAAATAGCGGTGATCAACAACAGCGAACTGGACAGCCCCCAAACCTGCGGCTTGCTGCACAGGGCGGTGATGCAAAATCCCGATCCCCAAGAAGTCCGGGTCGTGAATTCAATGATGCTTTACGGTAAAAGCCCCGCCGCGCCGCCGCAAACCACCCCCTTCGATGAGCGCACTTTCTGGCAGACGGACCAGATAAACCGCTGAAAAGCGCTTCGGGCCCAAAGGTTCATACGCTTACACTTTATGCCACTTACCTTCGCCGGCTTTACCTTTAAGGCTTTTTGTAGGGCCTGGGCCCAGACCAGGTCTTATCTAACCCACGTGAATTTTTTAAAATTATAGACATGGATTACCCTTTAGAAGATTTGGTGGCTCACTTCCAATTACAGCCGCACCCTGAAGGCGGCTATTTTCGGGAAACCTACCGCAGTGAAACCACGCTGCCTGCCGAGCAGCTGTCGGGAGACCACAGCGGCCCCCGTAATCTTTCTACTTGCATTTATTTCCTGCTTACGGCCGGCAACTTTTCCGCTTTTCACCGTATTCAGCAGGACGAGGGCTGGCATTTTTACCACGGGGCTCCGCTCCTCTTGCATATCATAACCCCCGAGGGGCATTACCAAAAGCACCACATTGGTACGGACTTCCGCGCCGGACAGGTGCCGCAGTACGTGGTACCCGGTGGCTGCTGGTTTGCCGCTGAAGTAACTACCGCCCGGGCCTATTCCTTCATAGGCTGTACGGTGGCACCGGGCTTTCATTTTGACGACTTTGAGCTGGCACGGCGCCAGGAACTCCAGGCCGCTTTTCCGCAGCACCAGGCCCTAATTGAGCGCCTTACGCGTGTTTAGTGTCTGTTTATGAAGTCCAATCTCGCCAGTGGCGAGATGAGTCTCGCTAGAAGCGAGAAGGACTATCGTCTCGCCACGGGCGAGAGACTTTATAGGCAGACACTAACTTAGCCACGAATGCCGGAAGGGACCTCAGGAGCTCCTGGCCACCTGGGCCAGTGAGCGGTAGTATTGCCATGGTTTTCAAGGCCTCACTTGCCAAGCCGGTAGCGCAGCACCAGACGCAGTTGCTGATGGCGCACGTTGATCCGCTGGTAGGCCGCGTTGATGATGGCCACCGGGGGTTCGATGGATTGCAAGCTGTAGAGGTAACGGAATTCCAGGCTAAGGTGCCCCCACCGATAGCCCAGTCCGCCGTCCATTCCCAGGTCAAAAAGATTAAGTGGCAGCACATCTGAACCCAGGAGGGCATTGACATTACCCCGGTTGATAGAAACCACATGCTGGACCCCGGCCAGGTTAAAGCCCGGATCAAAGACGTTGTCCGTGGTATTGACCGGGACGGCCAATTGCCGCCGGTAGAAGCCCCCCAGCCCCAGCGAAAAATAGCCTCCAGCCCGCAGGAAAAAGCCCTGTCCGGCCTGGTTCTCGGTTATTTGGTACCGTAGGGCAAAGGGCAGTTCCGCGGCAAAGGTGGTGATCCGCTGCCGCAGCCGGTATTCGAGTTCGGGCGCTTCGATGATGTAGCGGTAAAGACTGCCCCCCTGCACAAAATTGAGTCCCACCTCAAAGCGGGAACGCTCCTCCAGCCACTGCCGGGCAAAGGGGATGCACAAGCTTACCCCCAGGGCAAAGCCCGGCTTAAAATTGGTCTCCAATGTTTCCACCGCGCTTAGCTCTACCGTGGGGTAGCTAAAGCGGGTGGCCTGCAGGCCCGCCTGGAGCTGCCACACGGTGCTATCGGCCTGGGCCTGTAGTCCAAGCATGCGGCCCACATTAAGCAGGACCGTGAAAACAAGGGCACGAAGGGGAATAGCGGAATAAAGCATCAGGGCATTTAGGCGGTGGCCGAAGGTATCAAAAATACCCGCTTTGAGCAGCCCCTTGGGTTTGACTTACCTTTGCGGAAGTATTACTTAATGCATATGGCAAAACGCTTCTTCCCGCTGGTTTTACTTTTGGCCGCAGGCCTAAACCCCTCGCTGTGCCGGGCCCAGATAGCCGATAGCAGTGCCACCCCCAGAATGGTGCCTATTCAAACGTTTCCTGCCCGCGCTGCCGTGCTGGCCAAGCTGCCCGGCAGTAAAACGCAGGCCGTCCTGCGCATCCTGCGGGTGGCGGAAAACAAAGCAGCCGTAAAAGAAGGAGATGAACTGCTAGCGCGGTTTTACTTTACTACCGATTCTTTGCGCCATCAAAAGGAACTTACCGGAATCCAGAAGGGCGATACCATCAGCTTTCGCATGAGCGGTAGCTATCAGCGCCAGAGTGGGCAGTATCAGTACCGGGTGTATCACTACCGGCACTTGCCCTAGCGCCGTCCCTGGTGCTAGCTCCCCGGGAAGCCTGTGCCCGGGAAGGGAAACCTTTGCTTATATGCCGCGTTTGAGGTCTTATGAAATCGTCTGATGCCATCGTAATAGGGAGTGGAATAGCGGGCCTCGCTACGGCGGTGCGCCTGCAAGCCGCTGGTTTTGCTACCCGGGTATTTGAAGCCAACGCCTACCCCGGCGGAAAGGTGACCGAAATAGGGGGGCAGGGGTATCGATTTGATGCCGGACCTTCTTTATTTACCCTGCCCGAGCTGGTAGAAGAAACCATCCAGGCAGCGGGCAAAAAGGTGGAAGATTACTTTCACTACCACCGGCATCCGGTGGCCTGTCGTTATTTTTGGGACGATGGCACCGAGCTTACCGCCTGGGGTGATCCCCGCCGCTTTGCCCAGGAAGTGGAGAGTAAACTGGGGGTGCCGGCCGCCCGCACCGAAAAACACCTGGCCCACGCGGCGCGTATTTACCGTTCCACTACGCCGGTTTTCTTAGAAAAATCCCTGCATCGCTGGAAGAGTTACCTCAACCGGGACACCCTAAAGGCCATTTCCCAGCTACACCGGCTCAACCTTTTTAACTCCCTGCATACCGTAAACCACAAAGCCCTGCAGCACCCCAAACTGGTGCAGCTCTTTGACCGCTACGCCACCTACAATGGCAGCAGCCCTTACCTTACCCCGGGCGTCATGAGCAGCATCCCGCACCTGGAGCACAACCTGGGCACTTTTTACCCCCGCGGCGGCATGCACAGCATTCCCATGGCCTTGTACCGCTTGGCCCAGGACCTGGGGGTGCGTTTTCACTTCCACCAGCCGGTAGAACGCATTCTTACCCAAGACAAGAAAGTAAGCGGCGTGCGGGTAGAGGGGCAGCGCTACCCGGCGTCCGTAGTAGTGAGCAATGCGGATGTATGGCCCACTTTCCGGGCACTCTTACCCCATGAGCGGGCTCCCGAGCGCGTCCTTAACCAGCCCCGCAGCAGTTCGGCGCTTATTTTTTACTGGGGCATGGCGGCCACTTTCTCCGAGCTCGATTTACACAATATCTTTTTTACCGATGACTACCGGGAAGAATTTCGCCAGATTTTTGAAGCGCAAAACGTGAGCGATGATCCTACCGTGTACGTCAATATTTCCAGCAAGGTAGAGGCCCAGGACGCCCCGCCGGATACCGAAAACTGGTTTGTGATGGTCAATGTACCGCCCGATACCGGCCAGGACTGGGAAGCCCTCACTGCCCGCATCCGCCAGCAGGTGCTCCGTAAATTATCCGCGCGCCTGGGACGTGATCTGGCCCCGCTCATTCGCTACGAAGAAACGCTGGACCCCCGCAAAATAGAGCAGCAAACCGCCAGTTACCAAGGCAGCCTCTACGGCGCCAGCAGCAATAATCCCCTGGCCGCCTTTTTGCGGCATCCCAACTTTAGTCCGCGTCTCCACGGCTTGTATTTTGCCGGTGGCAGCGTGCACCCGGGCGGCGGCGTCCCCCTGTGCCTCCTTAGCGCTCGCATTACCGCATCGCTGGCCATCCAGCGGCAGTCTTGAAGCGGCCCTTTTGTATTTTCGTCTCTTTACCAGTGCTTCCTTGCCGCTGGGCAGCCTTACATTTGGCCTCCCGGCCAAATGAGTGCGCCCAGCCGGCAAAAACCATTTTCAATTGAAGCAGGGCTAGCCCACCCAAAAATACGCACCATGATCATTTACAATGTAACGGTCAACATCGAAAAACAATACGAACAGGACTGGCTCCAGTGGATGCGTGAGCAGCACATTCCCGACGTAATGAGCACCGGTCTTTTCCAAAAAAGCCGCCTCTTTAAGGTGATGGTAGAGGAGGAGCAGGGCATCACCTACTCCATTCAGTACGAGGTGCGCGATCGGGAA
The DNA here is from genome assembly GCA_031581125.1 of Schleiferiaceae bacterium. GTDB lineage: Bacteria > Bacteroidota > Bacteroidia > Flavobacteriales > Schleiferiaceae > CAJXMS01. The sequence goes on along the minus strand of JAVLBR010000030.1, from coordinate 10,785 downwards.
ACCCTGCAGCTCTATCAGGAAGTGTATGCCCCTAAGCTGCAGGCCGAGTTTCGCGCCCGTTATGGCGACCGGGCCGTTTCTTTCCGGACGCTCCTTCAGTTGGAATCTGAGCACGAATAAGCCATGAGTGGCCCCGTATATGACCTGGAAGAAGCCCTGGAAAAAGTGGCGGCCTACTGTACCTACCAAGAGCGCAGCCAGCGCCAGGTAAGGGAAAAGCTCAGCTCCCTGGGGCTTCAGCCGGAGGCGGTAGATGAGCTCACGGTGCGGCTTATCCAGGAAGGCTTCCTGCGCGAAGAGCGCTTTGCCCGGGCATATGCCCGCGGCAAATTTCGGATAAAAGGCTGGGGCCGCCACAAAATCCGCCGGGGATTGCGCTATCACCAGATAGGCGACTACCTCCAGAAAAAAGCGCTCCAGGAGATCGATCCCGCCGAATATGAAGCCACCCTTCAGCGCTTGCTCCAAAAGTATCAGGCCAAAAGAAACGCGTCGGCCCTGGCTCAGCGAAAGGCGCGAAACCGTGCTTTTCAGGCTGCCCTGCGGCGGGGTTTTGAGGCAGACCTTATTCAGGCGGCCTGGGAAAGCCTTTCTGAGGAGCTTTCTTAGTCTTCCTTACGGATCATAAGCCGGCGCCAGTAAAGGCCACGGGGGCCGTTTACTTCCAGGAGATAAAGGCCGCTGGGCACCCCTTCCAGGGAGATGGTATGCCGGGCGGCTGCGGTTTTAATGGTCTTTACAACTTGCCCTGAGGGCGCGTGGAGCTTGAGCACACGCGGGGCCGCCTGGGGCCATCTTAGTTTGACCTGATGCTGGGCGGGCTGTGGGTAGAGCCGCAGACGGCCTGGCTCGGCTTCCGGCCGGCCCAGCCCTTGTAAGCAGGCTTGGCTGGCCATCTTCCAGGCCAGGCTATCTAGCAGGGGAAAAAGCGAGTCGCCGGGGCAAACCGTTCCGGAGGGGCAGCCCTGCTGCGCTACGTTGGCCGCCCGGTGGCCGCTAAGGTGGGGAAGCACCAGCTGAGAGCTACTGTGGAGGCTGCTATCGGCCAGAAAAATACGGTGCTGGCAGGCGAGGTAAGTGGCCAGTGCGGACAGACGGTTTAAGGCGGTGTCACTGGGTACGGTATCCATAAAATTGCCGATCAGGCATATCCCACTAGTCCCCGAGTTCATACAGCTAAAATGGGCTCCTAAATGTCCCAGACCCCGTCCTTCATACACAACCCCGTTGGGGTCTATTAGCCAATTGTAGCCAATGTCGCTCCAGCCGTTGGTATTCACATGGAGGTCCCAGTAGTAGGATACCACCCATTGGTAATCGGGGTAGTCGGTAAACCCGGCGGAGTGATGCACCACCAAGTGGGTAGGATTATGCGAGCTGTAGCTGGGGGGCGGGCAGTTACCCCCGGGGCACCAGCAGCTCCGTTGACAAATAGGCGGGGCAGGACAGGCGCAGCTATCGGCTCCGGTCTGTGGCCTGGCGGTAGTACTGGCGCTTTTTTTTTCCGGGGGAGGTGCCTTGAAAGTGCGCAGGATAAGGGGCCCCTTTAAAGCGCGGGGGCTGCCTATTTGGAAGGCCTGCGCCGCTTCCCGGCGGGGCTTGGCTATCCAGCTTTGCCTTCCCCGGGCCTTGCCGTGATCAGGGCCCGGCATGGGTTTCCAGCTTTCCCAGCGGTCCGCTTCCCGAAAGCGGATGTAAAGCGTTTCCGGTCCGTGGCCCGCCTCGCAGTAAGCAGAAAGGCCCAAAAAGCCCCAGGTGTAAGGGCTATCAATCTTCTGAACGGCACTACGCCAGGGCTGTTCGGCTACCGCTCTTTTTTTCAGCCGGAGGCTGTCTTGCTGGGTTTGGGCTTGCAAGGCTCCGCTTAGCAGAAGCAAAATGAGAAGGTAAAAGGGGGCGGCGCGCAGGGCCATGGGAATGGGGGGATTTTCAGGTTTGCAGCACACCGGGGTTGTAGGGTTCATCGCTGGGGGCGTGGTCCGCCGCTTCTATCCCCATGCTTATCCAGCGCCGGGTTTCCAGCGGGTCTATGATGGCATCGGTCCAGAGGCGGGCCGCCGCATACTCGGGCTTGGTTTGGGCTTCGTAGCTTTTATGGATCTTATCCAGCAGTTCCTTTTCCACCTCGTCGGTTATTTCCTGGCCCTGGCTTTTAAGGCGGGCTTTTTCGATCTGGAGCAGCACCTTGGCAGCCTGCTGGCCCCCCATCACCGCCAGGCGCGAATTGGGCCAGGCCACGATAAGCCGGGGGTCATAGGCTTTGCCACACATGGCGTAATTGCCAGCACCGTAACTATTGCCCATGATCACGGTAAACTTAGGCACTACGCTGTTGCTCATGGTATTCACCATTTTGGCCCCGTCTTTAATAATGCCGCCGTGCTCGCTGCGCTTGCCTACCATAAAACCAGTTACGTCCTGGAGGAATACCAGCGGAATTTTCTTTTGATTGCAGTTGGCGATAAAGCGGGCGGCCTTATCGGCACTATCGGAGTAGATCACCCCGCCAAACTGCATTTCCCCTTTTTTGCTTTTCACTACTTTGCGGTTATTGGCCACGATGCCTACCGCCCAGCCATCTATGCGGGCATAGCCGGTTAGCAGGGTTTGGCCGTAACCCTCTTTGTACGCCTCAAAGGCGCTGTCGTCCACCAGCCTTTCGATGATCTCCATGGTATCATAGGTCTTGGCGCCATCACTGGGCATAAGGCCGTAAATTTCCTCGGGATCTTTTGCGGGAGGCGCCGGGGTGCTGCGGTTGTACCCCGCTTTGTTTTTGGCCCCCATTTTATCCACAATGTTTTTTATGCTGTCCAGGGCATCCTTATCGTCCTTGCTTTTGTAATCGGTTACCCCGGATATTTCGCAGTGGGTGGTGGCCCCGCCCAGGGTTTCGTTGTCTACCTCTTCGCCGATGGCCGCCTTGACCAGGTAGCTGCCGGCCAGGAAAATGCTACCGGTTTTCTCTACGATAAGGGCTTCATCGCTCATGATGGGGAGGTAGGCGCCTCCGGCTACGCAACTGCCCATGATGGCCGCTATCTGCGGGATGCCCTTGGAAGAGAGTACGGCGTTGTTGCGAAAAATGCGTCCAAAATGCTCTTTATCGGGAAAGATCTCATCTTGCATGGGCAGGTACACCCCGGCACTGTCTACCAGGTAAATGATGGGAATGTGGTTTTCCAGGGCTATTTCCTGGGCCCGCAGGTTTTTTTTGCCGGTGATGGGAAACCAGGCGCCGGCTTTCACCGTGGCGTCATTGGCCACTACGATCACCATTTGATCGCGGAGGTAGCCCATTACCACCACCACGCCCCCGGCAGGACAGCCGCCGTGCTCTTGGTACATGTCGTAACCGGCAAAGGCGCCGATCTCGATTTGGGGCTTTTTGTCATCCAGCAAATATTCGATCCGCTCGCGGGCGGTGAGTTTGCCTTGCTCGTGTTGTTTGGCTATTTTCTTTTCGCCACCGCCTTTCGCTATGCCGTCCAGCTTGCGGCGTACATCAGCCACCATCAGCTTCAGGTGGTCTTCGTTTTTATTGTGTTCCAGGTTCATACAGTTATTCGCAATTGGGAAGAGTGAAGGTAAAGGCCCGCTGCCAAAGGGCGTCTGGGGCGTTACTGGTGAGCAGGTGAAATTGATTGACCCCTTCTTGGGGGGAGTGGACCAAGATAAGCTCCGGCAGGCCATCGCCGGAGAGGTCGCCGTACCAAAATAGCTCCATCACGCCACAAGGCCCCAAGTCAGGCAAAAGGGCCATTAGGTCCTGCTTAGTGATTTCCTCGTTTTCCTTTACCAGGGTAGCTTCTAGTTCATAATCAGACACCTGCAGGCATTCGGCCTCGCGGTTTACCGACCCAGAAGCCATCAAGTCCAGCGCCGCGCTAGCGCGCAAGCCCCAGATTTGCCCGGGAAGGAGTTGATTGCCGCGGTAGCGAAACATTTCGCTGCGGTCCTTCAGCTGGACTTCTCCGGTAGCCAGTGGACGGTTAAGTCCCAGGAGAAAAAGGCTCCTTTCTTCCCTGTCAGTGGTGATATCGAACTCCATGCCCTCGTAAAGCTGGCGCTGGCTCACTACCATTCTCATTTCTACCGGTTTTACCCGGTGGTACCGGGCATTGCTATCAGCGGGGTAAATGCCGTACCAGATAAGGCTGGGGTCCAGTTTATCCGCCGGACCGCAGTAATTTACGGCTTCAATGGCTACCTGGGCTTTACTGGCATTATTCCATAGGGGTTGGGCCGTTTGGGACTTTTCGGGCGGAGCAGAGCTTTGGCCCAGCAAACTATCGGCTTCCTGGCGCAGCTTGCGGCTTTTTTGAAGGGAAAGGGCCATCGCCTCATCTGCCTGCTCGTCCAGGCCGGCCAAAAAGCCATCGAAGGCATACCCCCATTGTTTTTTATAGCGCACGCGCCGCCAGTGCCCGTCGATTCCTTCTACGGTAAGGGTTCCGTAGGCGCTGGGGCACACGTACATAGTGTCTTTATAGAGGCCGTAGGTAAGCACTTTAGCCTCCAAGGAGGGGCGGCTCCTGAGGCTTAGGCCGCTTTGGGCCGTCACCCGGTGGGGGTATTGGTTAGTGCAGTTTTTTTGGGCCTCACCGGCCAAAGGAAATAAGGCGCTCCCGGTGAGTAAGAACACGCTAAGCCAGGAAAGTCCACGGATGGAGGTTGCAGAAATTTTCATACCGGCGAAAATACAAATTCCAACTGCTGCAAATAGGCACCTGCGGCGGGCCCTTCATTCATAAGCAAGTCTATGATGCTAAGGTTGGGAATAAAGCCATGCTTGTGCCGGAAGTTTTGCCAGTACGGCGGAAAGGTTTTTACGGGGCTCACCCGTTTGGGGTGAAACAGGCCGCGTAGATCATCCGTTCGCTTCGGCATGGTTACCCAGGAGCTGGTAGCGCTAAGCCGCTGATCCTGTCGCAGCCAGTGGAGGATGCGTTTGGCCAGGCGATGGTTGAGTTCCCAGAGGGTAGCCGGCGGCTGGCTTAAGACTTCGGCCAGTCCCGGGCCGATGGTTTCGTAAAAGGGGCTGTGGCCATAAGTGGTCTGGAGGGCCTGTAGATGGGTGCGCATCCAGGTGCGCTGGGGACTGAGCTCAATGCGGCCGCTGTAGCGAGCGCCGCGGTGGTTTACCGGTACCGTTAGTTTGAGCGGACCATTGGGGCTGTCGATGTAGCAGCGGTTTCGGTAGCTCTGTTTGGGGTAAGTTTCCCAGGCCTCCCAGCTAGCTTGGGGATAGCGAAGCAGAGCAGCCCAGTAATCGATGGGGCCCAGGTAGCTCATGCTAAAGAGCCCCGGGGTCATGCCTGGGCTTTTTGGCCACGGCGCTTTTTGCGGTAGTAATTGAGGCCCCAACCTATGACCACCAGGCCCACGAAAGGCCAGAAATAGCTGGTCCGCTCGCCCTCGCCGCTTACCAGGGTAAAAACCCTTTCGTAGCGGATACGGTCCAGGAGGCTGTCCGCATAGCCATCATAACTCATCCAGATGAAGACGGGCTTACCCACGATGTGATCAGCGGGAACATAGCCCCAGAAACGGGAATCATCGGAGCTATGGCGGTTGTCGCCCATCATAAAATAATAGTCCTGTTCGAAGGTATAGCTATCAGCAGGCTGCCCGTCCAGCAGGTAGCCGCCATCCGCCTGGCGCTTGAGGCGGTGGCCTTCGTAGGCGGTTATGAGGCGGTGAAATTTGTAGTAGTGATCCTCGTTGAGCGCTACCGTCATGCCCTTCCGGGGGATCAAGAGGGGACCGTAATTATCGCGAGACCAATCGTACACCAGGCTGTCGGTATGGTGGGGATTGGGGAATACCGGATTGGCCTGGTTGGGCTCGTAGCGGTAGGGCTCCACGCGGTTTACGTTGGGCAGTTTGGCCAGGGCCTGTACCTGGTCCAGGGGAACGTCCATTAAATACAGGTCGGGGCTCATTTGGCCACCGGCCGTATTCCCCATCCGGCGCTGCTTCACGGCTTGCGCGAGGTTTATGTTGAATTCTTTTTTGAGCACTTCCCGGCTCAGGTCTACGCCATTGGTCTGCACCAGGTAGCTTAGCTGGGGCCGGGCGCGATCGGGGAGTTCATTGGGCGCGCCGTTGATGTAAACTTCTCCCGTGCGGATGGCCAGGGTATCACCGGGCATCCCGATGAGCCTTTTCACGTAGTGCTCCCGCTTATCGATGGGACGGAGCTCGCCCTCCATATTGATGGGACGGATGTCTTCGGCCGGGTAATTGAATACCACGGGGTCGTTTCTTTTTATAGGGTCCAGGGCGGGAAGCCGCAGGTAGGGGAGCTGGGGAACGTCCAGGTAGGAATTTATCTTACTGAAAGGGAGCCGATTGTGCACCAGGGGCACTGCAAAAGGGGTGAGGGGCATGCGTACGCCGTATTCTATTTTGCTTACGAATAGAAAATCACCCACCATGAGGGATTTTTCCATGGAAGGCGTGGGAATGGTAAAGGCCTCGAAGGTATAAGCGCGTATAATGCTGGCGGCCACTACGGCAAAGATAATGGAAGCCAGTAGTTCGCTTACGTGCTTGCGCATGTGCTTGATGTCCTTTCCCTGGTACTGGAGCTCCTCGGCGAAGCTGAGGTAGGCCATGTAAAGGCCCACGGTAAAGATGGTGATGAGGATGTTTTTCAGCGTACCCAGGCGGAACACGTGCAGGAGTTCATAAAGGATCACGATCATCATTACGTTGCCCACGCCCGGTAGGAGCACCAAAATAAGCCACCACCAGGGCCGCTCGATAACCCGGATCATGACGTAAACGTTGTAAACCGGAAGCAAGGCTTCCCAGGGCTGGCGGCCCGCGGCTACCAAATAACGAAAGCTAATGAGCCCAAAAAAGAAAAAGTAGCCGAGGAAGAAGAAGAGGGTTTCGAGAAGCGTCATGGGGGCGGGTCAAATGTTGATTACGTCTTTCATGGTAAATACGCCCTTTCGCTGGGCGATATATTCGGCCGCTATAACGGATCCCAGGGCAAAGCCCTGCCGGTTGTGGGCCTGATGTTCTATTTGGAGGCGGTCTATGGTGCTATCGTAGCGCACTTGGTGGGTCCCGGGGACATCGGCTTCCCGGTAAGCTGATACGGGCAGGTGGCCGTCCGGCGGGCTTTGCTGATCCTTGACCAGGGACCAGCTCTGGTAGTGGTCCAGGTGCTGGAGCGCCTGCTGGGCCAGCTGGATGGCCGTGCCGCTGGGGGCATCTTTTTTCTGCAGATGGTGGGTTTCGCTTATGGCGGGCCGGTACTGAGGGTAGGGGGCCAGCAATGCGGCGAGCCGCTCGTTAAGGGCAAAAAAAAGGTTTACCCCCAGGCTAAAGTTGGAGGCGCAAAGCAGGCTACCGCCTTTTTGCCTGGTTTCTTCGGCCAGGGCTTCGTAGTGATCGTACCAGCCGGTAGTGCCCACCGCTACCGGGATGCCTAAGGCCAGGCAGCTTCGGATGTTATCTACGGCGGCCGCTGCGTGGGTAAATTCGATAGCCACGTGGGCCTGGGCCAGCTGCTCTTGGTTTATGCCCTCGCTGGTAAACCGGCCGCAAATCTCGTGCTGACGCATTTGGGCCACTTTTTCTATTTCCCGGCCCATCTTACCGTAGCCGATGATGGCAATTTTCATGGAAAGCCTATTTGCAAATTAAACCCAATGGCGCCACCGGCCGGCATGCGCCAGGCCGCAGGTTCCAAACGTAAGGATAAATTCTTAGTCACATTAAAATCGTACAGGTGGGCATCTACGTGGGCATCCAGGATATTCAAGGCATATACCGCCACGCCTATGATGATGGAGAGGTCGCGCCACTGCCGGTAGGTATCCTGCAGTTCGATGAGCTGAGCAGGGTCGGTGTAAATGCCCACGTAGGGGTCTACCGTGGTGCTGTCGCCATCGGTGCGGTCCAGAAAGGCCTGGAGGAATTGTTGGTACTGCCGGTCGTTTTCCACAGCAAAATAGACACATGCCCCCATACCCGCGTAGATAATGGGAATTTTCCAGTGCTTTTTATTGTACCATTGGCCCGCGCCCGGTAAGGCAGCGGATAGCAAAGTGGCCTTTTTCACCGAGTGCGGCTGCAGGGAATCGGGGAGGAGCTTGAGGCTATCAGTTGCGGCTTGTTTTTGCTGCCCGTACAAGGAAAAAGAAAGCAATAGCCCCAGCAAAATCAGGCAGCGGGCGGCGCGTTGGGGGCCCAGGACAGGGAGGCTTGAACTATTGATCGCGCAGGTGTTTGTAAAGGCGCTTAAGTTCCCGGTCACTTTCAAAGGATATCACGATTTTCCCCTTTCCGCGCTTACTGCGCTTAAGGTCTACCGGGACTTCCAGCCCGTGGGCCAGTTCATCCCGCATTTTTTGGTATTTTTCGGGCAGCTCCGGCGGGGAAGAGGCGCTGGTTTTTTGTTTTTTCCCTTCTTTGGCTTTGCGTACCGCTTCTTCCGTTTGGCGTACACTCCACTCGCGGGCTATGGCCTTTTGGTAGAGCTCGAGCTGGGTTTCCTCCTCTTCTACATTCACCAGGGCGCGGGCATGGCCCATGCTGATCATTTTATCGCGCAGGCCGGCTTGAATCAGGGGCTGCAGCTTGAGCAAGCGGAGGTAATTGGTAATGGTGGAGCGCTTTTTACCTACCCGCTCGCTCATGGCTTCCTGGGTAAGCTGGCACTCATCTATGAGGCGTTCGTAGCTCAGGGCTATTTCGATGGAGTCGAGTTCTTCCCGCTGGATATTTTCCACCAGGGCCATTTCCAGCATGCTCTGGTCATCGGCCAGCCGCACGTAAGCGGGGATGGTTTCCAGACCGGCTAATTTGGCCGCTCGGAAACGGCGTTCCCCACTGATGATCTGAAAGCGGCCGCCATCTTCTTTGCGAACGGTTATGGGCTGGATGATGCCCAGTTCCTTCACCGAGGCCGCTAGTTCTTCCAGGGCCTCCTGGTTAAATAGCGTCCGCGGCTGATGGGGATTTTCTTCTATGCTTTCGAGGTCTAGTTCGGCGATATTGCCTACTACCTCGGGGGCTTTTTCGTCGTGGGCAGAGGTTACCTCTTGCTCATCTTTAAGCAGGGCCGCCAGCCCTTTACCCATTGCTTTGCGCTTTTGTGTTGCCATCTTACCGGTTCAGGATGTAGAAGCGGGCCCTGGGTACAGAGCATCCGCGAGAGGTTAAATGCTGTCGATCAGGTTGCTAAGCGGTTTCTTCCACCTGTTCATTTTTCTCCAGCAATTCGCGGGCCAAATTTAAGTAATTGTCCGCCCCTTTACTGGAGGCATCGTACATTATAATGGATTCCCCGTAGCTCGGGGCCTCGCTCAAGCGGATATTACGTTGGATTATGGTATTGAATACCATGGCGTTAAAATGGGTTTTCACCTCGTCTACCACCTGATTGCTCAGCCGCAGCCGGGAGTCGTACATGGTTAGCAGCAAGCCTTCTATATCCAGCTCGGTATTGTGGATATTTTGAACACTTTTGATGGTATTGAGCAGCTTGCCCAGTCCTTCCAGGGCAAAGTATTCGCATTGGATGGGAATGATCACGCTATCGGCAGCGGTGAGGGCGTTGAGGGTGATTAAACCCAGGCTGGGGGCACAGTCTATGAGAATATAATCGTACTGACTGCGTACGTCCTGGATGGCCCGCCTCAGCATTTGCTCTCTTTGCTCCTTGTCCACTAGTTCTATTTCCACCGCCACCAGGTCTATTTGCGCCGGGATAAGATCTACGTTGGGGTTTTTGGTTTTTACGGTGATCTCGCTGGCTTTTACTTCGTGCTCTATCACCTGGTAGGTGCCCGTGGTCACATTGTCCGGATCAAAGCCCAGCGCGGAAGTGCTATTGGCCTGGGGATCGGCGTCCACCAGCAGTACTTTCTTTTCCAGCACACCCAGGCTGGCCGCCAGGTTTACGGCCGTAGTGGTTTTGCCCACCCCGCCTTTTTGATTGGCTATGGCTATGATCTTTCCCATTTTATCATTCATCGTTTAAATCTTTTTGGGCTTATTTGCGTTAAAGGCAGCGCAGAAAGGGCTTAGCGCCCTGCGAGCCCCGTAAAAAGGAGGCCTAAAATACAATTTTTTGCCGCTACCAAGGCCAAAATGGGGGCGCCCATCCCCCCAAAATTTATCAACAACGACCATGATAACTATTATTTGTGCCACCCATCGTCCTAAGAATCAAACACAATGGGTGGTACAGCACTACCGTCAAATTCTGGAAGAGCTCGGCGAGCGCGTAGCCGTACTGTACATGAGCGATCTTCCCCGGGACTTTCCTTACGCGGATAGTTTTGGTTCCCGTACCGAAGCCACCGACACCCTCATTCGGGAAAAGCTCCTTCCCGCGGGTCGTCTGGTCATTGTATCGCCCGAATACAATGGCAGCTATCCCGGCATTTTCAAAGCCTTTCTCGATGGCGTAGACCCCGGTATATGGAAAGGCAAGCGGGTAGCGCTGGTGGGGGTATCGGCCGGCCGCGCCGGCAATTTACGGGGCATGGACCACCTCTCTGATGTACTGCATTATCTGCGCATGGAAGTCTTTTCTTTTAAAGTGCCCATCTCGCGTCTTCATACGCTTATGGACGGGGAAGGACGTCTGGATCATGCGGAGACCGAAAAAGTGCTTCGCCAGCAAGCCCGCGAGTTTTTGGGGTTTTAAGCCGGGAGACCCACTGGTGTAGCCACCGGCGTTGTATGTTTGTGTGCAAATATCTACTATGAAAGCGCAAAAGCTCCGCCGTCGCCTCCTGGTGTTGATGGTTTTGCTCG
>JAVLBR010000263.1:0-2414 GCA_031581125.1 Schleiferiaceae bacterium | reverse complement strand
GGCGCGAGAGGACGATAAAAGCGCAGTCTCGCCACTGGCGAGATGAGTCTCGCTAGAAGCGAGAAGAACGAGCGTCTCGCTAGAAGCGAGATTGGACTTTATAGACAGACACTAATTCCTGCCACTAAGGCAGAACTTATCCACAGGAGGAAGCTGGCAAGGTGCTTGCGCCTGCTGGTTCTTTCTTAATTTTGCATAAAATCAAACACTTATGAGTAAAGTAAAAGCCGACGACACCGTACAGATTCACTACACCGGCAAGCTGACAGATGGAAACGTATTCGATAGTTCTCGCGAGCGGGAGCCTTTGGAGTTTACCCTTGGGCAGGGCGAGATCATTCCTGGCTTTGAACAAGGCATCCTGGACATGGAGGTGAATGAAACCAAGACCATAGAAGTACCCCATACAGAAGCTTATGGCGAACGTAAGGATGAACTTCTTCATGAAGTTCCTAAGGATCAACTGCCCGAAGAAATCAAGCCCGAAGTAGGCATGGCCTTGAGTTCTAAAATGCCCGATGGCCGGGAAATTCCCCTTACCGTAACCGAAGTAGGCGAGGAGAAAATCGTAGTGGATGCCAATCATCCCCTGGCCGGCAAGGACCTCACCTTTGAGGTAGAAGTAGTAGCCATCAAGTAATTCGCTCCTCTTGGCGCGTAGCAAAATAAACTGGCGTTTCCGTAAGGGAAGCGCCAGTTTTTTTTTATCTTGTCCCTATGGCAAAGGCTTGGTTCACTTTGGGGATAACGCTCGTGTTCGCCTGCGGGCTACTGGGCCAGAGCAGCTGGCAAGTAGACTATAGCCAGCCGGCGCAATGGACCCGGGATAATGCTGGGAATCAAATCCAGATCCGCAACGAACGCCTGGAATACCAGGACGCTACGGACGGAAGCAACCGCCGGATGTACCGCCCGGCGCCTGCTAAGCTTAACGATAGTTGCTGGCAGATAGACTTTACCTTCCGGGCCATCCGCGGCGGGGTTCAGGGGGCCACCGGCACCTTGCTCCTGGGCCTCACCCAGGGTACCGACTGCCCCCTAAACACCTGCGGCTCCACCAATGGCAACGCTCCCCTCAGCAATGAAACGGGGCTTTTGACCTCTTTTCTTAGTCAGCGCTACGGCGATAATGTAAACTTCCAGGTACGGGTAAAGGTAGGCCAGCAATTGACCGTTTCCCCGAAAATCGGCAACATTCAGTATGGCAACACTTTCTATCTGCGCCTCAAAAGATGGCCGCCCGATAGCTTTTCCCTGGCCGTTTATCAGGATTCGGCGCGGCGCCAGCACCTTCCCGGCAGTCCGGTGCGGATGACGCTACCGCCCGGCATCCAGAACCTGCAATACCTGCAGCACAGCACCTTTCCGCAGGGCTACCCCGACCGCAAGTTGACCGGCTGGATCGATGATGTCCGCTACCGTGAAAATGACTGTAATAAATGCCCCAAAAAGCCGGTATGGCAAGTGGATTCCCTGGTGACCTGCCTTAACGAACCTTACGTGCTCCGCCTGCCAGCTTCCTTCCCCGGAAGGGATAGTGCCCGCTGGAGCAATGGGGCCCGCGGCGCCCGTATCGCCGTGAGCCGCCCGGGCCTCTACTGGGTAAAAGTAGACAGCGGCGCTTGCCAATGGCGGGACAGCCTGCACCTGGTGGACCGCAGGGCCACGGTGCCGCCCATTCGTTTAGACACCCTTCAGTGCTTTACAGAGCCCTTGTCCATTGTAGATGAGGCCGGCGGATATGATTTTGAGATCACGGACCTCAACCGCCCCACGGGCGATTCTTTACCGCAGCCCCGAAAAGACACCGTTCAGATCAAATTAATGGGGCCCTGCGATACCAGCCAGAAACCCCTGCTTATTGAGTGGCGAGACTGCCGCTGCCGGCCGTTGGTGATTCCCAATAGCTTTACACCCAATGGCGATGGGCTTAATGAGACTTGGCAGGTTAAAAGTGCCTGTCCCTTTACCCAGTATGAGCTCATAATAAAAGATCGCTGGGGGCACCGCATCTTTCAGAGCCAAGACCCGGAAGAAGCCTGGAACGGCCAATTTAAGAACCAGCCGGTGCCGCAGGGCACTTATTACTTTTTTCTGCGCTATCAAAATGCCTTCACCGGAACCACGCGGGTAGGCCCTATTCAGGTAATTTATTAAATCGCCCTATGCCGCTGTATCTACCGCCTCGATGGAAGAATGTACTGAACCCCGTGCGAATGATCAGCTTAGTGCTGGCCCTCAGCTTTGCCTTGCAAGCCTACCACGAGCATTGGGCCTGGGGCCTGCCCGCGCTCTACTTCCTTTACCGGGGACTGCGGAAGCGCCCCTGCCCACAGGAAAGCGGCTGTCAGCACGATCATTAGCGCTGGCGACTGGCGCGTGCCTGGCTGGCTGTTTAGGCTAAGGCTTAAGCT
>JAVLBR010000262.1:0-2425 GCA_031581125.1 Schleiferiaceae bacterium | reverse complement strand
ACGAGGGATACCTTGGTATTACCATCAACTGGCGGCAGCGCTGCTATTACGCCTAACGACAGCGTGAACGGCCAGCCGGCGCAAGTAGGCAGTAATGCCACGGTAGACACCCTGGGCACCTGGCCCAGCGGTATAAGCTTGGACAGCACAGGCGCCGTGGTGGTGGCTTATGGCACCCCTGCGGGCAGCTATCCCCTGTCCTACTTGCTATGCGACACGATGTTGCCGCCCAACTGTGATACGGTAGAGATAGTGGTAAACGTAGCGACTTACCCGCCTAATGCACGACCAGACAGTGCTTTGATGTCCCAGGACGACACCATTACGGTGAGCCCGTGGGCTAATGACACGGACCCTGATGGCAACTTGAATGGTTCCTCGGTCGGTATTGTGTCGGGGCCTTCTAACGGCACGGCTTCGGTAGACTCCCTGGGGAACGTCACTTACATACCTGATTCGGCCTGGACCGGGGTAGATACGATCACTTACGTGGTATGTGATTCGGGACTGGTACCGGTACAATGTGATACGTCCCTGATCGTTATCACCGTGTATGGATTACCCACGATCACCTTAGATGGGGTGTCTCAGGTGCAGTGCTTTGGCGATTCTACGGGCAGTGCTACGGTCAGTGTGGGCGGTGGACTAGCGCCTTACCGGATAACCTGGAGCACCACGCCGGTGCAGACGGGCCCGGTAGCGAGTCAACTAAGCGCCGGTGCTTACACCGTCACGGTAGAAGACTCCTTAGGCGGGCTTACCTCGCTTACGGTAAACATCACGCAGAATGACTCCTTAGAGGTTTCTTATCAGCGCCAGGCGGTGAGTTGTCCGGGTGCTTCGGATGCATCGATTGCCCTCAACATTGAAGGAGGAGTACCTCCCTACCAAGCCGCATGGTCGCGGGGCGATACGGGACAGTTCTTAGATAGTCTTCCTGCCGGTACTTATCAAGTAGAGATAACCGACTCGCTGGGTTGTAGCACCACCCGGAGCATCGAGGTAGCTGATAAGCCGGCCATCGAGGTAGCTGATGTACGTATAACGGATGTGTTCTGTAAAAGCGATTCTCTTGGGGCCATTTATCCGGAAATCGTAGGGGGAACGGCTCCCTATCAGTACCGCTGGAGTACGGGTGATACGGCTACCTTCCTGGACAGCCTGGCAGGCGGCACTTATGAGCTGCTGGTTACCGATGCAAATGGCTGCGAGGAGTCCTTTGCCTTCTCCGTGACCTGGGAGCAGGAGGGCTGTACCCAGGGCGTAGTGATCCCCCAAGGCGTTTCTGATAATGGCGATGGCGCAAACGACGCCTTCTTTATCAAGGGGCTCGAGCGTTTTGATTATGCGAAGCTGACCATATTCAACCGCTGGGGAACGATTGTGTACAAGACCATACATTATCAAAACGACTGGAATGGACAGGTCAACCGAGGTGTGGTCGTTAACCGAGTGGAAGATAAGCTGCCTACGGGCGTTTACTTCTATAAGCTCCAGTTGAAAGAGGATAGCAAGCCGCTGTCCGGATATATCTACTTGGATCGATAACGGAATCAAAAAAGATTAAGTTAAACATGAAAAACGCAAATCACATAGGCGGATGGCCTACTATGGCTAAGCTACTGTTGCTAGGCTTTATACTCTGCCTGCCTTATTTACAGTACGGCCAAATTGAGCCGATGTATTCGCAATACATTTTCAATCCGAACATTATCAATCCAGCCCAGTCTGGTGCCTCCACCTACAATACGGTGGGCGCGCTTTACCGTCAGCAGTGGGTAGGCCTTGACGGGGCTCCAGTAACCCGGACGGCCTTTCTCAACACCTCTTTAGGGAAAGACTTAGGCCTTGGGGTAGGAGTGGTATCGGATGCGGTGGGGCCCGTTGATCGGCTATCGCTGCACACGGACTTTGCTTATCACCTGAAGCTTTCCAGTAATTGGCGGCTCTCGGCGGGTTTGCGCTTTATGGCCAATAATGTGTCTGTAAACCTGGTAGATTTGGAGAATGTAGATCCGGACGTGAAGTTTAGTAGTAACTTAAATTCCGGTTATTACTTAAATGCGGGCTTTGGCTTTTTGCTTCAAAACAAAAACTTTTACGCGGGTTTTTCCCTGCCTAAGGCTATAGGCGTCTATTTGGGTGGGGAGAATGATTTCTTCAAGCGCTCGTATGATCATATGGTGGCCTACGCCGGGGGAGATATACCCTTGAGCCGGCAATGGTCCTTTTTACCTAGCGTATTGATAAAGCAAACCCGAGATGTTCCCGTACAGCTAGATTTCAACGCGGTGTTTAATTGGCAGGACGCCATTAGTCTGGGGGGGATTTTACGCTCTCGAGATGGGGTAGGTCTCGTCTTTGGGATCACCCCCGGGGAGCACTGGACTTTTGGGTACGTGTACGAGTACCCGATAAACGAGGT
>JAVLBR010000029.1:0-19989 GCA_031581125.1 Schleiferiaceae bacterium | reverse complement strand
GTGCTGTATAGGCTTAAGCCAAGTATAACAAAAGAAGAAGTCGAACGTAACGAACCGATCAAGGATATCTTTGCTAAAGTACAGACTAATGGGTGAGCCTATGGATATACGATGGGAACAGCGCTTTGCCAACTACAGAAAAGCTTTTTACAAACTAGATGAAGCCATAGCGCGAATAAGAGAAGAGTACCCCATTCAAGACAATGGTTCTATTGAGGATGACGACTTTTTAGACGACATCATCAAAGAAGGCATCATTCAACGCTTTGAATACACGCATGAGTTGGCTTGGAAGGTGATGAAAGATTTTCTGGAGGAAGTGGGCGATGTGAAAACTTACGGTTCTAAGGATGCTACCAAAGAAGCTTTTGCGGCAGAATTAATTAAAGACGGAGATGTTTGGATGGAGATGATCAAAAGCCGAAATAAAACCTCCCATACCTACAATGAAGCCACTGCCGATGAAATTTTCTTTAAAGTGATCCATGATTACCACCCGGAATTTGTAGCCTTCTTAAAAACCATGGAAGAAAAACGGAGTGGTAAGCAAGGCCATATATCTGAAGAAGCCTAATGTACGGGTTGAAGCAACAAACCATTGAAGCCATTCGGGGTATCTTCTCCCATCACCCATCTATTGAAAAGGTAATCCTTTACGGCTCTCGTGCCCAAGGCAACTACCGCAATGGTTCCGACATAGACCTTACTTTGGTTGGGGAGCAGCTCACGCTGAATGAACAACTTGCCATAGATAACGAGCTAGACGAACTGCTGTTAGCCTACAAAATAGACCTTTCTATTTATCATACCATTGAGAACAAAGACTTGATAGACCACATCAAAAGAGTTGGAAAAGTCTTTTACACAAGTGGCATTGATAGCACGGTGGCAGGAAAGTGATTTTGGTTGGGTTCTAGCGCATTGGTATATGCCTGTAGCAAAAGCAAAAAACGCCTATCGACCTGATTTTGTTATCAATAGAAGATTTGCATCAATAGCAGATAATGTTAACCAGTGTTTGTCCACACCGTGGTTTGTCTCGGCTCGAAAGTTCAAGAAAAGCTTTCCCCGAAAGCATTACGGGAGGCACGAGAGAACGATAAAACCGCAGTCTCGCCACTGGCGAGATCAGGATTTTGAGGACGATATTCTCGCCACGGGCGAGAGACTTTATAGACAGACGCCAACTAAGGCAGCGAAAGACTATCCGGCGCCACAGGCCGGTAGCGGCCGCTGCACTGGGAAACATTGGTTTCAAAAGTGTCGCTCCGGCGGAAAAAGAACCAAGTCAGCAAGCTATTGCCCGGGTTTTCCAGGGGATGCTCATCGTAAAAGTAGAGCTGGGCCAGGCCATCTAAGCCGTGGTGCTGATAGGTAAGGAAGACCAAACAGCGCGAAAAAAGCCGGCTCCGGGAAGCCTTAATGCTGTCCAGCACGGGCAGGTCCATGGTCTCTACCCGATCGGCCACCGCCCGGAAATAGTCCTCCAGGGTGGCTTTATCCGGCCGGTGGTAAAGCACCTTGTGGTAAGCAGGATCGGCGGCGTAATAGCGCACCCGGAAGCGGTGATCGATCTCCAGGGGCAATCCATTGCCGGCCAGCATTTTGAGCCCTACCGCCCACACGTATTCATCGTATACCTTTTGCGATTGCGGGGCGTTTTCCAGGCGGTAGTACACCCGGTTGGCCCCCACGTCGGTTACCCGCGCGTAAGACATCACCGGGTCGCGTTCTATTTGCCAGGCGGTAAACCAGCCATAGCCCAGGTAGCCCCCCACCACAGCCACTACCAAAAAAGCCACCGCGTACAAGCCCTGCCGGTAAGAGCGGGCCTCTTCGAGCTGCTGCTGGCGGCGTTTTTTGGCGGCAAACTGCCGGAGGCGTTCCTGCGCGCGGGCCTCGGCCATGCGCCGGAGCAATTCCCGAAACGCCGCTTCTTCCGAAGGCGTAAAGCTTTCCACCCGCCGCCTGCCCTGCCCCTGGCGGCGGTGCGCCTCCAGCAGCGCCTCGTAAGCCTCGCTTATCTCCAGAAATTTTTCCGTGCTCTGCGCGCCCCGGTCGGGATGATAGCGCAGCGCCAAGCGGCGGTAAGCTTTCTTAATCTCGGTGAGGGAAGCCCCCGGCCGGAGTCCTAGTATGCGATAGTAGTGATCCACGATGGCTAAAGCGGTTCAAAGGTAAGCATTGCCCCCCTCGGAAGGAGTAACTCGCGGGGCAGGCCGGTCCTTTAAAGTGGAGCGGTTTCCGGCGGCGGGAGGCACATTTGGCCTACGGCCAAAAGTAATAGCGGCCGCGAGCAGCGCCGGGCGCCCGGAAGCAGCGCTTAGGGCTGAAAGTAGGTGTCGTGCAGGCGGCGCAGAACGGCTTCCAGCTCCTGCAGGCGCGGCGGTGGGTCTATGCGGCTGATGACGGACTTTTCGTAGCCCCGGTCCGGCAGACGTAATTTTATGATGGTGCTGGGCAGGTCGGCCGTATAGGGGTCGTCATAAGCGCTGTCCAGGGTGGAAAAGCGGCTGCGGATGAGGGCCTGGCGGACCTTGGCCACGGCACTGTCGGGCAGTGTGCGGTTGAGGGTATCCTTTACGGCCACGTGGTGGCGGCCGCGGTACTGAGCGCGGCCATCGCTGCTCAGGCGGAGCCGGTACACCGGACAGGTGCCCATGCAGCCGGTGGTGCGCACTTCCAGGGTAAAGGGCTTTTGACGGGCCAGCTGCCGGGCCAGCTGGGGCTGGCAGGCACTGAGGCACCAGAGCACTACTATGGCGCTAAGGACCGGCCTCATTGCTGGCGGCGGGCCTTGCGGTTTTGCTGCTGCTGGGCTTCTTTCATGCGCTGCATCAGCTTGCTCTCTTTTTTGGGCTTCTTCTTCTTCTCCTCAATCTTGGCGTGGATCTTCTTGTCATCCAGGAAGGAGCGGATGGCAAATTGCTGGCCAAAGGTGATCACATTGGCCACAAAATAATAGTAGCTCAGGCCGGCGGCATAGTTGTTAAACACGCCCAGAAAAATAAGCGGCATGAAGTAAATGATGTACTTCATCTGCGGAAATTGCTGGTTCTGGGCACTGCCGGTAAGCTGCTGGTTCATGTAGGTGTAGATGAGGGTACTCACCGTCATGAGCAGGGTAAAGAGGCTTACGTGATCTCCGTAAAAGGGAATGGTAAAGGGCAGGCTCAGGATGCTGTCGTAGGTAGAAAGGTCATCGGCCCAGAGGAAAGACTGCTGGCGCAGTTCTATCGAGGCCGGGAAAAAGCGGAATAGCGCAATGAGAATGGGCAGCTGCAGCAACATGGGGAGACAGCCCCCGATGGGATTGACCCCCGCCTTGCGGTACAGGTCCATGGTGGCCTGCTGCTTCTGCATTTGGTCTTTGTCTTTGTACTTTTCGTTGAGCTCGTCTATTTCGGGCTTCAGCACCCGCATTTTGGCCATGGAGCGATAGCTCTGGTAGGTAAGCGGAAAGAGGATTAGCTTGAAAATGAGGGCTATGATGAGGATGATCAGACCGTAATTGAGCCCGTAATTTTCTAGCCAGTTAAACACGTTGATGACGATGCCCCGGTTGATCCAGCCAAAAATGCCCCAGCCCAGGGGAATGAGCTGCTCGTACTGTTGACCGTAAGCCACCAGGCGCTCGTATTTATTGGGCCCCAGGTAGAGCGACAGGGGGATGTCGAGCTGCCCCGCGTCGGTAGGCAGCTCCAGGTGGGCGGCCATAAATTTGCTGTGCAGGGTATCGCCGATGGGGTTCATCAGCAAGTCTACCTGCTGGAAACCACCCTGGTCGGCAGTAAGGATGGAGGAGAAAAATTGCTGCTTGAAGGCAATCCACTTGAGCGGTTCCTCCAGCTTTTCTTCCTCCTGGCCGGTGCCGGAGAGGTCATCTACATCTTCATCCTGAAGATAGCGGTATTCGATGACGGTCTGGCGATCTTCCATATCGCCGTTTTTCTCGTGGCGCAGGGCTTTTTGCTGCCAGGTGAGGCTGGGCGTTTCCAGGGCCGAGGCCATGTCTACCCCCCGGGTTTCTATGCTCCATTGCAGTTGGTAGCTATTGGTATCGAGCTGGTAGTGGTAGGCCACTTCGCCCCCGGTGGGCAGGGTGTAGCGCATCACCAGGGAACGGGAAGAAGGCTGCCGGGCAGTGAAGCGCTGCTCGGTGAGGTTGGTATTGCCGGCACCGGGTAAAACCAGGTCCATCTGGGCGCTGCTGTCGATCAGCCGCAGGGGCTCGCCCCGAAAAGTCTCGTAGTTTTTAAGCCGGGCATACACTACCTGGCCCCCAGTATTGGCCACCACCACCTCCAGGAGCTCATTTTCCAGCCGGTAGGTCTTTTCCGGGATTTGCTGTCCGGTATCGGCGGGCTTTTGGGCGAGCGCCTGGGTGCTATCCGTTTTGGGTGCATTGCTGGTTGCTTTTTGCGCAGCGCCCGCCTGGGGAGCTTCCTCTTTTGGGGCCGCTTGGCCGGAAGCGCTATCGCTGGTTTGCTCCTGCGCGGCCGGGTCCGCGGTAGGCTCCGGCGCATTGAGGTACCCAAAGTAGAAAAGGATACCGCCTATAAGCAGGAAACCCAGGATGGTATTGATGTCAAAACGCGAATTCATACGGTAATTGCATTAGGCCGTTAAGTGGGCATGGTCCACCACTGCCTTGATAAAACGAACAAACAAGGGGTGGGGATTGGCCACGGTAGATTTGTACTCAGGGTGAAATTGGGTCCCCATAAACCAGGGATGATCGGGCAGTTCGATGATTTCCACCAGGCCGGTTTCCGGATTTACCCCGGACGCTTTCATACCGGCTTTTTCAAATTGCTCGAGGTAGCTATTGTTAAACTCCAATCGGTGCCGATGCCGCTCGCTGATCAGGGGGCGGCGGTACACTTTATGGGCCATGGAATCGGGCTTAAGTTCACAATCGCAGGCGCCCAGGCGCATGGTGCCCCCTTTCTGGCTAATTTTCTTTTGCTCCTCCATGAGGTCTATCACTGGATGGGGGGTATCCGCGTCCATTTCGGTGCTATTGGCATCGGTAAGCTCGAGCACATTACGGGCATACTCGATGACGGCCACCTGCATGCCCAAACAGATCCCCAGAAAAGGGACTTTATTGACCCGGGCATGGCGAATGGCCTCCAGCTTACCGGCAAAACCCCGCTCCCCAAAACCGGGCGCTACCAGGATGCCGTCGAGCTCTTCCATGTATTTATGGGCGCTTTCGGAATTGATGTTTTCCGCGTGCAGCCAGCGGATCTTCACCTTGCATTCATTAGCGGCACCGGCGTGGATAAAGGCTTCCGTTATAGACTTGTAGGAGTCGTGCAGCTCTACGTATTTGCCTATCAGCCCGATTTCTACTTCGTGCTTAGGGTAACGGATTTTATAGAGGAAATCCTTCCAGTTGACCAGGTCCAGATTGTCTTCTATGGGCAGTCCCAGGCGCTTAAGCACCACACTGTCCAGGTTCTGATTGCGCATCAAAATGGGGACGGCATAGATGGTCTCCGCATCGATGCTCTCAATCACCGCTTCCTTGTTCACATTGCAGAACTGGGCCAGTTTCCGGCGAATTTCTTCGCTGATATGTTGTTCTGCCCGGCACACCAATATATCGGGGCGCACGCCGGATTCCTGCAGCTTTTGCACGGAGTGCTGGGTGGGCTTGGTTTTAAGCTCCCCGGTGGCGGCCAGATGCGGGATAAGGGTAAGATGGATCACCAGCGAGGCGTCGCCCAGCTCCCAGCGGAGCTGCCGCACCGCTTCAATGTAAGGCAGGGCCTCAATATCGCCCACGGTACCGCCTATCTCGGTGATCACCACCTCAAATTCGCCCGTGTGGCCCAGGGCCATGATGCTCTCCTTTATCTCATCGGTGATATGGGGGATCACCTGGACGGTTTTGCCCAGATAATCGCCCCGGCGCTCTTTATCGATTACGTTCTGGTACACCCGGCCGGTGGTGATGTTATTGGCCTGGGAAGTGGGCCGGTTGAGAAAACGCTCGTAATGCCCCAGGTCCAGGTCGGTTTCCGCCCCATCGTTGGTCACGTAGCACTCCCCGTGTTCATAGGGGTTCAGCGTTCCGGGATCAATGTTGATATAAGGATCCAGCTTTTGGATGGTAACGCTGTACCCACGGCTCTGGAGAAGGGTAGCCAGGGAGGCAGAGATAATACCTTTCCCCAGGGAAGAGGTAACGCCACCGGTTACGAAAATATATTTGGTAGAGGGCATAAGGACTGATATCGGGAGTGACGAAAATCAGGGCGCAAAGCTACTCAAAATGCCCTGGAAAAGGCGTTTAAAGAAGCTGCCCTACGATGTGATCTATGGACACCCCTTCGGCCTCTGCCTTATAGTTTTTCACCAGGCGATGCCTCAGAATGGGCCGGGCCACTGCGCGGATGTCTTCTTTTTCGGGACTGTACTTCCCCTGCAGGGCGGCATGCGCTTTGGCGCCCAGGATCAAATACTGGGAAGCCCTAGGACCAGCACCCCAGCTAAGGTACTCTTCCGTGATGGAGCTGGCCTTTTCGGTACCCGGACGGGTAGCCTGGCTGAGCTCAATGGCGTATTCGTAAATATGGTCCGCCACCGGTATTTTCCGAATGAGCTCCTGAAAGCGCAAAATTTCTTCGCCACTCATCACCTCCGCCACACTGGCCAGGGTGTCGCTGGTGGTGTTTTTCACGATGCTCACTTCCTCTTCAAAACTGGGGTACTGCACCTCAATATTGAACATGAAACGGTCTAGCTGCGCCTCGGGCAAGGGGTAGGTTCCTTCCTGCTCTATGGGGTTTTGGGTAGCCAGCACAAAGAAAGGTTCCTGCATGGTGTAGGTGTGGCCTGCCGCGGTGACCGCCTTCTCCTGCATGGCCTCCAGCAGGGCCGACTGGGTTTTGGGCGGCGTACGGTTGATCTCATCCGCCAGTACAATATTGGCAAAGAGAGGTCCTTTGATAAACTTAAAGCGCCGGTTTTCATCCAGGATCTCCGCCCCGATGATATCAGAGGGCATCAAATCCGGGGTAAACTGAATGCGCCGAAAGCTTAAGCCCAGGGCTTCTGCCGTGGTATTCACCAGGAGCGTTTTGGCCAAGCCGGGTACCCCTACCAGCAAGGAATGCCCCCGGCAGAGGATCGATAGCAGTAGCAGGTCCACTACCTCTCGCTGGCCCACGATGATTTTGCCTATTTCGTCGCGCAGCTGCTGGTATTTCTGTCCCAGCAGTTTTACGGCTTCTACATCTTGCTGATCGTTACTGGGCATATTTGGCAGAGTTTTGAATCCAGTCCTGGCGAAAATCGCATTCCAGATAGTTGTTATTTACCCGCAGGTAGGTATTGGTGAGCTTTTCATCCACCCATTCCTTAAGGGCTTCTTGTTTTTTGGCGCTCAGCGCCGATTGCTTTATGCGCTCGTAATCGGCGGTAAGATTGGCTACGTGGGCTTCCCGCCTTTGCAGGAGTTTGAGCAGGCGGTAGCCTTCCTTCTCCTCTTCGTTGCGGAAAAAAACCGGTTTGCTCAAGTCGCCCGGCTTGAGCTCCTCCAGGGCATAGAAGATGTTTTTGGGCAGCTGGCCGGTTTCCCAGCGGGTGTCCCCGGTATTGGGATTTACCACTTTGCCCTGGTTGAGGCGGCTTTCCTCCGCATCAGAGAATCTTTGGGCCGCCTGGCCAAATGTGAGGGTGTCCTGCTGGATAAGGGTCCGCACACTATCCAGAAAGTCGCGCGATTTGCGGAGCTGGCCAGGGGATATCTTCGGCTTAATCAAGATATGCCGCAAATCCAGCTCCTCTCCCCTTTTCATTTGTAATTGGACGATGTGGTAGCCGTATTCGGTTTTAAACGGTTGGGATATCTCCCCTACTTCCAGGTTAAAAGCCACCGCTTCAAAGGGTTTCACAAACTGCCCCCGCTTGATGCCTTTATACTCCCCGCCCTTTTTGGCACTGCCGGGATCTTCTGAATAGAGCACCGCCATGGTACTAAAGGAGGTCCCTTCCTTGATGCGTTTCCGCAGTTTTTTAAGGCGGTCTATGGCCTCCTGCTCCGCTTCCTCCGTAGGATCCGGGTAGCGCACTATTTCAGCATACTCGATCTGGGTATTGATCACCGGCAGGCTGTCTTCGGGAATTTCGTTGTAGTAAGCCCGCACTTCGGAGGGGGTGATTTTCATATCCTTTTGGATTTCCTGCATCATGCGCTGGGCCACCATCTGGTCTTTGATGAGCGGGGTCATTTGGTTTTTGATCTCCAGAATGGACTTGCCGTAGTACTGCTCCAGCTTTTGCCGGCTGCCTATTTGCTGAATAAAAACCTGAATACGGCGGTCTATATTCATGGCCACCTCATCATCACTTACCGTTACGCTGTCTATTTTGGCTTGGTGCAGCAGCAGTTTTTCCAACAGAAGCTCCTCAAAAACGCCACACTTGGTCACCTCTTTGTCTTCGGGAGCCTGCCGGACCTGCGTCTTGTACTGCTGATCCACATCACTTTTCAAAGCGATGTTTTCACCTACCACCGCCACTATGCCATCCACCAGCCTATCGCTTTGCGCCAGGGCCGGCTTGGTCAGCAGCAGCACCAGTAGCAGAGCGCCGCTCTTAATATTTTTCATATTCACCTTTTTCCAATGCATCATTGAGTAGATTTTTTTCCAGCTGGTCCACCAAAGCCAGTCTTCTTCGGTTCAGAACAGAATTGCGTATCAAGTTTTTGAGGTAGCTAAGGGGCGCGCGCTTACCTTTAAGCCGGTAGTCCACTATCTCCACCAGGTACAGTAGCTCCTCTTCGGTTAATTCCAGGTAACTATTCTCTTCCAGAAACGCTTCTTGCTCAAAGGTAGCCACCGGTACCAGTTCCGCCATCCGGGCAAACTTAATCCATGCCGTATCGCGGAGCGAAAAACTGCGGCCATAACTCAGGCTGTAATCTCGAAGCTGGGCCCGGTCGGCCTCATCATCGCTGAGAAATAGTTGTTTAATCTCTTCCAGATGCGGGGCTTCCGGGGGAATAGCCAGATACCGCAGTTTAACAATGTTTTCCTTCAAGAGAAAATTATCCTTGTTCCGCTGGTAATAGTCCCGGATAATGGAGTCACTCACCGTGGTATCCAGGTTTTCAGCGGTATAGGCCTCCAAATAGGCATGCTTTAGCAAATCGTTCCGGTATTGTTTTATTTGGCGCTCAAATTGCTTTTGGGATTCAGGGAGGTTGAATTCCGCCTTGTACACCATGAGCATATTTTGCGCCCAGGATTCGATAAAATTATTGACAAAGCGGGCGCTGTCTTTCCCGCGCAGCTCGGGCGGAACCATCTCCTTTAGGTCCTCTTGGTAGAGGTAAGACTCATATACCCGGGCCACTTCCTCCCCTTGCGGCGACTGGTCGCCGCTCTTGAGGTACTGGCAGCCGCCCAGCAGGAAGAACCACAGACTCCCGAGCAGGATGATGGGTCTAAGATTCCCCATTGAGGTGTTTTAAGACCCGGGAAAGCACTTTCTCGTGGGTTTTGATGGGGTATTTTTGCCGCAACTCCTCTACCCACTTTTCTTCCAGGTAGTTTTGGTAGTCACTGGCTACCTGACCCCGTATCTCGCTAAGCGCCTTATCCTGCGCGGGCAATATATCCAGAATGTAAGCCTGCTTATAACGGTCATTTTCCTGCTTTACCTCTGACAGCGCTCCTGCTTCTACGTCCTCCGGGAGCGCTATGGGGAGCTCTTCTTTTTCGAAGGCCCCGCTGTCAATGGCTACCGCCAATTTGGAATCCTTATTGAGTTTGGCCAAGACCTCCTGGGGGCGTTTGCCCCGCTTGAGCTTGCGACGTGCCTTTCGCAATAGCTTTTCAGAAGCAGCGTCGATTAAGTAAAGCTCATAACGGCGGTCCCAGCGATAGGCATCCCGGCGCTGAGCAAAGAAAGCCTTTAGGCCGGCGGTATCGATCATGGCTTTTCGCCACACTTCCTGTTCAGAGACGTTGAAGAGGAGAATACCTTCGTAGTATTCCCGGTTCAAGAGCCGGAACTCCGGATATTTCTGGGGCAGGCGCTTCTTTTCATAAGCTATCAGGCGGTTGCGGGCATAGTCGCCTACCGCCTCATACAGCGCGGCCTTCCGGTTTTGGAATTGGCTGTAAGAGTCTTGGTTGCGCTCCAGGTAGTCCAGAAAATCGGCCACGGTATATTCTTGGTCCGCAAATTCGAAAAGGACTTCCTGCCCGGCAGCACTTTCAGCGGGCGCCTCGAATTGCCCCTTTAAAAAGGCCTCCCCCACTTGTGCAAAGGCCTGCGGGTAGCGGCTGGGATATTCTTTAAACTCATATTCCCGTTTAATTTGACGCAGCACGCTTTGCCGGCTTTGTTGCGAACGGCTGTCCGATTCCACTTTATTACGCAGGCGGCTACGGGCTTCCGAAAAGCTGGGGTCGCTGGCTGGTTTCACCATTTGGATGATGTGCCAGCCCACGGGCGTTTTGACGGGCTCGCTGATGGCCCCACTATCTTTTAAGGCGTAGGCGGCCTGCTCAAAAGCGGGGTACATCTTGTTGATGCCAAAGGGATCCAGCAAGCCACCGCGGTAGCCCGAACGCTTGTCATCGCTGTATTGCCGGGCCAGTTTCTGAAAGGAGGCGCCATTTTTCAGTTGCGCGTGAATTTCCTTAATGCGGGCCTTGGCGTTGGCCTTTTCTTCTGGTGATGATTTGTCATTGCTCACCAGCATGATGTGGCGCACCTGAACCGTGCCCCGGGCGGGACGCTTGTCCGTGGGTTTTACAAAGTGATACCCGTAGCGCGTACGAACAATAGAACTGACTTGCCCTACCGGCGTTTCGTAAGCGGCCGTTTCAAAGGGGTAAACCATATCAAATACGGTAAAATAGCCCAGGTCGCCCTCCCGCTTGGCACTGTAGGTGTCATCGGAATACTCCTTGGCCAGGCTAGCGAAAGCGTCTCCTTCCTGGAGCCGCTTTTGAACTTGCTTAGCGGTGCGGAAGGCCTGGAGGGTATCCTCGGGGGCCGGGTTTTTCGGGAAGCTGATCATGATATGGGAGGCCCTCACATCGTACTGGCTGCGCTTGTAGGCTTCTCGCACCAATTCTTCGGTCACCCCTTTATCGCTTAAATAAGGTTGGGCCAGCTGGTTGCGGTAGTTTTGATATTCCCGATGGAAGGCATCAGAAGTGTCCAGTCCCAATTGCTTGGCCTCGTGCACCTTTAGTTTAAAATCTTTATAAAGCCGGAGGTACTGCCGGGGGGATTTATCGCCGGTGTCATCACCCAGCTGGCGGTTTTTGTTATATACGGCTATGTACTCCCGGGCCCGGACGGTATCTTCTCCGGCCACCGTAAAGAGCACCTGTTTTTCCCACTGATCTGGTGCCTGGGCAAAGAGGCCCGAGGCCATTAGCAGCAGGGCTAAAACCCGCCCGCTTGTTTTCATAGCTGTGCTACGCTTCCTCATAGAAGTTTTCATTTTAAACCTATTTACGGCTATAGTTGGGGGATTCACTGGTCACGCTCACGTCGTGGGGATGGCTCTCATTCACGCCGGCGGCCGTTACTTTAAAAAAGCGGCCATTGGCTTTAAGGGTAGCTATATCGGGGGCGCCACAGTAGCCCATTCCAGCCCGCAGGCCGCCTATGAATTGATACATCACTTCGCTGGTCTCCCCTTTGTAAGCTACGCGCCCCACGATACCTTCCGGCACGAGCTTGCGAATATCGTCTTCCACGTCCTGAAAATAGCGATCCTTGGAACCCTGCTGCATGGCCTCTATGGAGCCCATGCCCCGGTAGGTTTTGTAGCGGCGACCTTCGTAGATGACCAGCTCCCCGGGAGACTCTTTGGTGCCCGCCAGAAGAGAGCCCAACATGACGCTATCGGCGCCCGCTGCCAGGGCTTTGGGAATATCCCCGGTGTGGCGAATGCCGCCATCGGCAATGAGCGGTACGCCGGTGCCTTCCAGCCCTTTGGCGGCTTCCATTACGGCGGTAAGCTGCGGGGTCCCTACGCCGGCTACCACCCGGGTGGTACAGATAGAGCCAGGCCCGATCCCCACCTTTACCGCATCGGCTCCGGCATCGGCCAGAAAACGGGCCCCTTCCGCAGTACCTACGTTGCCTACCACGCAGTCCAGATCGGGAAATTGCGCTTTCACGCGCTTAAGGGCCTCTACCACGCCTTGGGTATGACCGTGCGCGGTGTCGATAACAATGGCGTCCACGTAAGAATTGACCAAAGCGGAAACCCGGTCCAGAATGTCGGCCGTCACCCCTACGGCAGCGGCCACGCGCAGGCGGCCAAAGTCGTCTTTACAGGCATTGGGCTTAATGTGCAGCTTGGTAATGTCGCGGTACGTGATCAAGCCTATCAGGGTGCGGTCCTGCTTCACTACCGGTAACTTTTCGATCTTATGCTTCTGCAGTATTACTTCTGCTTCTTCCAGGCTGGTATTTTCATGGGTGGTGATAAGCCCTTCGGTGGTCATAATCTCCTTCAGGGGCCGTTCGGTATCCTTTTCAAAGCGCAGGTCCCGGTTGGTAATAATCCCGATTAGTTTTTTCTGCTCGTTCACGATGGGGATGCCACCGATCCGAAACTCCCGCATGATCTCCAGCGCGTCTTTCACAAGGGCCGATTCCGGCAGGGTTACCGGATCGAGGATCATACCACTTTCGGCCCGCTTCACATTCCGCACTTCCACAGCCTGCTGCTCGATGGTCATGTTTTTATGCAAAACGCCAATACCCCCATCCTGTGCAATAGCAATGGCCATGGCAGATTCCGTGACGGTGTCCATCGCGGCGGAAGCAATAGGCGCTCGCAATGGGATGTTGCGTGTAAAACGCGTGGTGATTTGCACCTCCCGGGGGAGCACTTTGGAAAAAGCGGGCTGTAGGAGCACATCGTCGTAAGTCAGTGCCTCGCCCATAATCTTAGCAGAATTCTGGCTCATATGGATTTGGGAAGCGTTTCAAATAATTAGCGGCAAAAATAGCAATATTATACCAGCCTTGGGCAGGATATACCAGCGCTATAAATGAAGTCTATACCTGCCGCCCTAGTCCTTTACTGGACCGAAAAAGCCCCGTCCAGAAGTAAATCTGAAGGGGCTTCCTCGCGTGAAATAACCTTTCTAAAGTCTATTGATCTCCTGCTTCGGGGGCCGTCCCATTTTCCGAGGGAGCTTCCAGATCGACTTCTTCCTCTTCTTCACTGGCAGGCACCTTGGCGACCGAGGCGATGCGGTCGTTTTTCTTCAAATTGATCAGGCGGACGCCCTGGGTGGCGCGCCCCATGGTGCGAAGGTCGCTCATGCCGAGTCGGATCATAACGCCGCTGCGGTTGATCACCATCAAGTCGTCCTCATTGGTCACGGCTTTGATGGCCACCAGCCCCCCCGTTTTATCAGTTATACTCATGGTTTTTACGCCCTTTCCGCCACGGTTGGTGGTACGGTAATCGTCTACCACCGTCCGCTTGCCGTAGCCTTTCTCGGAAACCACCAGAATGCTGTATTCCTCGTGCTGCGGGGGAACGGTAACCATGCCCACTACCTCATCGGTCTCATCGGCCAGGGAAACGCCCCTTACGCCGCTGGCATTGCGCCCCATGCCACGCACTTTTTCTTCTGAAAAGCGGATGGCTTTCCCACTCCGGAGCGCCATAAGGATATCTTCGTCGCCGTTGGTGAGCTTAGCCTCCAGCAAGACGTCCCCATCGCGGATGGTGATGGCATTGATCCCGTTGGAGCGGGGCCGGGAGTAGGCCTCCAGGGAGGTCTTTTTAATGATCCCTTTGCGGGTCACCATGGTGATGAAATGGTTATTTATATACTCTTCATCGCGCAAATCACCCGTATTGATAAAGGCCTTGAGATTGTCATCCTGCGGTATATTGATGAGATTTTGAATAGCCCGGCCTTTGCTGATTTTGGTGCCTTCCGGGATCTCATAAACGCGCAACCAGTAACAGCGCCCCCACTCCGTGAAGAAGAGCATGTAATTATGATTGGTGGCCACGAAGAGGTGCTCAATGAAATCGGAATCCCGGGTGGAAACCCCGCGATGGCCCACACCACCGCGTCCTTGTTTCTTATACTCGCTTAGGGCCGTACGCTTAATATAGCCCGCATGGGAAATGGTGATCACCACTTCATCATCCGGGATCATATCTTCTATACTCACGTCTCCACCGGCGTAGTCGATTTGGGTACGCCGCTCATCCCCAAAGCGCTCTTTGACTTCATCCAGCTCTTCTTTAATGATCCGTAGGCGCAGGTCTTCCTCGTTAAGGATGCGCTTGTAATAGGTGATTTTTTCCATCAGTTCGTCGTACTCTTCCCGGATTTTGTCGCGTTCCAGGCCGGTAAGCTTTTGCAGGCGCAGGTCAAGGATGGCCCGGGCCTGCAATTCCGTCAGCTCATAGCCCTCGATAAGGCCGTTCCGGGCTATTTCCGGAGTAGAGCTGCCCCGGATAAGGCTTATAATGGCATCCAGATTATCGAGTGCAATGAGTAAGCCTTCCAGGATATGGGCCCGCTCCTGGGCTTTGCGCAAATCGTAACGGGTACGGCGCAGGATCACGTCTATGCGATGCTCCACAAAGTGGTGAATGAGCTCCTTCAGGTTGAGCTGCTCCGGACGGCCGTTTACCAGGGCTATGTTATTGACCGAGAAGCTGGATTGCAGCTGGGTAAACTTGTAAAGCTTATTGAGCACCACGTTGGGCACCGCATCGCGCTTCAGGTAGTACACGATGCGCATCCCTTTGCGATCGCTCTCATCCTTGATGTCGGCAATGCCTTCCAGCTTTTTGTCGTTGACCAGTTCGGCGGTCTTCTTGATCATGTCCGCCTTATTCACCATGTAAGGGATCTCGGTAACCACGATGGCCTCGCGGCCCTTTACTTCCATGATCTCCGCATTGCCGCGCAGGACGATGCGGCCCCGCCCGGTTTCAAAGGCCTCCTTTACCCCGTCGTAGCCATAAATGGTGCCGCCGGTAGGAAAGTCAGGCGCTTTGATATGCTCCATCAGCTCGGAAATGGTGATGTCGCGATTGTCGACAAAAGCCTTGATCGCCTCCACACTTTCGCTGAGGTTATGGGGCGGCATGTTGGTAGCCATTCCCACCGCGATACCCGAGGCGCCGTTTACCAGCAGGTTGGGGATTCGCGTGGGCAGTACGGTAGGCTCGTGGATGGTATCGTCAAAATTGAGCTGGGTATCTACCGTTTCTTTCTCAATATCGGCCAGCAGGTCTTCAGACACCCGGCGCAGGCGTGCTTCGGTATACCGCATGGCGGCCGGTGGATCGCCGTCCACACTGCCAAAGTTGCCCTGCCCGTCTACCAGCATGTAGCGCATGCTCCAGGGCTGGGCCATCCGGACCATGGTATCGTACACGGAGGAGTCGCCATGGGGATGAAACTTACCGAGTACTTCCCCCACGATCCGGGCGGATTTTTTATACGAGCGATTGGAGAGCACGCCCAGCTCATACATACCATACAGCACCCTCCGATGCACGGGCTTCAGCCCGTCCCGCACGTCTGGTAAGGCACGGGATACGATTACCGACATGGAATAGTCGATATAGGAGGACTTCATTTCCTCTTCTATGTTGATCGGAGTGATCCTTTGATCTGCAGCCATATTGTCAGTTTGCTTTTGATATTCTTCTTAAAGGCCCACGATGGCAGGCCGGAAATAGCACATTTGGCCGGTGAGGCCCAGAAAAAAACACCGCTGCCAGTAAGCCATAGGAGGCGCTAGCAGGGCGTATTGCATGTGGCCTGGGGCCAAAAGTGTTTCTTGCGCCAAATATAGCTAGAGAATCCCTTAAAATGCGTTTATCGGCTACTTATTTACTCACAAGCCAGCGACCTCATTGTTGATAAATGTGTCTGTGAGCAATTTGGGCTCATGCCTGTTTTAATACCTTTGACTTAATAAGGACCGCAAATCTATGGCACAATCTTAGGAGTGCCCTGCAAGACTAAACATGAGGAAATACAATGGATGAGAATTTTTCGCCACGTGTAAAAGACGTGATAAGTTACAGCAAAGAAGAAGCCCTACGACTGGGACACGACTACATAGGTACCGAGCATTTGATGCTGGGATTGCTGCGCGAAGGAGAAGGTAGTGCTGTACAGATTCTGGAAGATTTAGGCGTGGAGCTGGGAGGCTTCCGCCGTAAAATAGAGGCCATGAGCACCCCCGGGGTGAGTGCTCAGGTGAGTACTAAGAAAAACTTACCGCTCACCCGCCAGGCGGAAAAGGCCCTGAAAACGACCTTTCTGGAAGCTAAGCTTTTTCAGAGCAGTACCATACGCACCAGCCATTTACTCTTGTGCATTCTGCGCAATGATGATGACCCGGTAGCCCGGATCCTTAGTCAGTACGACATCGATTATGACAACGTAAAAAACGAGTACATGGCCCATTACAACAGTGGCAACCGCAATGCCCCCCGCGGAGAAGCGCCCTATGGCGACGAAGCAGAAGAAAGCGGCAAAGAAGGGCACAAGAGCTTTGGCAGCGGCGGCAAACAAGGGAAAGGGGAAGGAAAAACCAAAACCCCGGTGCTGGACAACTTTGGCCGGGACCTCACCAAACAGGCGGAAGACGATAAGCTAGACCCGGTGGTGGGCCGCGCCAAGGAAATTGAGCGGGTTTCGCAAATCCTTTCCCGCCGGAAAAAGAACAACCCGCTGCTCATTGGCGATCCCGGGGTAGGTAAATCAGCCATTGCCGAAGGCTTGGCCCTGCGGATTATCAAGCGCAAGGTATCGCGCGTGCTCTTTGACAAACGCGTGGTGACGCTGGACCTGGCCTCTCTGGTGGCCGGGACCAAGTACCGCGGCCAGTTTGAAGAACGCATGAAGGCGCTGATGAATGAGCTGGAAAAGAATGAAGACATCATTCTCTTTATAGATGAGCTCCACACCATCGTGGGCGCCGGCGGAGCTACCGGTTCGCTGGACGCCAGCAATATGTTTAAACCCGCCCTGGCCCGGGGAGAAATCCAATGCATAGGAGCTACTACCCTGGATGAATACCGCCAGCACATCGAAAAAGACGGGGCGCTGGAGCGCCGCTTCCAGAAGGTAATGGTAGACCCTACCACGCCGGAACAAACCCTGGAAATCCTCAATAACGTAAAAGACCGTTACGAGGAACACCACAACGTAAACTACACCCAAGAAGCGCTGCAGGCTTGTGTAAACCTGACCAGCCGGTATATCACGGAGCGGCACTTGCCCGATAAGGCCATAGACGCCATGGACGAGGCCGGTTCGCGCGTGCACATTACTTCTATTAACGTACCGCAAGAGATCGTGGAGCTGGAGCAAAAGCTGGAGGATATCCGCGATCAGAAAATCCAGGTAGTGAAAAAACAACGCTACGAGGAAGCGGCCCGGCTGCGCGACGATGAGAAAAACCTGGAAACCCAGCTCAACGAGGCCCAAAACCGCTGGGAGGAAGAGGTGAAGCAAAACCGGGAAACGGTAAACGAAGAAGATGTAGCCGAGGTAGTGGCCATGATCACGGGCGTGCCTACCCAACGCGTGGCGCAGCACGAAAGCAAGCGCCTGAGCGGCATGACTGGTGATATCCAAAAGAAAATCATAGGCCAGGATGAGGCGGTCAACAAGATCGTGAAAGCCATCCAGCGGAACCGTGCCGGCCTGAAAGATCCCCAAAAGCCCATCGGCTCCTTCATATTCCTGGGCCCTACCGGCGTAGGTAAAACGCAACTGGCCAAAGAACTGGCCCGGGCGCTCTTTGACAGTGAGGAAAACCTGGTACGGGTGGACATGAGCGAGTACATGGAGAAATTTGCCGTCTCGCGCCTGGTAGGAGCGCCTCCGGGGTACGTGGGCTATGAGGAAGGTGGCCAGCTTACCGAAAAGGTGCGCCGGAAACCCTACTCCGTGGTATTGCTAGACGAGATCGAAAAGGCGCACCCCGATGTGTTTAACCTGCTGCTGCAGGCCCTGGACGATGGGCATCTGACCGATAGCCTGGGCCGCAAGGTGGACTTCAAGAATACCATCATCATTATGACGTCCAACATTGGTACCAGTCAGCTCAAAGACTTCGGTACGGGGGTAGGCTTCGGAACGGCGGCGCGCCGCCAGGGCAAAAATGAACTGGCCAAAGGCGTGATCGAAAAAGCGCTGAAAAGGGCCTTTGCCCCCGAATTCTTGAACCGTATTGATGATGTGGTGCTCTTCAACTCGCTGAGCAAAGAGCACATCGTAGAAATCATCGACATAGAACTGGAGAAACTTTATAACCGGGTAGAAGAGCTGGGGTATAACATCAACATGACGGATGTGGCCAAGCGGCACATCGCCAGTAAAGGCTACGATGAGAAATACGGTGCCCGCCCCTTGTCCCGGGCTATTCAGAAGTACGTGGAAGATCCCCTGGCCGAGCAAATCATTAACTCGGAAGTGAATGAAGGGGCGCAAATCAAGATCGAGCTGAAAGGCGAAGAAGAGGCGGAAGAGGCGGAAGTAGTGGTCAACATCGTAGACAGCGGTACCCCGCCCACCGATGATGACAAGGCCAGCGATTCTAAGGCTTCTACGGAGGCGCAACAGGATGATAAGGATTAATTAGTGTCTGTCTATAAAGTCCGATAGCTGCGTTACGCTTGCTTTGAAAACAGTCATCCCGAAAGCATTCGGGACTCCTTGATTTTCAAAGCTACGTCTCGCCACTGGCGAGACTCTCGAACTTTCTAGAGCAGACACTCGACCGTATGGACGGACACTAATTAATTCCTTGGGCTTTTCTCTAGCACCTGTCTTGAAAATTTAAGAAAATGGAAGGTCTATGGTCCTGGTCTCGTCTCGTTCAAGGCGAGACCAGACTTGTGGACCTTAGTCCCCCTGGAGCGGCCCCACCGCACTATATCCGTTTAGTATAACAAGGAGGTAAGATATTGTCTTATTGGCCGCCTGCTTGTAGAGTACCGCATATATTGTGTGTTAAAAGAAGCTAGGCGCGTTGGAGGCCCCCAAACCCCCCAAGGGGGCTTAACACCTGCTACCCCATTATAAGCAGCCAATCCCGAGCGACAAGCTTCCAAGAAATAAAACTCCCGCGGCTCAGACGCGGCCTAAAGTCCCCCTTGGGGGGATTTAGGGGGCTAGGCCCTGAAAGGTAGAAAGTTATGGTCCCACCCTACTGTTGCGGACGGGTTTTTTCGACTTGGTCTTTGGGCAGCTCTACGGTAAGGGCCATGCCTAGCTGTTCCAGCTGGAGGGTAACTTTCTGGCGGTTTTGCCGCACTACAGTGCCTTCTTGGGCCTGAAAGCTGCCGGACTTGACCCGCAGGGCCTCCCCTGGTTGGAAGGTGACGGTCTGCACGGGCTGGTCGCCGCCGCTGTATTCCTCCAAAAACTCCTGAATGGCCTGAATCTCTTCGTCGCGAATTACGGCGGGCTTTCCCAGCCAGTAGACCATGGCTACGGCGCCGGGCGTTTGCAAGACTTCCAGCCGTTCCTTGAGGTCAAAGCGAACAAAGACGTAGCTCTTAAAAAGCGGTTCCCGTACTTTTTTCTTGCGGTCGCTCCACTGCCGGTACACCACCTGGGTGGGGGCGTATACTTCGTAGCCCTTACGCTCCAGGCGTTCGGCTAGTTTTTTTTCGGTTCGGCTTTTCGAGTAGAGGGCGTACCAATTCATGAGGGATAAGGTTTATGAGCACCATGGCTCGAAGGTAGGCAGTATGCTGCGATTAGCCGGGCCTGTTTACCGGCAAACTTAGGCTTAACTGCCCTTTGCTAAAGCCACAAGGCTAAATTTACTCCCTCCTCGCAAAACTCCCGCTGCATCCTCGCCGGGGAGCAGCGAAAACCATAGCTAGTGTCTGTCCATACTATCCGGTGTATCGTCTAGAAAATCCAAGAACGAGGCGGGAGAGGACGACAAAACCGGAGTTTACTACAGTAAATGAGG
>JAVLBR010000028.1:7518-20037 GCA_031581125.1 Schleiferiaceae bacterium | reverse complement strand
GATCGGCAAGCTTCCAAGAAATAGAACTCCGGCGGTTCAGACGCGGCCTAAAATCCCCCTTGGGGGTATTTAGGGGGCTAAGTCCTGAAAAGTAGAGAGTCATGGAGGAGTACGACCCGCACCTAACTTTCTGTCCGGGGATTACGAAGTGCTTATTAGTACCGCAGAAAGAACTCTGTTGTTGAATCAACAAATAGCTGAATTATAATAGCTTATGAATTCTGTTTTATGAGAGACAGACACTAAGGAAAAGCGGCTCTTGGTGAAGCGACTTCTGCTTTTAGGGAATAAAAATAATGGTATATTTGCCGGCCGAAATAGCACGCCCGTAAAAACATTTTTTTGATATGAAAAGAACTTATCAGCCCTCTAAGCGCAAACGCAAAAATAAACATGGCTTCCGCGAACGGATGGCTTCAGCCAACGGCCGCAAAGTGTTGGGGGCGCGTCGCGCTAAAGGACGCAAAAAGCTAACGGTATCCGGAGAAGGCAACTACAAGGGGTAGTTGATGCCTTTTTTCGTTAAAATTTGAGAAGGTGTTGCCACTGCGTAGCACCTTTTTTTTGTGTCTGCCCATGGGCATTGGTATCCTTACTTTTGCCCCGTGGAGGAGTGCCGCCACCCTTTAAAAAAACACTTAGACCCCTTACATCATGCCTAGAAATGAATCCTTCCAGCACATTCTCATCATTGGAAGTGGTCCCATCGTAATTGGCCAGGCCTGCGAATTTGATTACTCCGGCTCCCAGGCCGCTCGCTCCCTGCGGGAAGAGGGCATAGAAGTTTCACTGATCAATAGCAACCCGGCCACCATTATGACCGATGAAGTCATAGCCGACCACGTGTACCTCAAGCCGCTGGAAGTAGCCGCGCTGGAAGAGATCCTCCAGGAACAAAAAATAGATGCCGTGCTTCCCACCATGGGAGGGCAAACGGCGCTAAACCTCTGCATAGAAGCCGATAAAGATGGCCTTTGGGAGCAGCATGGGGTAGAAATAATTGGGGTGGATATAGACGCGATCAACATCACCGAAAACCGCGAAGAGTTCCGCCACTTGATGGGGGAAATCGGCGTTCAAACCGCGCCAGCGGAAACCGCCACCAGCTATCTCCGCGGCAAAGAGGTTGCCCAGAAATTTGGTTTCCCACTCTGTGTGCGGGCCTCCTTTACCCTGGGTGGGTCGGGCGCTACCTTCGTATATAATGCCGAGCAGTTTGACGAATCCCTGCAGCGCGGACTGGAAATCTCGCCCATCCACGAGGTAATGATCGATAAGGCCCTGGTGGGTTGGAAAGAGTACGAGCTCGAATTGCTACGCGATAGCAACGACAATGTGGCCATCATCTGTTCCATAGAAAATATGGACCCCATGGGCATCCATACCGGCGATTCCATTACCGTGGCCCCGGCCATGACCCTGAGCGACACCACTTTTCAGAAAATGCGAGACATGGCCATTAAAATGATGCGGTCCATAGGCAATTTTGCGGGGGGGTGTAATGTGCAGTTTGCAGTAAGCCCCGACGAGAAGGAAGAAATCGTAGCGGTGGAGATCAACCCCCGGGTGTCGCGCTCTTCGGCGCTTTCCTCTAAAGCCACGGGTTATCCCATTGCCAAAATAGCCGCTAAGCTGGCCATTGGCTACCACCTCACGGAGCTGGAAAACCAAATAACCCGCACCACATCCGCCTACTTTGAGCCCACCCTGGATTACGTCATCGTCAAGATTCCCCGCTGGAACTTTGACAAGTTTGAAGGCGCGGATCGCCGCCTGGGCCTGCAGATGAAGTCGGTAGGAGAAGTCATGGGCATCGGGCGTTCTTTCCAGGAAGCCCTGCACAAGGCGGCGCAGTCCCTGGAGGTAAAGCGCAACGGCCTGGGCGCCGATGGCAAGGGGGAAACAGATCAGGATGTAGTGCTGGAGGCGCTGGAAAAAGCCAGCTGGAACCGGGTTTTCATGATCTACGATGCCATTCAGCTGGGCTTACCGCTGCGCCGCATCCACGAGATTACCAAAATCGACATGTGGTTCCTGCGCGAAATTCAGGAACTGGCCCGGCTGCAGGAGCAAATCGAAAGTTATCCCTTAGCAGAACTCCCGCGTGACCTCCTGCTGGAGGCCAAAATGAAAGGCTTTGCCGATCGTCAAATAGCCCACATGCTGGGCGTGTTGGAAAGTGAAGTGCATCAGCAGCGCCTGGACCTGGATATTCAGCGGGTATGGAAGCTGGTGGATACCTGTGCCGCGGAATTTGAGGCGCAAACGCCTTACTACTACAGCACTTTCGAAGAAAAAATAGAAACGGCCGATGGGCGGCACTTCTATGAAAACGAAAGCCAGGTGAGCGAAAAGCCTAAAATCGTGGTGCTGGGCAGTGGCCCTAACCGGATTGGGCAGGGCATTGAGTTTGACTACTGCTGCGTTCACGGCGTGCTGGCGGCCAAGGAATGCGGCTACGAAACCATCATGATCAATTGCAACCCAGAGACGGTGAGCACGGATTTCGATACGGCCGACAAGCTTTACTTTGAGCCCGTTTTCTGGGAGCATATCTACGACATTATCCTGCACGAGAAGCCGGTGGGCGTGATCGTTCAGCTGGGGGGGCAAACAGCCCTAAAACTGGCCGAAAAACTGGAGCGTTACGATATTCCCATCGTGGGGACCAGCTACCATAGTCTGGACCTGGCAGAAGACCGCGGACGCTTTAGCGAGTTGCTGCGGGACAATGATATTCCCTATCCCCGCTTTGGCGTGATTACCGATGCCGATGAGGGCCGGGAACTGGCCGAGGAGCTGGGCTTCCCCATTTTGGTGCGGCCCTCTTACGTGCTGGGAGGCCAGGGCATGAAGATCGTGATCAACCAAGATGAGCTGGAACGTCACGTGGTAAATCTCTTTAAGCAAATACCGGGCAACCGCGTGCTGCTGGACCACTACCTGGACGGGGCCATCGAAGCGGAAGCGGATGCCATCTGCGACGGGGAAGATGTCTACATCATGGGCATAATGGAGCATATCGAGCCCTGTGGTATCCACTCCGGCGATAGCAATGCCACCTTACCGGCCTTTAACCTGGGCGATTTGATCATCCAGCAAATTGAAGACCATACCCGGAAAATAGCCCTAGCCCTGGGCACCGTGGGCTTGATCAATATCCAGTTTGCCATAAAAGACGATCAGGTGTACATCATCGAAGCTAATCCGCGCGCATCGAGGACGGTGCCGTTTATCGCCAAAGCTTATGGTGAGCCCTATGTAAACGCCGCTACCAAGGTGATGCTGGGGGCCAATAAGCTTAAAGATTTTAACTTTCAGCCCAAGCGGAAAGGTTGGGCCATAAAACAGCCCGTATTCTCGTTTGAAAAGTTTCCGGAGGTAAATAAAAACCTGGGGCCGCAGATGCGTTCCACCGGGGAGAAAATTTACTTCATCGATAACCTGCGCGATCCGGTTTTCAAGAAAATCTACGCGGAGCGCAACCTTTACCTGAGTAAGTAGTTTAGGCCTGATACTGTATGTTGTTTCGTTTTTTACTTTTTCTCGTCCTTTTTTGGCTGGTTTATCATTTCCTGCGAAAATGGATTGTGGGCCCTTTCCGGGATGGCTACCAGCAGGAGCGGGGCGGTTCTGCGGGCGCTGGATCTCAGCGGGAAGGCAAAGTCACCATTAATTACCGGCCCCGGGAAAAACGTCAGGAGAGCACCTCACGCCAAGTGGGAGAGTACGTGGATTATGAAGAGGTGCAGAAAGACAGGACAGAGAAAGGGAGCCAAAATTAAAGGCTTTTAAGTTAATCTTTTAAGAAGGTTTTTAGCAGGTGGTGCGGAATGTTGGTTTTTGGAGCTCCTGATGATTTTGCCTTTTTCTTTTACTGCGGGTATGAATCTTAATGGGGCCAATGGCTGATAAATTTTTAGCCTCACAACCCCTCCTCATCTTTTTTAAAGGTACAATAACTTTAACGAGGGAGCGGTTTTGCCAGGTCCACATAAATGGGGAGGTGGTCGCTGTAGCCGCCGTGGGCCCTCATGCCTAGGTAGGCGCGGTAAGGCCGCTGTCCCGGGTACTTGGGGTCATTTTCCAGCAGAAAGCTTGCCCGCAGCACCTTCATATGGTTATCTTTAAGGTGGAGGCCTTCGCTACCCAGTAGGTTGAGACTTACGATGGCTTGGTCCAGGTAAGCCCATTCGCCCTGGTAGCGATGGGTACCTAACTGAGGATCTTGGCGGGCACTTAGATTGATCAGCCGGCTACCGCTCTTAAGCGCCGCGCTGGAATCTGCCCGGGCGCCTAAGTGCTCATAGAGGCTTTCATTCTGCCAGGTATCATTAAAGTCGCCCAATATCAGCAGACGAGCATGCGCATACCGGGTCCGCAGGGAGTCTACCAGATGGCGAACGGTTTTTGCGGCCCGTAGGCGCTTGGGAGCACTTTTGAGCCTTCCGCCGTAGCGGCTGGGCCAGTGGCAGTAAAGCAGGTGGAGGGTGTCGCCCGTTTGCTTCCAGCGCAGGCTCATTACCAGGATATCCCGGGTTTTATCCCCATCCGCAAGGTTTACCGGTACCGCTCTGCTTTGTAGAAGTTTCAGTTTGGCAGGTTGATAGAGGGCCCCTACATCTATTCCGCGTTCATCTGGGCTAGGGTAGTGGATGATCTCATATTTCGCCGTTCGTAGGGGTTCGCTGTAGCGCAGTTTTTCCAGTACGCCCCGGTTTTCTACTTCCACTAAGCCTATGATCCCCAAGGGTTCCCATTCCCCCAGGCGGCGTATTACTTTGGCTGTCTTATTGATTTTTTCCTGGTATTTCCATTGGTCCCAGTGCCGAGGACTTTCGGGCAGATAAGCTTCGTCTCGTTTTAGGCTATCATCCTGGGCATCAAAGAGATTTTCCACATTGTAAAAGGCCACGCGCAGCGCTTCTCGTGGCGCTTGGGTTGCCGGCTGGGCGAGGCACATTTGGCCGCAGGCCAAAAGAGATACAAGTAGCTTGGGAAGCCAGGTAACTCTAGTCATCGTTTACCTAACAGAAATTGAGAACGTAAAGTTAGAAAAATTTTGGGGCCAGTATGCTGGATAAGAGCAGCTTTTAGAAGAGCGCTTATTTACCGGGCTCAAAGTCTAGGGCCGCACTGTTGATACAATAGCGCAGCCCGCTCTCCGTGGGGCCATCTTCAAATACGTGGCCCAGGTGTCCCCCGCAGTTGGCACAGAGCACCTCGGTACGCACCATCCCCATGCTGCGGTCTTCGCGCTTAATGATGGCCTCGTTTTCCGCTACGTCGTCAAAACTAGGCCAGCCACAGTGGGATTTGAATTTCTGTTCGTTGGTGAAGAGCACTGCTTCGCAGGCGGCGCAGCGATAAGCCCCTTCTT
Organism: Schleiferiaceae bacterium; assembly: GCA_031581125.1. Classification (GTDB taxonomy): domain Bacteria; phylum Bacteroidota; class Bacteroidia; order Flavobacteriales; family Schleiferiaceae; genus CAJXMS01. The sequence goes on along the minus strand of JAVLBR010000028.1, from coordinate 14,657 downwards.
CAAAGTGCATGTAATACTTGCCAGACCCGGGCCTTTCGGTACCGGCTTGGCGTAAAATGTTGTACTCTTCCTGGCTAAGCTCTTTTTTCCACTCTTCGTCAGACTTCTGAACTTTTGGTTTCATAACAGTTCTCTTTTTATTTGCTTCGAATTGTCCCTGGCAGGAGCTGCTCAGTGACAGGCTAAGAATAGCCAAAGGCAAAATCCACTTCATGAATCTTTTTTATTAGGCTCAGTACAAAAAACGGGCCCTTCTTGTTTTAAGAGCTGTTCCACCGCTTGCAGTAAGGCCGGGTGGGAAAGGATGCGCCGGTGGCCGTAGCCCTGGCTTAGAAAAAGCTGGGCAGCGGGCCAGGCTTGATGCAATTCGTGCGCATTGGCCGCTGGCACATCCACATCTTCCTCATCATGAGCTATTATGCCGGGGCACGGATACTGCCGGCTGAGCGTATTGGTACTCACATCAGCGGTTTTTAACTGGTAGCGCTTTTCGATGTACTGAATGATGCGATGGTATACCTTGCGATGAGCGTTGATCTTTTCACAAAAGTCGCCTACCACATTGTCTACATGGGCTGGGGTACCGATTACGCTGAGCGTTTGAAAGTTGATTTGAGACGGAAATCCATTGAACAGAACCATTCCCCCCAGCGAGTGTCCTATCCCATGCTGAAAGGGGCCAAACTGGGCATCTGCCACTTCCAGCGCTTCCACAAAGGCCAGCATATGGGTAGGCTTACCCTGGTGGGCGCCGTGGCCGGGTGCATCTAAAGCACAGACCTGATAATGCGGCGCCAGCCGATCTATCAGGTCAAAAAACTGAGACCCCCGGCCGCTCCAGCCGTGCATTAATATCACTGGTGGCCCAGTTTCTCCCAGGCGCCAGGCGGTAAAGGGATCGCCTTTTGCCGTTTGCAGTTCATATTTTTTCATGCGCGCCCGGATGGGCTTTTCCCGTTCGGGTACGGGAAAGCGGAGCGGACGAAAAAACAGATACAAGGCCAGGCGGGTGGCCAGCGCGGGCAAGTACCGGCTGAGCCAGTACATAGGAACGGTGATATAGGGGGGGAGTACAAAACTGCGCTTTTCGCTACTGGCCGCCATTGCTGCTGCGCTTTAGAAGGGCGTAGATACCCTTTAATGACTGCGAAAGTAGGCAATAAGCTTAAGCCTGGCCAGGCTCGCAGGTGCGTGGCTGTGTGCCAGCCCGGTAGGGAGGAGGAGCGGGGCTTACCTGGCCGCCCAAAAAGGCTTTTGAGCCCTAAGGCCGCAATTACTACATTTGCCCCTTTCAGGGAGGAAGCGGTGGCCCATAAGGGCTGCCTTTCCGTTCTTTTTTTATTGTCCCAATTTTATACCCACAATTTCATTTAATGAGCAATCGATTAAACAAAATTGCCGTCTTCATCGATGGCAATTTTTTCCTTAACGTTTCCCACTATTACAAATTCATTCATCCTCAGCAAAGTTATATACAGTTTAAAGGCTTGGTTGATTTTATTAGGGAAGAAGTGGCCCGCCAGGAGGATGTCCCCATCCGGTACTGTCAGGTAATAGAATCGCACTGGTTTCGCGGGCGTTACAATACTTCCCAAATCGAGCAGATGAATCCCGACGACGATAAGCGCCTTAAGCAGCTTACCAATGAGCGTTTTCGCAACGATCTTTTCATGTACAATGGCATCGTACAGCATGTGTACCCCGTGCACTACGATGGCCGTACCGGCCGCACTGTAGAAAAGGGGATTGACGTATGGCTTTCCCTGGAAGCCTACGAGCTGGCCGTGCTCAAGCAATATGATGTGATGGTGCTGCTGGCCGGCGATACCGATTACGTCCCCCTTATCCGTAAGATAAACGGCCTGGGCACCCGGGTGATGGTCTTAGGCTGGAATTTCGAATACGAGCAGGCCAGTGGCAAGCGCCACGTCACCCGTACCAGTCAGGCCCTCCTGGATGAGTGCATCTATCCCATACCCATGCACGAATACATAGACGCTATCGGCCAAATCGAGAATTCGGCGCTCGAAACCTTATTCCAATAGCGGAATTAGAGCCTGTCCATACGGTACAAGATCTCGTCTAGAAAGGCCAAGAAAAGCCCTGCTCCGAAAGCATTCGGGGCCTGTCCCGACTTTTTCGGGGCCTGTCCCGAGTAATTCGGGGAGGCTTGCCCAGCCCCAAAAAGCGGAGTCTCGCCAGTGGAGAGATGAGCATTTTTAGAGCAAGCGTAACGAAGCTGACCGACTTTTTAGACAGATACTAATTAAGCGCGCTTTTGCCGGCTGCTTTTAAAACGCTTCACGCCTGCCCCGCGTTTTCCGCGGTGCTTGGTAGCCCGGCCCTGTACCCTTTGCCGCCACATTCTGAAACTACTGGGTTTCATGCAGCGTCGCATCAGCCGGATCACTTCTTCCTCTTTGAGGCCCATTTGGGCCTCGATGGCTTCAAAGGGCGTTCGGTCTTCCCAGGCCATTTCTATCACCCGGTCTACCGCCCGGTCGCTCAGTTCCTTATCTGGCTTTTTCATAAAGACAAATACAGTCCACCCCCCGTTTTGTTGGCGGCCTGGCGGCCAAATGAGGCCTCCCGCCCTTCCGCTTACCGGCCTGGAAGTTACACCTGCCTCGGTAGCAGCGCTTACCGGACGGGCGCCTGTTAAAGAATTGGGCAGGAAAGACAAGCCCCTTACCCGGCAGAAGCTAGAGTTTGGTACCTTCGCGAAACAAAAATTTATAACCCCTAAACCCATTATTATGAAAGTCACCGTAGTAGGAGCAGGCGCCGTAGGGGCGAGCTGTGCCGAATACATCGCCCTGAAAAACTTTGCCGCGGAAGTGGTATTGGTAGATATCAAAGAGGGCCTTGCCGAAGGCAAAGCCATGGACCTTATGCAGACGGCCTCGCTCAACCAATTTGATACCCAAATCACCGGTAGCACTAAGGATTACGGCCCTACCGCCGGGAGCGATGTAGCGGTGATCACCTCTGGTATTCCCCGCAAACCAGGAATGACCCGCGAAGAGCTCATCAGCACCAATGCGGGCATCGTAAAGGATGTGGCCCAAAATCTTATCAAGCATTCTCCAGAGGTAACCCTGATAGTGGTAAGCAACCCCATGGACACCATGACCTACCTTGCCCACCAGGCCCTGGACCTGCCCAAAAACCGCATTATCGGAATGGGGGGCGCGCTGGATTCCGCCCGTTTTAAGTATCGCCTGGCCGAGGCCCTGGAAGCGCCCATTTCTGATGTAGATGGCATGGTCATAGGTGGACATAGCGATACCGGTATGCTGCCCCTTACCCGCCTGGCTACCCGCAATAGCGTACCGGTAAGTCACTTCCTGAGTGCCGATCGGCTTCAGCAGGTAGGCGAAGACACCAAAGTAGGCGGTGCCACGCTTACCAAATTACTGGGTACTTCCGCCTGGTATGCACCTGGAGCGGCAGTTTCTGCTATGGTACATGCCATCGTTAATGATAGTCATAAGATTTTTCCCTGCTCTTGCCTGCTCGAAGGGGAGTACGGGCTCAAAGGCCTCTGCATAGGCGTGCCGGCCAAAATTGGCGCTCAAGGCATCCAGGAGATCGTGGAAATAGAGCTCAACGCGGAAGAGCAAAACAAACTCGAGGAAAGCGCCGCCGCCGTTCAAAAGACCAACGGGCTGCTATAGTTTTTTTCATCCTTAAAAAGCCTTTTTAAAAAATCCTGTGGCGCGTATACAGGATTTTTTTATTTGCGCTACTTTGGACGCTTACTATAAACAAGCCCCATGATGAAGCACGTATCAACCCTTTCTGCCCTCTTCGCCCTCTTTTTGCTGGCAGGTTGCGCCCCCAAAATAGTAGGTACCGGGACCGTAATCACCAAGCCCCGAACTGTTTTAGCCTTTCAAAAGGTAAAGGTAAGCGATCAACTTACCGTTAATTTCGTTCAAGCCCAAGAAGGTGGCGTAGAGATCACCGCCGATGATAATTTACACCCCTACATCCGTACTTCCGTTAAAAAAGGAGTGCTGAGCCTTTCTCTGGAGGAGACCATTAAGAGTTTCACCAAACTTCAAGTTACCGTGAAGGCCCCCAAGCTTCAGCAGATTGAAGCAGCGGGCACGGCTCAACTCAAAAGCCCGGGCTGGAAACAAGACGGCCTACAACTGATCATTAAGGAAGATTGTCAGGCCCGCCTGCCCATAGAAGGGAAAAGCCTGCAGGTCACGGCTATGGGGGAAGCCCGTTTTGATGGCAAGGGAAAAATAGACCAGCTTTCCCTAAAGGCCAGCGATAAAGCCCAACTTAACTTTTCTAGATATGACACCAAGACAGCCGATGTGGAGGCCGGTGATAAATCCGTGGTCACGGTAAAGGCAAATAAAATACTGAACGTAACGGCCTCCGGAAACGCAGAGGTCATTAAAAAAGGCGGGGCGCAGATCAAACGCACCGAAATCAGCGGCGCTGCCACCATCAGCACCCCCTAAAATCCCAACTCCACAAACCAAGCCAATAAGTTTTTATGGACCAGCACGAAATACTTCGCAAAGCAGAAACCTGGCTTTCCGAAACGTATGACGAACGCACCCGCGCAGCCGTCCGGGAACTGATCAGCCAGGGCGGCGAACCCCTGGCGGATGCTTTTTATCAAGACCTCGATTTTGGCACCGGTGGATTGCGAGGCGTAATGGGCCCCGGAACCAACCGCATTAACCGCTATACCCTGGGGGCAGCTACACAGGGACTGGTTCATTACCTGCAAAGCCAGTTTGCCGACCAGACCCTACGCGTGGTGGTGGCGCACGACTCCCGCCACAACTCCCAGCACTATGCCCAGGTGGTAGGGGAAATACTCTCGGCCAACGGTGTGGAGGCGCTCCTCTTTGAAAATTTGCGGCCCACGCCCGAATTATCCTTTGCTATCCGGTACCACCAGTGTCAGAGCGGGATTATGATCACCGCCTCGCATAATCCGCCGGAATACAATGGTTATAAGGTGTATTGGCAAGACGGCGGCCAGCTGGTGCCCCCGCACGACCAAGGCGTGATTGCCGAAGTACGGAAGGTGAAGCACCACGCCATCCAATTTGGCCCCCAAAAGGCAGCCATTACTACCCTGGGGAGGGAAACCGATCAAGCCTACCTGGAAAATATTCAGCACCTAAGCTTTCAAAATGCGGGCAAAGAACAGCTCAAAACGGTTTTTACCTCCATCCACGGAACTAGCATTACCCTGGTACCCCAAGCTTTTGAAAACGCCGGCTTTAAGCATTTTTTTTCGGTTAAAGAGCAAGCACAGCCCGATGGAGATTTCCCTACCGTAAAATCTCCCAACCCGGAAGAAGCCGCCGCCCTGGAAATGGCCCTGGACCTGGCCCGGACAAAAGAAGCGGACCTGGTAATCGGGACCGACCCAGATGCCGACCGGGTGGGCATTGCCGTGCGCAACCTGGCGGGAGAGCTTGAACTGCTCAATGGCAATCAGGCTGCTGCCGTGCTGCTCTATTACCTGCTGGAGCAAAACCAACAAAAGGGCCTGCTCACCGGAAAGGAATTTATCGCCAAGACGGTGGTTACCTCCGACTTGCTCAGCGCTATGGCCCAGGCTTATGAGGTGCCCTGCCTGGAGTGCCTTACCGGCTTTAAGTGGATAGCCGATCTCATTCGGCGCGAAGAAGGAAAGCGCCGCTTTATCGGCGGGGGAGAAGAAAGTTATGGATATCTCATTGGCGATTTTGTGCGGGACAAAGACGCCGTGGCCAGTGCCGTTATGCTGGCGGAAGCAGCGGCCTACGCCCAGAGCAAGGGCTCCTCTTTTTACGGGATGCTGCTGGAGGTGTACCAGAAATTCGGTTTTTACCTGGAGGAGCTTATCTCCATGACCCGCAAGGGCCGCAAGGGAGCCGAAGAAATTACCCAAATGATGGCCGACTTCAGAGAGCGGACTCCCGAAACCCTCGGCGGCGAAAAAGTCACTGAAGTCCTGGATTTTCAGGCTGGCCAACGATTTGTTAGAGCGGAAGGCCAAGCTCAGCCATTGGATTTCCCCAAGAGCAATGTGGTGCAGTTTCTTACCGAGCAGGGATCGCGCATCACCGCCCGTCCCAGTGGTACAGAACCCAAGATCAAGTTCTACATTAGCGTAAATACCCGTTTGGCGGAAAAAGCCGCCTATGAAGAGACCCGTCAGTCCTTGCGGGAGCGCATTGCCCGCATAAGGGAAGACCTGGGGATTTAGGCTTCTATAGCGGAGAATCCTTGGTTATTTTTTGCTAGGTTCCCGGCATCTTTTGGCCCATGGGGCCGGCGTGGACTTCCTGGGCCACCGGGTAGGCTTTTACTTCTTTCGCCCCGCTTCATACTGCCGCCTGAATCATATCTTTGAGCCACTAATTAGAAAATATGCGACACGCCATCCGGGGTTTGCTCATTTTAATGACCGGGCTTAGTGCCTGTCAATCCCCTTCATCCGTCTCCCCCGAGCACAACAATTCCTCTGCGCAAAACGGCCTTTGGCGGGGGGGCATTGCCCTCAATGACAGCATTGACCTGGCTTTTAATTTTCGCTGGCCTGAACGGGGAGACAGCCTTCTGATCTATAACAACGAAGAAACCATCGTGGCCGCCATGGATAGCCTGGCCCCAGATAGTTTTCGGGTTCAAATGCCCGTTTTTGCCAATTATCTCCTTGTTCAAGCTACCCAAGAGGGGATGAAAGGCCAGTACGTAAACCCCGATGCAGAAGATTACCGCCTGCCTTTTCGGGCCACCTATGGGGATACTTTTCGCTACCGAACCACCCAAAAGCCTTGCTGCGCCCCAGACGGACGCTGGGCCGTACAGCTGGAAACGGAAACGGCAGACCCTAAGCCCGCCATCGCGCACTTTCAGTCAAGTGGCCAAAAAGTAGCCGGAACCTTCATGACCGAAACGGGCGATTATCGGTACCTCGCCGGCAGCATAAGCGGCGCTAAAATGCGTTTATCTGCCTTTGATGGTGCCCACCTTTTTTACTTCGAGGCCCGCTTAAGCGAAGACAGCCTTAGCGAGGGCCTTTTCTACTCCGGTCGTTCCTACCAGGCGCATTGGTACGGCTACCACGATAGCACCTTACAACTGCGTGCCCCCGATACCCTCACTTACCT
>JAVLBR010000028.1:0-7418 GCA_031581125.1 Schleiferiaceae bacterium | reverse complement strand
CCTCATGAAAAATGTAGCAGTTATTGGTGCCGGAACCATGGGCAATGGCATCGCCCATGTTTTTGCCCAGAAAGGCTATCAGGTAGCCCTCATCGACGTAGCCACCGAAAGCCTGGAGAAAGGCCTGAGCACCATCGGTAAAAACCTGGACCGGCAAGTGAAAAAGGAAATCATCACGGCCGCCGATAAAGAAACCACCCTGGGCCGTATCACCACCTTTACCCAAATGGAGGAAGGCGTTCAGCAGGCAGGGCTGGTGGTAGAAGCCGCCACCGAAAACGTAGACCTCAAGCTCAAAATCTTTGCCGATCTGGAAAAGCACTGCGCCCCCGATACCCTTCTGGCTTCCAATACCTCTTCCATTTCCATTACCCGTATCGCGGCCGCCACTAAGCGGCCCGATAAGGTCATAGGCATGCACTTTATGAACCCCGTGCCCGTGATGAAGCTGGTAGAAGTGATCCGCGGCTATGCCACTTCCGATGCTACCACCGAGACGGTGATGAGCCTTTCAAAAGACCTGGGCAAAACCCCCACGGAATGCAACGATTATCCCGGCTTTGTGGCCAATCGTATTCTCATGCCCATGATCAATGAAGCGGTGATAAGCCTTCATGAAGGCGTAGCGGGCGTTACCGAAATTGACACCATTATGAAACTGGGCATGGCCCATCCCATGGGGCCCCTCCAGCTGGCCGATTTCATAGGCCTGGACGTGTGTCTTTCCATCTTGCGGGTCCTCCACGAAGGCCTGGGCGATGATAAGTACGCCCCTTGCCCCCTCTTGGTTAATATGGTTACCGCCGGTAAAATGGGGGTTAAATCCGGAGAGGGCTTTTACGATTACAGCGACGGACCCAAAAACGCTTCCGTAGCCGCTTCCTTCCGCTAAGGCGCCATCATTACTTCCCCTTCGGAACAGTGCCCGGGCACCCACTGTGTCCGGGCTTTTTCAGTTGAATACCTCGCACCTTGGCCTGGAATGGCGCTGGTTTTAGGCCTGCCGGCCAAATGTGATACGACCCATCCGGCAGCCCCGGGCACATTTGGCCGATAGGCCGCCACCCGAGCCAAATGATCGGTAAGGGCCACGACATTTTAGTCGAAGAGAATTGCGGAAATTTGCTTCCATCAAAATGCCCAAAATAAACCTTATGAATACCGAAGCAAAACTAGAACTGATAAGCGCGGCCTGGCAAGTGGCCATGAGCTATCCCCAATACCGAACTTACATAGATGACCGACTGAAAGAAGGAAAAACTACTGGTCCTCAAGAAAGCGAAAACTACCTGGAATACACCAAGATAAACATGAGCCGGATGAACAAGTGGGATAAGCACTATGCCCCCCAGCCGGCTTTCCATCATGCCCTCCAGGAACTCCCGCAACCGGAAAAATGGCTGGTACTGAGTGAAGGCTGGTGTGGCGATGCGGCCCATAGCTTACCCTTGTTTCACTGCATGGCCGAGGAGTCGCAGGGGAAAGTGGAACTGGGTATCGTGCTGCGGGACGAAAACCTCGCGCTTATGGATGCCTTCCTTACCCGGGGCGGCCGGAGCATCCCCAAGCTAATCCGCACCAATAAAGCGCAGACCCAAATACTGGGTACCTGGGGCCCCCGGCCCATCCCAGCGCAGAATATTTTAGAGGAATTTAAGGCACAGAAAAAGTCTGGTTCCGATATAAATAAGGCCCTGCAAAAGTGGTACGCCAAAGACAAGGGCAAAACCATAGAAACGGAGCTCCAACAGACCTTGACAACCGTTATTACCCCCTAGAAGCGGCCCCATTATTAAATTTCTTGGCTAGTGCCTCCTTTTGGGGGGGACTCCCCTTGCTCCCGTTTGGTGTCTTACCTTTGAGCCTTAAGTCACCAAACTTCTTACGCTATGAAATGTATTTATCGCAGTTCCTGCCTGGCAGCCTGGGCCCTTACGATGGGCTTGTTCCTGGTAGGCTGTAACAGTAATCAGTCTAAATCATCAGAAGCCCACAACAACGCTATGAAAGACAGCGCGCAAGCGTCTACCGACGATTTCCAATGGCAAAGCGAGCAATTTGCCGACCTCCGCATCCTTCGTTATCAGGTGCCCGGCTGGGAAAAACTCCCCCTCCGCCAGAAGAAACTGGCCTATTACTTAACCCAAGCCGGTTTGGAAGGACGGGATATTTACTGGGACCAATTGTACCGGCATAACCTAGAAATTCGCCAAGCCCTGGATAAGATCGTTAAAAATCATACCCCTGAGGATGGAGATACGCAGTGGGATGCTTTTATGACTTATGTGAAACGGGTCTGGTTTAGCAACGGCATCCACCACCACTATAGCCACGCTAAGATCAAGCCGGGATTTGACGCCGCCTACCTGGATGAACTGCTGGCTACTCATGAAGTAGCGCTTTCCTCTGAGGCCAAAGTCGTAATCTTCAATGATAAAGACGCTAAAGGGGTGAGCAAAAACCCGGATAAAGACCTGGTGCAAGCTTCGGCGGTGAATTTTTACGGGGCCGATGTGACCCAGGAAGAAGTAGAAAAATTCTATGCGGAGCTGAGTGAAAACAGCGACAATACGCCCATCAGCTATGGTCTCAACAGCAAGGTGGTAAAAGAAAACGGCCAGCTCAAAGAACTCATATGGAAGGTAGGTGGTCTCTACGGTCCCGCCATTGAAAAGATCATTTACTGGCTGGAAAAGGCCCAAAAGGTGGCCGAAAATGAGCAGCAAGCCAAAGCGCTGGGCCTTCTTATCGATTATTACCGGACCGGCGACCTGGAAACCTGGGATGCCTATAACATCGCCTGGGTAAAGGATACGGCCAGCGAGGTAGACTATATCAACTCCTTCATCGAAGTATACCACGACCCGCTGGGCTACAAGGGTACTTATGAAACCATTGTACAGGTAAAAGACCCCGAGGCCAGCGAAAAGATGGCGGTGATCAGCGATAATATCGAGTACTTTGAGCGCAATTCGCCCATCGAAGACACCCACAAAAAAGAAGACGTAAGAGGCGTTTCCTACCGAATGATCAACGTGGTAGGGGAGGCCGGTGCTACTACGCCGGCTACCCCCATCGGGGTGAACCTGCCCAATGCCAACTGGATCCGGGTAAAGCACGGCTCTAAATCCATCAGCCTGGCCAATATTGAGCATGCCTATGAGAAGGCGCAAACCGGTGGCTTCCTGGAAGAATTTACCTTTACTCAGCAGGAGCTGGAACGGGCCCGCCAGTTTGGTGGGCAGGCCAGTAAGCTCCACACAGCGCTGCACGAAGTGGTGGGGCACGCCAGTGGCAAACTGGAACCCGGCGTGGGGACCCCGAAAGAAACCCTGAAAAACTATTCATCTACCCTGGAAGAAGCGCGGGCCGATTTGGTTTCGCTTTATTACCTACCGGATCCCAAGCTGGAAGCACTGGGGCTGGTAGATACCGCCGATCTGGCCAAGGCGGAATACGATAGCTACATTCGCAACGGCCTGATGCTTCAGCTGAGGCGCATCGAGCCCGGCCAGGACATCGAAGAAGATCACATGCGCAATCGCCAGTTGGTAGCGGCCTGGGCCCTTGATATGGGGCAGGAAGAAAACGTGATCGAACGCAAGCAAATAGACGGGAAGACCTATTTTGTGATCAATGATTATGAAAAACTGCGCGACATTTTTGGGCGGCAGCTCAAGGAAATTCAGCGCATCAAATCCCAGGGCGATTACCAAGCGGGAAAAGACCTGGTAGAAACCTACGGGGTAAAAGTGGATGAAGACTTGCATCAAGAAGTCCTGAAGCGCACCGAAAAGCTTAACATAGCTCCCTATGCCGGCTTTATCCAGCCCCGCATGGTGCCCGAAATGAAAGACGGAGAAATTCAGGATATAAAGCTGACGTATCCTACCAACTTTACCGATCAGATGCTCCGCTTAAGTAAGGAGTATGGCAATTTGTAATTGATTTCCCTCTTATGAGGAAAAAGGCCCGTTGCCCACCGCAACGGGCTTTTTAGTGTTTGTCCATGAAGTCGAGTGTCTGTTCTGGAAAGTTCGCTTACAGCTTGCCCCGAAGCATTTCGGGGGCTGTCCCGATTCTTTCTGGAAGGCGCGAGAGGACGATAAAAGCGCAGTCTCGCCAGTGGCAAGATGAGTCTCGCTAGCAGCGAGAAGGACGATCGTCTCGCCCCGGGCGAGAGACTTTATAGACAGACACTATTTAGCGGGGCAGTTCGCCCACCTCCAGATCTTTGACCTGCCCCGCTTCCAGGGCAAACCGCAACAGGGTGCGCTTATGATGAAAGCCCTGCTTACCGATGGCACCGGGATTCATATGCAGAAGCTGAAGCTTCTTATCCCGCATCACTTTAAGGATATGGGAGTGCCCACAGATGAAAAGATCGGGCGGGTTTTGCCGGATGTCGTCCCGAATGCGCTTATCGTAGCGGCCCGGATAGCCACCTATGTGGGTGATCCATACGTCTATCCCTTCCAGGGTGAAGCGCTGGTGCTCGGGCCAGTGGGCCCGCACTTGGTGGTCATCTATATTGCCATAAACAGCCCTTACGGGTGCCCACTTTTCCAGGCGGTCGGTAAGGGAGAGCGGGCCTATATCGCCGGCGTGCCATATTTCATCCGGTTCGCCCAGAAGTCGCTCCGTAGGGCCATCTAGTAAGCCGTGGGTATCGCTGAGAAGGGTAATCTTTTTCAAGCCTTAGTTTGGGTACCTTTGCCGGCAAAATAAAGGCATTTGCGCTACTTCCTACGCCTGGCTTATTTGGGAAAAAATTTTAGCGGCTGGCAGCGCCAGCCGGAAACGCCCTCGGTGCAGGCCGTACTGGAGGATGCGCTGGCGGTAGCCCTCCAGCGGCCTAAAATAACCCTGGTAGGAGCGGGGCGTACCGATGCCGGCGTGCATGCCCTGGAAATGGTAGCCCACCTGGATCTGCCCGAAGCCGTGGCAGATATCCCGCTGCTGCTCAACCGGCTCAATAAAATGATTGGCTGGGATATCCTGGTGCGCGAAATGGTAGCCGGTCCGCCAGACCTGCACGCCCGTTTTGATGCCCAGGAGCGGCGCTATCAGTATCACCTGCTGCGCGAATACGATCCCTTTCACCAGGATACCGCCGCCTACTACACCTTTCCCCTGGAATTTTCCGCCATGGCAGAAGCCACGGAGCTCCTCCCGGGAAAGCGGGATTTTGGCTCTTTCTGCAAGTCCCGTACCCAGGTGCATACCAAGGTTTGTGACCTTCGGGAGGCCCGCTGGGAACTTAATGGCCCTCATTGGGTTTTTCACATTCGAGCCGATCGCTTCCTGCGCAATATGGTCCGGGCCATAGTAGGCAGTCTTTTGGAAGTAGGCCGGGGGCGTATGTCGGTGGCTGCTTTTGCCCAGATGATGGAAGCACAAGACCGGCGGCAAGCGGGCCCTTCTGCCGCGGCCCAAGGGCTTTATTTAAGCAAAATACAATACCCTAAACCCCTTTTTGATGGCTGATTCTGTAAGCGGAAAAGTATTTGACATGAAGCTCCTGCGGCGGATTTTACGTTACGTAAAACCCTACCGGGTGACCTTCTATTCCGCCTTTGGACTCACCATCCTCCTCAGTGCGCTCACCACGGCCCGGCCGCTTTTGATCCAGCATACCATTGATAACTTTATCATGGAGCCGCAGCCCGATAAGCTGCTGCAGTACATTCTCATCCTGGTAGGCCTGCTCATCCTGGAAGCTGCCGTGCAGTTTCTTTTTATCTATTCGGCCAATTTTTTGGGGCAGAGTATCATTCGCGATTTGCGGATCCAGCTGTACAATCACATCCTGTCCTTTAAGCTCCAGTATTTTGATACCACCCCCATCGGCAAATTGGTGACTCGGGCCGTCAATGACATCGAAACCATCGCCAATATCTTTTCCCAGGGCATCCTTACCATTTTTGGCGACCTATTGAAAATCCTGGTCATGATCCTGGCCATGTTTTACTTCTTTGATGTTACCCTGGTTTTGGTGGCCCTTTCGGTGGTGCCCATCCTGTATTATGCTACCCGCTTATTCCAGATAAAAATTAAAAAGGCCTTTCAGGAGGTGCGCAACCAAGTGGCTGCCCTAAACTCCTTCACCCAGGAACACATCAGCGGGATGAACATCGTGCAGATGTTTAACCGGGAGGAAGCCGAGATGAATAAGTTTCAGGGAATAAACGATAAGCACCGCCAAGCCAATATCCGTTCCATCTGGTACTTCTCCATTTTTCTGCCCGTTATCGAGATCATGAGCGCCATCAGCATTGGCCTGGTGGTCTGGTACGGCGGCTTACAAGCGGCCCAAGGTGGGGGCAAATTTTCCCTGGAGTTGCTTTTTTACCAGCTCACCGACCGCACCATTCCGGAGAGCATGACCCAGATCACCCTGGGAGAGATTACCGCCATTATCATTTTCATCAATATGCTCTTCCGGCCTTTACGCCAGCTGGCCGATCGTTTCAATACCCTCCAAATGGGCATGGTAGCCAGTGAGCGCGTTTTCCACGTGCTGGAAACGGATTCGCACATCGAAGATAAAGGAAAGCTTGAGCTGGAGCAGGTGAAAGGAGATATTACCTTCAAAGAGGTTTACTTTGGCTACAATCCCGATGAAACCATCCTCAAAGGCGTATCCTTTCACGTCAACGCCGGGGAAACCCTGGCCATAGTGGGGGCCACGGGCGCTGGTAAGTCTACCGTTATCAATCTATTAAGCCGTTTTTACGAGATCGATAAAGGGGAGATTCTTATGGACGGAAACAATATCCGCGACTTAAAGCTGCAAAACCTGCGCGCTCACCTGGCCGTGGTGCTGCAGGATGTGTTCCTTTTTTCGGACACTATTTACCAAAACATCGTGCTCAATCAAGACGTAAGCCGGGCGGAAGTGGCCGAGGCAGCCGGCTTTATTGGCGTAAGCGATTTCATCGAATCCCTGCCCGGCCAGTATGATTACAACGTACAGGAACGGGGCAATATGCTTTCCGTGGGCCAGCGGCAGCTGCTGGCTTTTCTGCGCGCTTACGTGAGCAATCCCAGCGTGCTCATCCTGGACGAGGCCACCAGCTCGGTAGATACCCAGAGCGAAATGCTCATCCAGCAGGCCATCGAAAAAATAACCAAAGGCCGCACTTCTATCGTTATAGCCCACCGCCTGGCTACCATTAAAAAGGCGCACAACATTCTAGTGATGGATCAGGGGCAAATCGTGGAACAAGGCACCCACGATGAGCTACTGGCGCGCAATGGCTACTACACCCGCTTGTACGAAATGCAGTTTAAAGAAGAGGCCACGCGAACCCCTTCTTCCTAAGGGCCTGGCATTCATGCCCCGCGTTTATTTACTTTGTGGGCTATTTAGTGTCTGTCTATAAAGTCCGATAGCTGCGTTATGCTTGCTTTGAAAA
>JAVLBR010000027.1:0-20043 GCA_031581125.1 Schleiferiaceae bacterium | reverse complement strand
GTAAAGCGTCCCAAACTTCTGTAAACCGGCTCATTAAGTCTAAAATATAGCCAGCGAGAGAAACAAGCCGGAGGGGATTCGCGCTCCGCCGGAGCGCCCCAAAGCCGCGCAGGGCGCACCTGCGCTTTAAGCGCCTCTAAGAAAACAGTTTATTCCCCACTAAGCGCTAGTTAGCAGAGCAGCCTGTTGATAAGCGCTTTCAAAGGCTTTTTCGTCCAGGCCAAGCTCCAGGCCGTTTTCCTGCGCAAAGCGCAGCAGCTTTTCGGTAGGCATATTGCCCACCAGGTCGTCATCTGCCATGGGGCAGCCGCCCAGGCCCTGAATGGCGCCATCAAAGCGGCGACAGCCGGCGGCAAAGGCCGCTTCTACTTTCTCGCGCCAGCTATCCGGCGTGGTGTGCAAGTGGGCCCCAAACTCAATCTGCGGGAAAGCAGGCACCAGGCGCTCAAATAGGTGCTTAATACTGTCTGGGTTGCTGGTGCCGATGGTATCGCTCAGCGAAATGATCCTTACCCCCATATCAGCGAGCTTTTCACAGAAGCGCAGGACGATATCGGCACTCCAGGGCTCCCGGTAAGGATTGCCAAAACCCATGGAAACGTAAACCACCAGCTCCTTTTGGTTTTCCCGGGCAATATCGAGGAGGTCGCGGACCAAGGTGCGGGATTCCGCTATGGTTTTATTGGTATTCCTTTTTTGAAAGACTTCCGATACGGAAAAAGGGTAGCCTAAATAGTGAACCATGGGCAGCTCCGCGGCCCTTTGCCCTCCTTGTTCATTGGCTACGATCACCAGGAGTTTGCTGGAACTTTCTTGCCAAGGCAGCGCCTCCAAAACCTCGGGCGTATCCCGCATTTGCGGAATGACTTTGGGACTCACAAGACTTCCGGCATCGATGGTGTCAAAGCCCACTTTCAAGAGCTGGCTGAGATACTGGATCTTTTGATCGGTAGGGACGAAATCGGGCAGGCCTTGCATGGCGTCCCGCGGGCACTCTATCAGTTTTAAGGAAGGAGCAGGTGAGGGCATAGGAGAGAAGGGGTTTGTGATGAGAGGAGAAAGAAAAATTATTCAACGGCCGGAACACGCTGGAGCGCTTCCTGAAGATAATGCCAAAACTTCTCTACGCTGGAAATGCTCACGCGCTCGTCGGGCGAATGGGGATCTTTAATAGTGGGGCCAAAGGAGATCATTTCGATGTCCGGATAGTTTTGACCCAACAGGCCACACTCCAAGCCCGCGTGGCAGGCCAGCACCCGGGGCGATTCGGAAAAAAGTTCCCGGTAGAGTTTTTCCATCATTTGCAACATGGGCGCCTGGGGATCCAGTTTCCAACCCGGGTAAGCGCCGCTGTGCGCTACCGTTCCCCCTATGAGGCGGAAGGGCGCCGCCACGCTATGGGCCAGGTCGTATTTGGCGCTATCCCGGTCACTACGGGTGAGCATCTTGGCGCTAAACTGACCATCCCGCGCGCATACGTGCGCCAGGTTGTTGCTGGTCTCTACTAGGTTCTCTACGTCGGGGCTGAGGCGGCGTATACCATCATGCACGCATTGTAGGGCCAGGACTAACTGCTCAGCGGCGCCAGCGGTCATCATTTTGGCCGGCCGCTCCACGGGCGCCCAATTTATTTTTAAGCCGGGGTCGGTGGTGGCAAATTCTTGCTGGAGGGCTTCCCGCAGCTCGGCCCAGTGTTTCTCTACCGCGCTTTGCTGCGCAGTGGGGAGGAGTACCACTGCTTCCGCCTCCCTGGGAATGGCGTTGCGCAGGCCCCCTCCTTCCAGATAGGCCAGTCCGACCTTGTACTGGGTGGGTAGATCCCAAAGCAGGCGGACCAAAAGTTTGTTGGCATTGCCCCGGCCTTCGATAATGTCCATACCACTATGGCCACCGTACAGACCTTTTACCTCGAGCTTTAGCGCTTCATAACCGGTGGGCACTTCCATTTCGGGGTAGCCCCATTGGGCGTTGCTGTCTATACCGCCCGCACAGCCTATGCTGAGTTCGTCGTCATCCTCGGTGTCCAGGTTCATCAGGATTTCCCCGCGCAGCAAACCGCCCTGGAGGTGATGGGCGCCGGTCATGCCTGCTTCTTCATCGGCGGTAAAGAGACCTTCTAAGGGAGGATGGGGAATATCTTTACTGGCCAGCACGCCCAGAATGGCGGCTGCGCCAATGCCGTTATCGGCTCCCAGCGTAGTGCCCTGAGCGCTTACCCAGTCGCCATCGATCTGGGTTCGGATGGCTTCCTGCTCAAAGTCAAAATCTACGTCGCCGTTTTTTTGACACACCATATCCAAATGGGCCTGTAAAACCACGGGGCGGCGATCTTCCATCCCGGCCGAAGCGGGCTTGCGAATAATGATATTGCCCGCTTCATCTTGCTGATGTTCGAGACCGTGTTTCCGGGCAAAAGCCAGCACATGAGCCTGTACTTTTTCTTCTTTTTTGCTGGGCCGTGGCACTTGAGTGAGTTCATAAAAGTTTTGCCATACGGCTTGTGGCGCTAATTGATCTATGGTTTTGCTCATGCAGTTTTGATTTGAGGCAGCACTTTAGGCTTTAAGAAGCCTAAAAGAACTGTTGATTTAACTTTTAACCAGCGTTTTAAGCGGCTTTTCAAAAGAAGCATTAAACACCGGGGCTAAAAAATACAACGGAAGGTCAAAGGTAGGACCTATTCACAAGAAAGCCCTTCCGGTAAAAGATACGGAAAGGGCTTTCTAGGGTATGGAAAAATGCGGGCGGCGCAGGGCGTCTGCGCATGACAAGGCGCAGTGAGGAGGCGCAGTGAGCGCAGTGTACTGCGCCTCTACAATACCTCTACTGTTTGCCCAGGATGAGGGGAAGCCCGTTTTTACCCGAACCGACCACTACTACTTTGGAATTCTCAGACTGGGCTAGCTTAAGGGTAGCCTCAATGCCTTTGTCCCGCAGAATTTTGTCGGTGAGGGACTTGCTCAGGAGGCGGTTGGCCTGTGCTTTACCCTTGGCCTCGATACGCCGACGCTCAGCTTCTTTAGTGGCTTGCTCGATCTTAAACTTGTATTCCAGCGACTTTTGTTCTTGTTCCAACTTACGCTCGATGGCAGCCCGCAGCTTGGGCGGCAGGCCTACTTCGCGGATGAGAATGACATCCAAGTCGATAAAACGGTTTTCAATATCAGTGTTAGATCGTTCGTAAATCTCATTTTGGATAAGCTCGCGTTTGACGGAGTAAAGATCTTCCGGCAGATATTTGCCGATGACCTCCCGCGTGGCAGACCGAATCTCAGGGACCACCACCGCCTCGTGGTAGTTTTCCCCCACATTGTTGTGCAAGTAACCAATTTGATTCTTAATGGGACGGTAGCGATAGGAAAGCTGAATGGTAATGGTAAGGCCGTTTTTACTGAGCACTTCCATGGTGCTCTTATTTTCCTTAAGCTTCACGTTGTATACGTAGGCCTGGTCCCAGGGCCATTTGACGTGAAACCCCTGACCATAGACTTGATCTACGTCCAAACCGCCCTGAAATTTGCGAAATACGACGGCTCGTTCACCCGGCCCTACCGTGTAAGTAAGGGAATTCCAGGCGAGGACTACCACCAAAAAGGCCACAAAGCCTACTATAATTAAAACTGTTCTGCGCTGACTCATAAAGGATACTATTTGAAAGTAAGGGGCACTCCAGCAGGAGCGATACATTAAAGCTCAAATATACAATCCACAAGGCAGATGCCGACGAAAAGTCCTGGCCGCTTTATCGACGGACTTTGAGGGCCAAATAAAAAAAAACCGTCCCTCCAAAAGAGAGACGGTTTAACGAAACCGGTAAAACCCTTCAAGCAAAACCGGTTTCTATCACTCACCCTGCTATTGAATGACAATTTTATGGGGGTAACGCCCCTGATCTGTAGTGAGGTACAGCAGGTAGGTCCCCTTGGCCATACTGCTTAGGTCTAAATGGTAACGCTCCCCCGCAGAAGCTTGAACATCGAGCTCCCGAATCCGCTGCCCGGCGAGGCTATACAGTTCGACCCGCTGTAGCGGTTTTTCGCTATCTACGGCCACGGGGCCATCCGTGGGGTTGGGAAAAAGCCGAAGCCGGGGCGCATAGCTGGCTTCCTGCCGCCCAATATTATTGCCATCACTTACCGGTTGATCGGTGTAAAGGCGATATTCACCCGGCTGAAGGTTTATGGGATCGTTTACATTGCTCACATTGATGCTATCGCCTTCAAAGAAGGAGTACCACCAGCCCGTGTGCTGGAAATTAGGGTAAGCATCCTGCGCGGTGACGTCAAAGTTGCCAATGATGGTAGCATTTACTTGGCCGTCCAGGTTTACCCGTTTAGTGCCTCCCGAAAAGTCGTAGCGGTAAGTATTGGTATTGAAAACCCCGTAACGATCGCGAAGTGCCAGCAGATCGGCCGTGACATTATACAGATCGCGCCGATCCGCATCCTGATAATAATTCCAGAGAATGGGCTTATTGCAGATGCGGCAGGGATTATTAATGTCCACATCATAACCTACTTCGCCAAACTGCCAGAGCATCTTAGGGCCGGGAAGGGTGTAGAAAAACAGGGCATTAAGTTCCATCCGATCCAGGGCCGTTCCCAATTGCTTGGTGTTATAATTGCCACTGCCATTGCCAAATTGCAAATTCTTGTACATCAAGCGCTGCTCGTCGTGACTTTCCTGGTAACCTACCAGGTGCTTAAAGTTGTAACCGCGGTTGCTGTGCAGCACGCCTTTAAAATCCGAATCTCCCAGGTAACCCATGGCCGCTTCACTGTAGGAATGATTCATATTGCCCCAGATCATAAAGCCGTCGTTGGCCAAAGCCTGCTCCTCGCTGTTATCGGCAAAGTGTTCCAGGATGGGGTATACCTCGGGATTCACCGTTTCCATGGCGTTTTTATAGTCTTTAAGAATGTTGACCCGGGACTGATCGTACTGCCCCCAGGCCGCTACATTGCCCAGGGTGTTATTTTGGGTAAACCCTTTGGAGAGATCAAAGCGGTAGCCGTCAATTTTGAACTCCTGCAGCCAGTATTTCAGGGCGGTTTTGGTGTAAATCTTGGTTTGTAGCGACTCGTGATTAAAGTCGTAACCCACGTTAAAGTCGTGGCGGGGCGTCTGGTTGAAGTAGGGATTTTGGGCGGTCGGCTGCCCGAAGGAACCCGCCGCAGGATCAAACCACATTTGCACCAGGGGGCTTTGGCTGTAGGCGTGGTTAAATACCGCATCCAGGATCACCGCGATCCCCCGACCGTGGCAGGCGTCTACAAATTCCTTGAATTTTTCCGGCGTGCCGTAGTACTTGTCTAGGGCCAGGTGGAAACTGGGATTGTAGCCCCAGCTTTCGTTGCCTTCAAATTCATTGACGGGCATGAGCTCTATGGCATTAATGCCCAGCCGCTCCAGATAGTCCAGGCTGTCTAGGAGGGTTTGGTAGTTGTGCTTGGCCACAAAATCCCGCAGCAGCAATTCGTACACCACCAGCTCATCTTTGGCCGGGGCCTGGAAATTGGGGTTTTGCCATTGGTAGTTAGGCGGCTGCATGCGGAGCCAGGTTGCTATGCCGGTGGTCTTATCTTCCGGATAATCTGGCAAATTGGGAAAAGTAAGGCTATCTACATATTGGTCATTGAAAGGGTCTAATACCAACTTGGAATATGGATCGGCTACGCGCATTTCACCATCTATCAAATACTGGAAAACAATATCGTTGGCCCCGTTCAGCCCGTTGATGGTGATCCACCAGTCATTACCGCCCGGGGTGCGCTTCATGTAGAAGCTGGTATCCGGCTGAAAGTCATTAAAAGTACCGATGACGTAGATGTTGTTCTTAAAGGGGGCGTGCAGCTTGAGGGTGACCTGCGAGGGGCTGTTTATATGGATGCCATACTCCGCACCCGCTGGGGCGGGGGCCGTTTGCACCGGCGGATTGGTTACGTAGCGCACCGTATCGCGGATGGTGGTGCTACCGTTATTGGCTTCCATCACCACCGTGTGGGGCCCAGCAGCGCCGGCCTGGATGGTTTTCCGGATGGCCCTTGCGCTGCTCACCTGCCCTATCTGCACACCGTTGTCAAAAAGGGTGATAGTAGCATCCTGACTGGTGGCGGCGTAAAAGCGCACCGAGTCACTGGCGTTCACGGCCGGCGTTTGTTTAGGAGCAAAAAAGGCCGCCTGAAAGCCGGAATTGACCGGATAAACGGGGTAAAAAATATCGCTGCCATCGCTGGCACGGCCCACCGTATTGCCACTGGCATCGCGAAACACAAAGGACAAATCGGTCACCGACGTACTGCCCGGAAAACCGTAAAAGGTGGGAAGGTGATAGGTAATGGTATGCTTATCATTGCCTAAGTCGTTCATCAGCACGGAGGGATCCGGGGTACCCCAGTTGCCCTGCACATATTGCCAGGAACCGGGACCGCCCGATTGAGTGATCACCCCCGTGTGCCCGTACACGGGCGAAACGCCTGCCAGGGCCCCATTGCCCTCCGAGGCGTCAAAAATGACGGTAACGGTATCATTCTGGTTGGGAAAGGGCGGGTCTACCGTTACCACCTGAGCGCTGTGCACAAACGCTGTCAGACCAAACGCTGCAGTTATTAAACTCTTGTTCATTAGCTATTTACTTAAGTAAAGTCACTAGGTTTGGCCTCCCGGCCAAATGTGTTTTAAGGAGCTTAAGAAAGGTAAACTCGATAACTAAGTGTTAAGTTTACACTAAGTCGCAAGGTACAAAAATATTTCTCTTAGCAAATTAAGGGCCTCCAGGAAGGAAAATTTGCTTGTAACCTTATTCTGCTCCAGCGGCTTGATTTACATTTGGCCGCCAGGCCCTACCCGGCCCTGTAAAAGTAAGCGCAAAGCATAGCAATGGAAATACTTCTTGCCAGTCATAATCCGCACAAAGTGGCCGAAATAGCCAAGGTCCTTCCCCAGCATAACTGGCAGAGCCTCCGGGAGGTGGGCTTCCAAGAGGCGATAGCCGAGCCGGGCTTTACCCTGTATCAAAATGCGCTCATCAAAGCGGAAACCGTTTACCGGTGGCGTGCGCAGCCGGTTTTGGCCGATGATACGGGATTGGTAGTGCCGGCGCTGGGAGGCGCCCCGGGCGTACATTCCGCCCGCTACGCGGGCGAGGCGGCCGATGATGCGGCCAACCGGGCTAAGCTGCTCCAAGAGCTGGCCGATCAGGCGCAGCGAGCTGCATATTTCCTTACGGTACTGGCCTGGATTGATGAAAACGGACATCGCTATTTTTTTAGCGGCCGGGTAAACGGGGCCATAAGCGAGCAGCCCCGCGGCGAAGGAGGCTTCGGCTACGACCCCCTGTTTATCCCCTCAGGGTACCGGGAAACCTTTGCGGAACTGCCGCCCGCTACCAAAAATGCCATTAGCCACCGCGGCCGGGCCTTGCAGGCTTTTGGTGATTTTATGGCAGTGAAGTAGCCGAGAAAAAGCTAAAACGTACTTTTCCGTACTTCCGGCTGCGCTGAAAGTGAGGCAGTTGATCCAGGCTGGTGCGCTCGTGATGCTCTACCACCAGCAGGCCGTCGGGGGACAGGAGGCTCTGGCCATAGATGGTTTCTACCAAGGTCGCGTAATCGGGATAGTCGTAAGGTGGATCGGCCAGAATGAGTTCGTACTGACGAAAATCGCGCTGCAAGAAAGCCACGGCCTCTCGCTGTACTACGGTGACTTGCTTGTCCAGTCCCAGCGCTTCGGCGGTGCGTTGGATATAGCGGGTACTGGCCTGAGCGATGTCTACGGCCACCACGGCTTGGGTGCCCCGGCTGGCCAACTCCAGGGCCAGATTTCCGGTTCCGGTAAATAGGTCTAGCGCGGTGGTTTCGTCCCAGTGGTACTGGTTTTCCAGGATATTGAAAAGACTTTCTTTGGCAAAGTCGGTGGTAGGCCGGGCATCCAGGGTGCGGGGCGCATGGAGGCGCTTACCGCGCAGCCGGCCACTGATAATACGGGTCATAGGGCGCCTAAAAGGTGAATTTGCTGGCTCCATTCCCGATTGGCCAAAAAATCGCCCCGGGCGGGCTGTTCGGGAAGGGGTATTTCTTGTACTTCGGCCAGGTAGTTTTCCAGTAATTGGTAGAGTTTCTCCCCCCGGAGGCTTTTGCCGGAAAGGAAGAGGACGATTTCCGTGGGCAGCAGATTAAACTGTTCCATGGCAAAGAGCACGAAGTAAAGAATATCTTCTTCTACCTGATAGCTGTACTGGTTGTAAAAAAGCAGCTTACCGTCGCGGGCCAGCATTAAATCGGCCCGCCCCGTACTGATGTGCAGCAAGGCAAAGGTACCACGGCGCGTAAATTGCTGATACAGCTGGTGCATGGCCGAACCTTGCTGACGGAAACGGCCGGCTTGAAACCGCTTGTGAAACCAGGTGACCAAAGAAGCCGGCAGGCTGTAGGCCAGCACCGCCTCGCTTGGGCCCCATTGGTCTACGTATACCTGTTCTCCTTTTTGGAGATGAGCCGTGTAGCTGAGCATTTCCGGGCCTTTCCCTTGCTCGTAAAGGCTTTGGGGCAGAAGGGCAAACTTGCGAAAATCAAATATGGCCTCGATCCGCTGGCTGTGGTCAAGGCGGTAAGGTAACTGGTGCAGGCAGTCGTCGTATTTCTCGTAGAGCAGGTCTCCCTCCAGCGGCTCGGGCCAATGATGATGGGCCAGAAGGGAAACGGCCGTTTCCGAAAGGCCACCGATAAGCGCCGCCGAAAAATCCCAGGGAGAAAAAGACACCAAAGCCACACTCTCACGGGCCTTGGCGGCGGTAAGCGCGGGGTCCGTTTTTAAAACTTGAAAGGCGGTTTTATTTCCAGTTACCACTGAGGGTAGGTTCGTTTAGAGAGCCCACTTTCAGGACGTGATCCTCCTCGATATAGCGTCCGTAATCATCGAGCATGTCATGGAAGATCAGGGTATCGGGGGCCACTGCCTCAAAAACGGGCACCGTTACGTCATTAATGGTCACTTTTCCGGCGTCTATTTTAAATTCTGCCTGGTTCGAAAAAGGAATGTAGCGGAGGTCTTCGGGCTTAAAAGAGGTGGGGAAACTCTTCTGCACCTTTTCGTAGCCGATGATGCGCTTCACGATGGTATCTTTGGTCATGTCTTTCCGGTAGGTCTCATCGTAGTACGTAAAGCTGGAGTCCTTGCGCAGTACAATGGGCTTGCGGCCGGTATCTACAAAAGCGATCAGGCGGTTCAGATCTGCCGTAAAGCCATCGTAAACTTCCCGGTGAATTTTTTGGGCATCCCGAATTTGTTCCAAGCGCAGTTTTACCTGGTTGTACCGCTTGGTTTTGATCTCTTGATAACGGATGGGTTCCTGAATAATGGCGTAAAGCTTATAAGCCAGGAATACGATAAGGAGGCTCAAGGCCACTTTGAGGATTACGGAAACCGTTGAATTCATGATAGTTACGGCAAATTTATTGGTTGCATGGAAGGCAAATTTACAAATTTTCCCTTCGGCGGGGCCCTCCTTTTTGGGCTTAATTTTGCCACATGTCCACCCCCACCGCTCGTTACGCCTCCTTATTGGAAAAGCATTTCCCTTTTAGCCCCACGGCTGATCAGGGCCAGGCCCTGGAAATCCTAGCTCATTTTCTGGCCAGCGCTTCGGAAAAGGAGGTGATGATTTTACAAGGCTACGCCGGTACCGGTAAAACCACCCTGATCCAGGCCCTGGTGGGGGCCCTTCAACAGTCCCAGCGGCCGCTGGCCTTACTGGCGCCTACGGGCAGAGCCGCCAAGGTAATGAGCCAGTACAGCGGCGCTCCGGCCTTCACCATCCATAAGTTTATCTACCTGCTCAAGCGGGATGCCCTGGGCCGCTGGCAGTACCAAGTACGCCAGCACCGGGGCTGCCAGGCCGTAATCGTGGTAGACGAAGCTTCTATGATAAACGACGGCGGCGGCCGCAGCCTCCTGGCCGACCTGCTCAAGTTTGCCCGTCAGCAAGCCGGTACCCAGGTACTACTGGTAGGCGATACCGCCCAGCTGCCCCCCGTCCATCAGGAAGAAAGCCCGGCACTAGACCGGGATTACCTTCGCCGCGCTTACGGCGTAGAAGCCTTGCACACAGAACTCCGGGAAGTGATGCGGCAGCGCCAGGACTCGGTGATCCTTCAAAATGCCACCGAGCTCCGGAACATGATCCGGGAAGAACGCCTGGCGGTACCCCAGTGGATAGAAGGACCGGACGTACAGAAACTCCAGCCCGGTTTTGAGGTAGAAGACACCCTCCACCAGGCCCTGGATGAGCACGGCCGGGAGGAAGTCCTGATCATTACCCGCAGCAATAAGCGGGCAGTGATGTTCAATCAACAGGTGCGCCAGCGAGTGCTATGGCAGGAAGATGAGATCTCTGCCGGCGACCTGCTCATGGTGGTACGCAACAATTACCACTGGCTCCCGGCGGGCAGTAGTGTACGCTTCATCGCCAACGGAGATACGGCCGAATTACTGGAAATTTACGAAGAACGGGAGCTGTACGACCGGCGCTTTGCCCGGGTCAAGCTCCGCCTGATCGATTACCCAGAGCAAATGCCCGTAGAAGCCTGGATGCACCTGGACACGCTTACCACCGCCGCTCCGGCCCTAAGCAGCGAAGAGCTCGACGCCCTTAATGCCCGCATAGCGGAAGACTACCGGGGCCTGGATACCCGGGAAGAGCGGGAACGTGCGCTACGGCAAGATCCTATTTACAATGCCTTACAGGTAAAGTATGCCTATGCCGTGACGGGCCATAAAGCCCAGGGCGGACAGTGGTCGCAGGTATTTGTGGAGCATCCCTTTTTGCCCGAAGGGCAGCCCGACCGGGAATACCTGCGGTGGCTCTACACGGCCTTCACCCGGGCCCGCGACCAGCTTTTCCTGCTGGGTTTTGAAGCTTAGTGGTCTCTGCGCGGCAATGGCCGGGCGGGAATCCCTACCACCGTTTGCCCGGGCGGCACGGGACGGGTTACCACCGCACCGGCGCCCACTACGGCCCCTGCCCCTACCTCAACGCCAGGCAGTACAGTAGCCCCGGTGCCCAGGTAAGCCCCCGCTCCTATCTGTGCCCCGCCGCCCAGGTTTACGGCGGGCATGAGCGAGGCAAAATCGCCCAGCACCACCTCGTGTCCCACGGTAGCGTGCAGGTTAATGAGCACGTGCCGCCCCACCTGAATATCACAAGTAAGGGTAAGCCCGGCGGTGAGGATGCTCCCCGCGCCCAGACTTATGCTTTCCGGGTCTTGCAGCAAGGCCCGCGGGTGCAAGGCCGTAGGCCAGTTATAATCAGCGGCCCCCATCCGGCGCCAGGCCGCTTCCCGCTCCCGGCTATCCCCTATGGCCAGCACTACCGCCGCGCCGGAAGGGATCTGATCCGGAGGCGGCCAGCCCCGCACTGAATCGTGATCATACCTCCCCGCCAGAGACCAGCCCAGATGGGGAAACATGCTCTGCACCTCCCTCCCCAGGCCTCCTCCACCTACGATGTGTACTTCCATATCCTGCCGCTATAAGCGCTCCAAAGAAAAGCAAAAATGCAATAAACTCATTCCCGGGAACCTGGCCTCAAAAATGAGCTCCTGCCGGTTTTTTTTAGGGAAGGAGAGCGCTGGGCAAGTCAGGTTTTTCTAATTTTGTTGCCATTCTAATTTTATTATCATGTCTAGCGCCAAAACCATTGCCCACTTCGATCTCGATAGCTTTTTTGTGTCCGTAGAAAGGCTGCACGATCGCCGCCTGCACCGCCGTCCCGTGCTGGTGGGCGGCACCGGCAGCCGGGGCGTAGTAGCCTCTTGCAGCTATGAAGCGCGCCGCTTCGGAATCCACTCCGCCATGCCCATGCGTACGGCGCTACAACTATGTCCGGACGCCATTGTGATCAAAGGAGACAGCAGCCGCTACAGTTACTACTCCGATATCATCACCGACATCGTGCGGGAGGAAGTCCCCGTACTGGAAAAAACCAGCATAGATGAATTTTACACCGACCTTACCGGCATGGACCGCTTCTTTGGCTGCTTTAAGCTCAGCTCGGAGCTACGGGAAAAAATCATCCGGGAAACGGGCCTGCCCATCTCCTTTGGCCTGTCGATCAATAAAACCGTATCTAAAGTAGCCACCGGCCAGGCCAAGCCCAACAACCGCCTGGAAGTGCCGCAAGGCACCGAAAAACCCTTTCTGGCGCCCCTGCCCGTGCGCAAGATCCCCATGGTGGGCGAGAAAACCACCCACCTGCTCCGCCGCATGGGCGTAAAGCACATCCACACCCTCCAGAAAATGCCCGTAGAAGTGATCCAAAAAGCCATGGGCAAAAACGGCCGCCTCATCTGGAATAAGGCCAATGGCATAGACCCCAGCCCCGTGGTGCCTTACCAGGAGCGCAAATCCATTTCCCAGGAACGCACCTTTCAGCGCGATACCACCGATGTGCAGAAGCTCGAGACCCTGCTCATTGCCATGGCCGAAAACCTGGCCTATCAGCTCCGCCAGGGCGATAAGCTCACCGGCTGTATTACCCTCAAACTCCGCTATTCAGATTTTCAGACCTACACCTTACAAAAGAAGATCCCCTACACCAGCAACGACCACCAGCTCATCGCCATCACCAAGGAGCTCTTCCGCAAGCTCTACCAGCGCCGCATTCTCATCCGCCTGGTGGGCCTGCGCTTCAGTCACCTGGTGGGGGGCGGCCTGCAGATCAACCTCTTCGAAGACCGCGCCGAGGTGATCCGCCTCTACCAGTCCATGGACCACCTGCGCCAGCGCTACGGCATCAACGCCGTAAAACGCGCCAAAACACTCGACTCCAAAGGCCTGGGTCGGACCAATCCCTTTAACGGCCTTCCGCCCACCATCATGGCCCACCGCCGCTCGTAGCGGCAAAACTTAATTGGCGTCTACCAATAAGGTCCAATAACATCGGGGCGATTGGCTTTATGGCTTTAAGCGAAACTCCGCTTTTCCCACTTCCTAAGTATTCTCCCTTTAAAGTCAATACGGGAAATAGCCAACTTTCTATTCTAGCCATTCGACAATAAGACGGATACTGGGTGAAAGCTGAAATGGCGTGTCCCGGCATTACATTTGGCCGCCAGGCCGCCCTCCCCTAAGCGCGCGGTAAGCGCGGGTGCACCACGCGCTGCCACAGCGGTGGTACGAGGGCCAGTAGCATCATGCCCGGATAGCCGGTGGGCATTTGCGGGCTCTGAGGGTGATGATCGAGCAGGGGGTAAGGCTTGTGGGGCCGGGCATGGTGATCGCTGTGGCGGCTGAGCTCAAAGAGCAGCAGCCGCCCTACTACGTGATTGGAATTCCAGCTATGCTCGGGGCGGGTGTCTTCGTACCGATGGGCATTTACCGGCTGGCGCTGGAGGCCGTAGTGCTCGATGTAATTGACCGTCTCGAGCAAGAGTATGCCTATAAGGGCGGCCCCTATAAAGCCGCCCAGCACCGCGAGGCCAAACAGCCCGTACACCAGCCCCAGTAATAATACCTGGGCCAGGTGGACACGCAGCATAATATTATGCCGCAAATCCCAAAATGAACGCCGGCGCAGCATGCGCCGCTGAATACGCCAGGCATCCCGGTAAGAGTAGCAGATAGAACGCCACCAAAACCGGAAAACCGACTCCCGGAAACGGGCCGTGGCCGGATCATCCGGCGTGGCTACCTGCCGGTGATGGCCGTAGTTGTGCTCCACGAAAAAATGGCCGTACAGGGAGGTAATAAGCAAACTCTGCGCCAGCCGCTGCTGCCATACTTTGGTGCGGTGCCCCAGCTCGTGGGCTACGTTGATGCCCAAAACGCCGCACATAAGCCCCATGGCCACTACACGCCCCCACCAGGTCCAGGACCCGGGCGCTACCTCTGCCAGGGCCCAGCCAAAAGCCAGCACGGTGGCGTACTGCAGGGGCACAACGGCGTAGAGCAAGCCATCGTAGATCCGGTCCCGCGCCACCAGCTCGGCCTCAGCCGCCGATAGGTTTTCCGGCCGGGCAGAAATAAAGAGCTCTAAAAGGGGGATAAGCCCAAAAATGTATAACAAGGGCACCCAACTGTGCCAGCCGGTATGGGTGAAAGCCCAATACACCGTAAGCGGCAGAGTAAAGGCCAGCGTGTATTTTAAAAAGCGCCAAGGGGCAGACATGGGTTTTTGCACATTAATGGAAGACCTTTCAAAATTACAGAAAATGGAGGAAGATCGTCTCCGAGAAGAGTAGGTTGTCTAAAAAAACCGGTTTATTTCGCCGCGAAGGCGGCGTTCCTTTCTTTAGAGCGACTCCGGCCCATCGTACAGTTGCGCGTGGGTAAGCTGCCTAGCCGACAAGCCCCTCTACCACCGCCACGCCAGCGTAAGTCCCAAGGGAGCGCCCGGCAGGGCCTGGTACCGAAAGGAAACAGCAGCCGGTTCCGGCCGGGTAAAACTGCGCCCCAGGATGGTGCCCAGCAAGGCCCCCGCTACCACGTCGCTGGGCCAATGCCGCCCGTCGTACACCCGCTGCCAGGCGGTAGCCGCCGCCAGGCCGTAAAGGGGTACGGCCGCCCACCACTTATCCCCGGCACTGCGCGAAAGAGAGGAAGCCAGGGCAAAAGCCAGCGCTGCATGGCCGGAAGGAAAGCTGGGGGTATCGTCCCATCCCCGGTAGCGGAAAAAGCGGTAGGGCTGGTCCGGGTGGCTGGCCGGCCGGCGGCGGCCGGTAGCGTATTTCAGGGCTATCACCGCTACACTGGTGGCGGCCAGCGAGCGAAAGGCATCGCCGGAAACTTCTTCCCAGGCCGTTCCGGGCTGGATCAAAAAAGCCAGTCCATAGCTCAGGGCACTGGCCGGGAGTACGTAGCGGGGATTGCCCCAGGGTTCCGCGGCGGCGGCCAGGCTGTTTTTCCAGGGCCGTCGCCGGTTTCTTGCGTTTTGGGAAAGAGGCCCATCAAAGGGCATAAAAGCGGCCACTGCCGCCGCGCCCGTCAGGTAGCCCAGGCGCTGGTAAGCCGGTGGGAAGGGCTCCGGCTGGTAAAAATACTTAAAAGCCCGCCCGTTTTCCCTTAGCAGCTCGGCCAGCCGCCCTTGAGATTGCGCCTCCAGGGATACGGCACTCAAGACCAGCAGTAGCCCCAGCCAACCGACCCGTTTTTTAAAAACAGGGAAAGAAAGCGGTTTAATGAGACGCCAGAACATCGGCATAGGCCTCCCTTCCTTCCATTTTTTTCACGGCGTAGGAGCAAACGGGCATAACCTTCCGGCTCTCCTGCCGGGCCTTGCTCACCGCCGCCTCCAGCAGTTGGGCAGCTACGCCCTGGCCGCGCAAGGCGGGATCCACCTGGGTACTGTCTATCACCATTTCCCCTGCTTCGGTATAATGAACTTCGAGGTAGGCCCGCACGTCCGCGGCGTCAGGCCCCACGAAGCGGCCCCGGTGGCCCTCACGGGCCTGGTAATAAATATTCATAGCCGGTAATGTTGTTTGATTTTAAAAAGCAGCACCTCCGCCATGCGCCGGTGGCTCTGGTGCGTCCAGCCAGCTATATGCGGGCTGAGCATGACCTGCTCGCATTCCCAAAGGTAGCGCAAAGCAGCCGGAACTTCCCCTGGCGCCAGGCCCTCAAAACTCTTCTTTTCATAAGCATGCACATCCAGGCAGGCGCCTTTTACGCGGCCCGCCTTTAGGGCTTCCACGAGGTCTTCGGTCACCACGGAGCGCCCCCGGGCGGTGTTGATAAAAATAACCGGCTTACGGACGGCGCGCCAGAAGGCTGCATCTACCAGGCCCTCCGTTTCCGGCGTTTGCGGCGTGTGCAGGCTTATGATGTCTGCTTCGGCCTGCAATTGGGCCAGGCTTACTTCTTCGGCGTAGGGCGGCGCGTAGTGGCTTTTGTATTTATCGTACACCAGCAGGCGGCAGCCAAAGCCCTGCAACTTTTCCGCCAGTGCGCTGCCCATGTGGCCATAGCCGATGATACCTACCGTCTGGTGGCGCAGCTCGGTGCCGCGGTTTTCCGCCCGGCGCCAGCGGCCGGCCCGTACTTCCCGATCGGCCCGCGGCAGGTGGTGCAGCAAGCTCAGCAGCATGCCCAGGGCATGCTCGCCCACCGCATCGCGATTGCCTTCGGGGGCATGAAAAACCGCTATGCCTCGTTTTTCCGCTTCGGCCAGGTCTATATTTTCCAGCCCCGCTCCCACCCGGGCTATCCAGCGCAGATTAGGGGCCTTTTCCAGGGCCGGCGCATCGAGGGGAAAGCGGCTACGGATCACCAGGCCTTCCGCTTTTTCCCAGGCTGGAATATCATCCGCTCCGCCTTCATAAGCTTCGCGCACGGCAAAGCCCAGCGCTGACAGGCCCTCGGGCAGGGCTTCGTGCACGGAGTCGAGCAAAAGGCTTAAGGGAGCAGGGGCATCCTTCATAGGAGCGGGTTTGTACTTGTAAAGATATGGTTTCCAGCGGCGTGGTGGCACTTTTGGCCTCCCGGCCAAATGTACGAGCGCGCAGCTAGGACAGCAAGCTTGCAATATCGGCAAACTCGCTAAAATGGAGCTGCTCCGCCCGCTTCTGGAGCAAGGTTTCGTGCCGGGCTTCGTAAGGGAGCTGCAGGCTCTTGAGGGCATTGCGGAGGGTTTTGCGGCGCTGGTTAAAACCCGCTTTTACCACCCGGCGCAGCTGGGCCTCCGTGCAGGGCAGCTCAGGTTCGGGCTTGCGGCGCATGCAGATCACGGCGCTGTGCACCTTGGGTGGCGGCCGGAAAGCCTCCGGGGGTACCTCAAAAAGGTAATCGCGCTCATAATACGCATCACAAAGCACGCTGAGGATGCCGTAGGTGCGGCTGCCCGGAGGGGCGGTGAGGCGGCGGGCCACTTCGCGCTGAAACATGCCGGTCATGACGGGGATATGGGCCCGTTGCTCCAGCATCTTAAAGACGATTTGGCTGGAGATATTGTACGGATAATTCCCGATCAAGGCCAGGGGCAGCGGGAGGTGGTCCTCCAGCCGGAGCTGAAGGAAATCGCCCGGCAGTAGGCGCCCTTGTAGTTCGGGGATATGATCAGCCAGGTAGCGGATGCTTTCCGCATCTATTTCGGCCGCGTAGAGGGGCGGCATATCCTCGCGGGCCAGCAGGGAGCGGGTCAGAATACCCGTACCGGGGCCTATTTCCAGCACGCTGGCGCAGCCCGCTACGGGCAGGGCAGCCGCTATCCGGCCAGCTATGCTGTCGCTGCGCAGGAAATGCTGGCCCAGGTGTTTTTTGGGTTTTACCATTAAGCCTTAGCATCGTCAAGGAGCCCGGCGCGGCGGAGGAGGGCCTTGGGGTCGGCATCGCGCCCGCGAAAGCGCCGGTAGAGCTCATCGGCCGGAATGCTACCGCCCGCTTCCAGCAGGTGGCGGAAGCGCTGGGCTACTTCGGGATTGAAAAGGCCTTTTTCCCGGAAAAATTCAAAGGCATCGGCGTCCAGCACCTCCGCCCACTTGTAGCTGTAATACCCGGCCGAGTAGCCGCCCTGGAAAATGTGACCGAAGCTGCAGCTCATATTGGTTTCTTGCACGGGGGGCAGTAAGTCGGTAGGGGCAAATACTTCCTGCTCGTACTCGCCCACTGATTGGATGCCGGTGGGGTCTACATCGTGCCAGGCCATGTCCAGGCGGGAGAAACTTACCTGACGCACGGTAGCGCGCCCCTCCATAAAGGTGGCGCTGCGGCGGAGCTGCGCTACCCATTCGGCGGGCAGGGGCTCATCGGTCTGATAATGACGGGCAAAGTCGTCCAGGCATTCTTGTTCGTAGCACCAGTTTTCCAGGACCTGGGAAGGGAGCTCCACAAAATCCCAGAACACATTGGGGCTGGTAAGGCTGGCGTAACGGCCCCGGGCCAGCATGGCGTGAAGGGCGTGGCCAAACTCGTGAAAGAGGGTAAGGACTTCCTGAAAGGTAAGCAAAGCGGGCTTTTGGGCGGTAGGCTTGCTAAAGTTGCAGACAATGCTCACGTGGGGGCGGTACTCCTGTCCGTCTACTTGATGCTGCTGGCGGTAGAGCGTCATCCAGGCCCCACCCCGCTTGCCTTCCCGGGGGTGAAAGTCGCCATAAAAAATGGCTAAGTGCTGCCCATCCTGATCTTTTACCTCATAGGCATGCACATCGGGGTGGTAGAGGGGCATATCATTTCGCCTTTCAAAGGAGAGGCCGTAGAGCTTGTGGGCTACCCCGAAAGCGCCCTGAATCACGCGGTCCAGTTCAAAATATGGTTTGAGCTTTTCGTCTTCCAGGGCATAGCGTTTCTGCTTGAGCTTTTCGCTGTAGTAGGCCACATCCCAGCGCTGGAGCAGTTCCAGGCCATCCCGTTCGCGGGCAAAGGCTTCCAGTTCCTTCATTTCTTCCCGGGCCGCGGGCAGGGCGGGCGCCAGCAGTTCTTCGAGAAACTGGTGTACCTGGGCGGGGCTTCCGGCCATGCGCTCGGCCAGCACGTAGTCGGCGTGGTTTTTAAAGCCCAGCAAACGGGCTCTTTGGTAGCGGAGCCGGGCTATTTCGAGCACTATTTCCTGGTTGTCGTGCTCCCCACCCTGAAAAGCTTTGCGGCCGTAGGCCAGAAACAGTTTTTGGCGCAGGTCCCGCCGGTCGGCGTAGGTCATAAAGGGCAGGAAGCTGGGCATCTGCAGGCTGATGCGGTACTTACCCTCCTCCCCTTTTTCGCGGGCCTCTTCGGCGGCGGCCTCTTTTAGGGACTCGGGCAGCCCGGCCAGATCTTTTTCTTCCAGGTAGAGCTCGTAGGCATTGGTTTCGGCCAGGACGTTGTCGCCAAACTGAAGGGAGCGTTGGGCCAACTTTTCGTCCAGCTCCCGGAGTTGGGATTTGTCGGCTTCGTTTAGCGCGGCGCCGTTTCTTTCAAAGGCGCGGTAGGTTTGCCGCAGCAGTTCGCTTTGTTCGGCATCCAGCTCATATTGATCGCGCTGCTCCCAGACGGTTTTTACCCGTTCAAAAAGCGCCTCATCGAGCATTACGTCATTTTGGTAGCGGGTAAGCCAGGGAGAAACGGTTTGGGCGATCTCCTGCAGCTCAGCAGAAGTCTCGGCCGAGAGAAGATTGAAAAATACGCTGGTGACCCTTTCCAGAGCGGCTCCAGCCTGCTCCAGGGCCACGATGGTGTTCGCAAAGGTAGCGGGCTCCGCCTGGGTGGAGATGCCTTCGACGTCCGCCCGCGCCCATTCGATGGCCTTTTCGATAGCCGGTTGGTAATGCTCGGTCTTAATCTGGTCAAAGGGCGGTACGCCGTGGGGCGTAGCGAAAGTCTGTAAAAGCGGGTTCTGAGCGGGGTTCTGGGTCATAAAACTTAGTTTTGAAGCCCCGGAGGCTAATCCGAGACAGGTGTATCACATGGGCAGCAGGCAAAGGTCTTAAAGCTCAAGAGAACAGCCGGCCCCGGAAGGATGTTGCATCGGTAGATTGAATAAAATCCTCTATGGAAAAAGAAAGGCAAGCGCAAGTAGCCCCGCTCCTAAGCCTGCACAAAAAACTTAAAGAAGAGCTCCAAAATCTGATGTACTATGCAGAAGAAGAGGAACTCTACAAGCGGGAAAACAAGAAGAGGGGCTGGTCTTTTCTAGAGATTTTCCTGCACGTGAATCTACTAAACGATTTTTACCTCTGCCAGTTTCCCGCTTCCCTGGCCCAGGCCAGCCGCCCGCAGGCCCGAAGCACCTGGGTGGGCGGCCAATTGGTAAAGGCCACCCAAAAACCCCGGGGGCAAAAATCGCTACTGCCCATGCGGGCGCCCGCAGCGGTAGATCCACTCAAAAAGCAAGAGAAAGGACATGCGCTGGTGGCGGATGTTATTTTCCGGGAGTTGATCACCGACCTGGATACCCTGGGCGGGCATTTGGAGCAATTTTCTCAATACGCCTACGAAGACCTTCGTATTCAATCCCTGGCGCCCTTCCTGAAGGTAAATGGCTGGGATGCCTTGCAGATTATTCCGTACCACCTCCAGCGCCATCTGGCGCAGGCGCGGGCGCTGCAGCAGGCGTAGTCTTTCTTTATGAGAGCCCCC